>CAVFEQ010000033.1:0-18656 GCA_963621535.1 Paludibacteraceae bacterium | reverse complement strand
GATGACGTCAAAGATTACATGGGAATCGAGATTATCGATATCGCCCGATGGTTGGTGAATAGATCAAACTGACAACATTCACCATCATACGATTTATAATAAGACAGTAAAATCGCTCTTTTTTGTGTTTGTCAATAAAACTATTTAATCACTTAAATTGAGGTAATAGGTAATGCATATATCTTATCATCTATTTTATAGATGGCTGATGTGTTACATACAATACATGAACTTCCAATCTCATAATTAGAGCCTGATAATTGTTTGAATGATTTGACATCCTTCTTAGAGAATTCCACACCGGATTTGCATTCCACAAAATGTAATACGCCACCTTGCAGAATCACTAAATCAATCTCATTCTGATTCGTATCTCTGTAATAATATAGATTCTCATCCATTCCGTTATTCCGGAAGGATTTTCGTATTTCATTGACGATATAAGTCTCTACGAATCTTCCTTTGAATATGGACCTTTGCAAGACTTCCGGATCATTCAGTCTCGCCAAATAGGCTGCAAGACCTGTATCTGAAAAGTATAATTTCGGTCTTTTTACTATTCTCTTTATGATAGATAACTCATTATATGGCTGAAGGAGATAAACAATATCGCCAACCATAAGAACACGGATCCAAGATTTAATCGTTTCCACTTTCACACCGACCGATTTTGCAATCGTATCATAGACAAGTTCTTCACCAGTCTGGGAAGCTAAAACCTCCATGAAGTTCAGAAACTTCAGTTTATCCTTGAGATTGATCAACTGTGACACATCTCTCTCTAAATAGGTAGAGACATAATCCGAATAATAATTATTCGAATCCAATTCCTTGTTATCATACAGTTCTGGATACATACCTCTGATGATCAGGGAGAACAATTCAGAACTTTCCAATTTAAAGTCCTGTGATCGCTTTGCTGAAACAACAGGATTCGCATCAAAAGGCTCTTCTGTACAATTGAATATCTCTCTTGAGTACTGGATCCCGTAATGATAAACATTCCATAATTCGATCCCTTCTCCATTTTTTCTTTATTCACAATCGTTTCCAATACTTCAAATAGTTTCGGAGCATATTGGATCTCATCAATAATCAATGGCCACTTATGCATCTGAAGGAAAAATTCAGGGTCACGGATTGCCAGTTCTCTTTCTCTTAGGTTATCCAAAGACACATAATCATAATGAAATTCTTTTTTTATCTCATAACAGAGAGTCGATTTTCCTACTTGTCTTGCGCCTGTAATCAAGGTAACCGGTTTGCTCTTGATGCTTTTGATAATCTGTTTCTTAATTGTTCTCTCAATCATAATTTGCATTTGTTCCTATATCTACCTATGTTCTATATTAGTAAAATTTCCAGTTCAACTGGAAATTTTACTAAAAAGTCATTGTACAACATGGACGCAATCTGAAAAATCATCATCTTAAAACGCTTGATATAAAATCAAGACACCGAAAATAGAAATCTAATCTAACTCCATCGTCTAGTTATGATTAGAAATTGTTTATGTTTTCCCTTATGCAATCAGGTATTATCCGTTTTCTATAACTTTGTTTTTATATCTTCTAGAATAAACAAACATAACAATACCAAAAATCATAATCGCCAATGCATAGAAATGACTCGTTGCAAGTGGCCCAACTACATTTGTTCTCTCTCTGAGGAATTCCATCCCGAATCTTATGGCGCCATATGATAGATATGTAATATAAAACGCTTCTCCTCGTCTCAGTTTGTTCTTTCTAATCAATAACACAATAACAATGAAAGCAGTAAAATCTAAACACGCTTCTAATGGCTGTACAGGAAACAATCCTTTTGTTGTTCCATTCGTGATACCCCATCCTACTTCAATACCATAACAGCATCCCGCACACATACAACCGATGCGATAGAAAGAGAGCTCCAAGAGAATTCCTGGTACAAGAAAATCCATCTGTTCTAATTTATCTAATTTCAAAATCCAAAATATAAGCAGCAAAAATAACGGAGTAAAGAAGAAAACGCCAAACAGAGAATATCCTCCACCCCATGATATTCCACTCTTTATAGATGTCGGATTCTCAATCAAAAACATTATCTTGGCGCTAAAAGTTTCCAAGATAATCATGATGAATCCTAACAGCAAAGAGATATACCATTTGTGCTGATATCTTTTTGCCATAATCATATAAAAAGCAACACTAAATATGATTCCGAACATCCAGAAAAACATCAATGATGACATCTTTCCAATATAAGGCAACATGATTATTTCCTCAGCCAACGATCTAATGTCGAATCATAAGCAACTGTAACAGACGTTGTAGATGAGTTAGATCTTGTCACATTCAGAGTTATTGTCCCGTCAGTGTTAGTGTATGGGTAATAAGACGAGGCAAAATAGGCATATTTTGTATTAGTAGATGTATCCGTAAAAGTATGTTCATCCTCATCATATGTGCAAGCGTTCAATGTGCAGGTAGAATTATCAGCTAAAGTAAATGTAGTACCGATATTAAAATAATACATTTCAGAATCGCTAATTTTGAATATTCCTGTTCTAAAGCTATAATCGCCCACTTTGGCACCTTCTGATGTTCCATTTGTATAGTAACCCTTACCATATGAAACCAAGGGACGTGAATACCCCTTCATTACACCATTACGATTAGTTCCTCCAACCATGTAGTCATAACCGTAAGTCACTATTTTCACGTCACTATGTTTTTCCATCAGTTTAGCAAATGGGTTCTCATCAGCCGAATAATCAATATATTCAAGATTAGTTGTAGTTCCATCGGAAGAATATGCTATTCGATTAAAGTCCATCTCGCCTGCCAGCAAATACTCTCTCACATCGACATTGCCGCCTTGGAAAACAATGGTTCCATAAATCTTAACTCTGTTTTGGCTATAGTATGTCCATAAAGACTCCGACTCGAAATAAACCTTGCCGCTACCATTGAATTGACTTTGATCAATCACATCTTCTTTTACCATCGTCATTTTTTCCGAATCATAATAATAAGCGCTATTCCCTAAAGCGGATATCTGAGCCGATTTCGTATTTTCGGAATCAAAGGACATGATGATATTGCTATCTTTATCCGCAATCAAGGACATGCCTGGCATCAGTTTAATAGACTGCGAAAATGTCATATTTGTGTTCACTAACAAAATATCAAAGAAACTAGACACTGGGAAATTGAAATTAATTGTATTAACTTTAGCGCCAGGATTAATAATGATATTCGACATTTGAACGGAACAATTAAAGAATGAAATCTTTAGTCTTTGCGATAAGCAAAACTTGACTTCGTTACTCGTTTCATTCTCTCCTTCAGTAATCTGTTTGTTTTTCGTCCCTTCTATTTCAACATACGAATCCTCTTGCTGTGAGATTTTGAATAAAACAGTATCACTTAAACCGCCAAGAAAATTAATCAGAATCTCAGTTTGTGAAGACTTAGTCGTTTGTACAACGCATCTAGCTATTAACTGACACCACCCGTTTTCAGAATTGCAGATTCGCAATTTGCATCTGAAATAAGGAAGTGAATATATTTGAAACGGCAACACATTTTTTCCAACGAGAGTAGTGGTTGCGGTTCCGCCACGATAATCGTAGATAACAGCCAATGTATAAACATATCCACCATGAGCAATTACTTCACCTACAGTTTTAGAATTCTTAATCAATCCATAGACATTCAATGTTCCGTTTTCAACATATATATTATGACCGTTAAGATCTAATGTCACATATCCGTCAGCTATATGCCCCTCATAATTAGTGTTGGCGGTTGTTCCATAATTGGCCCCAATTACTAATGTCCCATATAAATACAAATCTGATTGAAGGCAAATTGTATATTGATTCGTATGATTCGAATCTTCCGGTTCTATGTCTTGAATTGTCGTGTGCTTCCCCGAAATAGTAACATCACCACTATTCAATCCGAAATTAATCGTAACACCAGAAGCTATTTTTGTGCCAACCACTGTTTCACCACTAGATGTCGTTATTGTCGAATTTTTGTCTCCCAAGAAAACAACATTGTCTTTTTCAAAATACGAAAAATCATTTTTCAAATCAAATTCACCCGTTGTGAACGCACCAACATTAAACGTATATGAATTATTATCTGTATAGTTCGAAATTGTTTGTCCGAGTCTATATTTAGTAACTCCAGTCATATTTGCCTTGTTGAAAACAGCGTAATATGTTTTGGATTCAGACGCAGTCAAAGGAAGCGACAATGCTGTCTCACTAGGTGTTCCATCTGAATTCTCGTCGGAAAGGCCAACGAACATATAAGTATCATCGTCAGTCAATGAAAGCAATTCGTTCAACTCATTAAATGTAATAACTTTATCTTTTGTTACTAACATTTTTTCTTTAACCAAATAACTATAGTAGTCATATGTTTTCACATATGTATCTTTTTGTTTTGACGATAAATCGTATTTACCAGTATATGTATCAGCGCTACACCAACTAGATTCAAGATAGATTCTTTCAGTAACATCTAGCACTAGAAACAGTCCATCATAATCACCCGTTCCCTCGTAATAGTGTGTTCCGACAGCAATTTCTTGGGCATCTAGTCCCCCTTTGACAATTGTTGTCATATAAGAAAAAAAGTCGTTATAGTCATCTTGGGTTGTAGTAGTTCCGCTCTTTATCAAGACTTTCTCATACTCTGTCTTTTCAATGTTCTCACACACCGCATACTTAAAACTAAGAGTGACAGTATCACCATTATCAATGACATCATCCTTATCACTGACCTTATCTGATGTATTGAGCCGATTCACTATATAACGGGATGCACCAATCGTTACAAAAAGAACAAATAGAACAGAGAATGTGCAGATCAGCCTGACAAACAAAGATTTATTTTTCATATACCTTTCTATTCCTTCTACACTGCACTTTTCGACAATCCGAAAGTGATATTGTATGTCGGATTGTACTCTAAAATATCTGTGTTCAATGTATCTATATCTATTTCAAAGGAAAAGACGACAGGTACTTTATAGACCGTCCCTGAGTGATCATCTGCTCTAGGATAAGTAGAATCTAACGATGCAACCGTAGATAAAGAAATATCATTCTTTGTTTTCATCGGAAAAGAGAACAACGTCGTTGCTCCATTTTTTGTCTGAATCGTCCCACTCGATTTCTGTGCGGAAAAAGTATATCCAGTATAGTTTTCAGGATAAAGAGTCAATGAGTCAATGAGGTTATTCTCCGTACTAGAATAACCAGTATAGGAAAAAGAGATAGTCAGGTAAGCATTATCATCATAGGGGACTGTAGACATCACCTGAGTATCCACAGTCGTTTTGATTGTCAGATGGTTATCATCAATAACAGTCTTTGTAACAGAATCATCATCCGGATTCAGTCTTTTTGATGTTGTGATATTGCTCATGCTATTCGCTACAATAGCAAAGCCAAATTCCGAAAGGCCATATTCTTTCACTTCGACGTCTGCGACGTCGACGGTGATGGCGTCAGTCTCTACTGAACCCCCCTCAAGCCACGTGCAAAAACCAATCCCCAACAGTGAAATCACCGACAGGGATGAGCAAATGCCAGGAACCTGATACGGAGGAATCGCAAATCGTTTCTTCATCGTATCACCTTGCAAACGATAAAACACGTGGTGTTAAACTTGCTGTTCACAGTAATTTATCTTATCACATTCCTATCTTTCTGAGTAAATAACGTAAAAAACCCCGATTAATACCGATGCCGTCGATATTTTCCGGGGTTTATTTTTTGATATTTTTCAGCGCATCTTCTGCTTTTGCTCTTCGCGATGGTCTCCTTCAGCATCGGCCACGTCATGCATCTCCTATTGAGGAGGGTCAGGCCCGTGGAGAGGTGGAGCTGCTCGACGACCGGCGAGTAGTAGGTCACCATGTAGATGCGCCTCCTTTATGCTGAAATTCGGTTGTGCGTTGTTGCGCAGAAAATATTGGTTACCACTTGACACGTAAAAACCCGGTTCTCCGGATGCCGCCGAAATTATTTTTACAGAGGATCTCGCTCAAAGCCGCTCTAACTCAGAAAGATGGGTGGCAACGGAAGCTTCTTCAAATTGGACACGGCCCCGCAAGCGGGTTGACCCTCTTCGGGCATGAGCGGACGCGCCACTTTTGCAGTCAAGAAGATCACGCCAATTGGCCGTCGATTATGTGCGAAAAATGATTAAAAAGGACTATTGACTACCAATCAAATAAATCTATAACTAACCTATGATTGCTTTATGCGTTAGGTTTTAGACGTAGGGAAGGAAAAACATGAAAAAAGAAATCAACACTAAATCCAAGAGAAAGTGGATTATGGGAGGCTTGGCTGCGTTTGCTTCGGTAGCGTTGCTAACCACCGGTTTTGCTGTGTGGATTGTTGGAACCAACAACGCTTCTGACAATAAAGACGTCAATGTCACGGTCGATACTGCAAAGAACGAAAGCATTAACTTCGTTTTGAACGTTGAAGCAAATCCGAGAATTGCTTTGAAGGAGTCTGCTGCTGTTTCTGGAAAGATCGTCAATGTTGCTGAAGGTGATGCTTCTACTAATCCGTTACAGATTTCCTATTCCCAGTCTACCATCACTTATGGTGCTGCATTTGATTTCAAGTTCACTTCCATCCAGTTCTCTATCGTTGCAGGCGATGGATATGCATCCGTTAAGACTGCAACTGACGCTAACAAATTGACAGGTACTTATGCCCGTACTGGAACAGATTTCACATATTTGACTGCCCCTGAAACTATCAGTATCTCTGCATTAGAAAAAGTGAAGAGCACTACTGGAAACTCTACAACTATCACCCTCCCTGAGGGAAAACTCGATTTCACTTGGGGGACTTTCTTCGACGGAGAGTCGCCGGCGACTTACTACAATAAAAAATATGTTAATGAAACTGATCTGGTTGCATTAGGCAAAGCTGCTGATGAAATCACAACAGAACTTAAAGCTATGTATGATCAGCTCAATGGCAATAAGATCAAATTGCTTGCTGAACTGGCATAGTTGGCGCTAGTAGCAAACAATTAAAGGAGTAATTGCCATGAATAAATTCAATAAAGGAAAAACCGTCGGCATCGTTGCTGCATCCTTAGCTGCAGTAAGTTTGATCGGTGTTGGTTTCTCTGCGTGGATCATCAACACCCAATCTGATCCTACTTCTGTAGGTGACATCTCTGTTACAGTCGCAGATACGAAGAACATTGCCGTTACCATCAGCAATGCTAGTGTCGATGATAAAACGGTCAAATTTGATGCGGATCATACTAAGCGTGACAGTAAGAACATCTTAAGCTGCGGAGATACTGATACAGAGGACCTTAGCTTTTCTTTGAAATATACAGTTACTGTCGGAACAGATGCATCTGCTTGGGAAATCAAAGCTGCTATTGATGATACTGCAGACGGTAAGTTTACAAGTGCAGTCTCCGCTAAGTATTTCACTTTACCTGATACATTAGGTATTAAAACAGCTTCTGCGGATGGTGCTAAGACTTGCTTCAATCAGTCTAGTACAACTGGTTCTAATGGATTGACCTTTACGTCTACGACTACTGATGCTACAGCAAGTGCAACAGGAACAAGCTCCAAAACATATACAGTAACTCAGACCTTTACATTTGCCTGGGGAGAAGCCTTTGCTAAGAAAAATCCTGTTGCGGTAACCACCTCTGATTCAATCTACACAGGGACTAGCAGCGAAACTGCAAATGTCACGAATCTTTCTAAAAACACGACGGCAATGAAATCCTTAGGCTTATCCACGTTCAAGGTCATTCTCTCTGTCGGTACTGTTTCTTTGAATACTGCGACCGCTTAATCATAAATAGGAATGACAACAGTTGAAATTATCACATTATTCATCACAATCTTATGTTTGATCAGTTTCTGCGCTGTCTTCACCATCCTCTTCCGTCATTACTATAAATCGAACATTGAATCGGTGTCTTCCGGAAAGGAAGACATCGATTTGATCGATAACGCAATCGATGAAGAAAAGGAGAAGAAGAACAAATCCAAAAAGGCGTGGAAGCTGACAGGTAAGATTTTTTCGTATGTGGTATTAGGCGTTGTCTTCTCTTTCTTTGTCTTTTCCCTAGCATCTAAGATACAGGGGAACACGATGATGTTCGGTGATTCGACAATGGTTGTCATCGCTTCCGGCTCTATGTCAGAGAGAAACAATGACACGATCAAGCAGCATCCGGAACTGACCGATCAGTTTGATGCTTATGATATCATCGGTATCAGCAAGTATAAGGATCAGAGTGAAGTCGCTTTATATGATGTCATAGCTTATAAGAATAAGAAGAACGTTACTATCGTTCATCGAATCGTAGGCATCAGTAAGAACGATGAAACAGGAGAGATTGGTTATCTGACACAAGGAGATTCCAATCTCTATGCTGATAATACAGCGGGCTCTCAATATACCGGTTACCTTGCCTATGATAAAATCATTGGAAAGTATAATGACACACGGATCAAAGGACTTGGAATCTTTGTCATCTTTCTTCAGTCTCCGGCTGGCGTAGTTACGGTATTGTCTGTTGTCTATTGTCTATTTATGTTTGACTACTTTTCCAATAAATACCGAAAAGCCATTGTGGATAGGACGAATATGCTAGTGAAACTTATCGACTATGACTTAAGTAAGGAAGAGGCGGATGATCTCGTATCCAACTATAAAGAGACTCTTTTATATAAGAATCAGCTCTACACGTTCCAAGACGGCAAGTTTATCGGAAAGGAAGAGAGCGATACCGAGATCAAGAAGCTGGATGATCATATGGTACTCATCAAAAGAGAGTCAGGAAAAATCACTCTTACGGTGACGGATACGACGAACAATGCTTCACAGGTATATGAGAATGTCTCTGAGGAAGATATCGTTGATTTAAGTAAATTCATTCAAAATGATACGAAAGAAAATGAATCAAAATAGGAGGTAGGAAGATGCTTAAAACTCATTTTACGAGAAAGAACCTCATCGCGATAGCTATGACGTTCTTCTATGGCCTTAGCGTCCTGATTGCGGGCCTTGCCATTGACGGTAACAACCCGTTCTTTGTAAAGAACAATCCGATTCAGAATATGGCTGCTGCCATGTTCCCGGTCAAGGAAGTCAACGGAATCACAGCCAAGGGAGTCCCCGCAGGTTCTGTTCCTGCCTATATCCTGCTTGTCCTCTTTGTGATTTACGTTGTCTTATGCACAGCATCGATTATCTATGAGGTAAGACTTGCGAAGTATTACGATGAGAAACCCACTTCTATGAAATGGTGGATCGTCTATATTGCTACCTTCCTCATCTCCGGTGGATTATGGACGGGCATCTCCATGGTTTCTCAGATTTCTGATAAACCATATGGATATTACATTGCAAACTCCTATCTCTTTTTATTAGAGTCCATTGTCTTAGGATTCATTGTCTTTGTTGTCTTAGGCTCCATCATCTTTAATCTCTGCCTCCTTGTCGTCAACTTCAAGAACATCGATAAGCCCTTTAAGTTCTTCAATTCTTCCAAAGAAGACGAAATAGAGGAAAAAGCGGCCGAAGAAGAAAAAAGAATAGCCGAAGAGCAAGGCAAGTTAGCTGAGTCTTTCGGCGAAGGAAAAGCCAATTCTTCTACTGGTGTAGGGGGAAGCGGCAACGGCACGGTTTCTGGCACGGCTAATTTAGAAAGCGACACCTCTTCCCCTTTGAAAGAGAAAGAAAGAGTCTTCCCTGGCCTTTGCTCAATCGATTACGCCAATATGACCTTGCCTAATGATTCTTTCGAAGACGATCTTGAATTGAATGAGATATGCGTGCGCTTCCGCAACTATCTAGCCGCCAAAGAAGGGCTGTATTTCTCTCTTCTATACATTCAGGAATTCATCGCCAGCTTAGCAGCTAGCCGTTTCATCATCCTCGAAGGCTTATCTGGTACAGGTAAATCATCCATTGCCCGTTATTTCTCGGAATTCATCTCGGAGAAATCCTATTTTGAAGCGGTGCAGGCGACTTGGAGAGATCGCACCTCCATCCTTGGTTACTACAATGATTTCTCCAGAGTCTACAACGAGACCGAATTCTTGAAGAGGCTTTATGACGCCACTTATAAGAAGAACCATCTTAACGTGATGGTCCTCGATGAAGTTAACATCTCGCGCGTTGAATATTACTTCGCGGATTTCCTCTCCATCATGGAGTACCCTGTTGATGAGTGGAAGATCAAAATCATGCAATTCCCTTATGATTTTGACGCGCCCATCCATCTGCAGGATGGCATTATCCAGATCCCTGAAAACACTTATTTCATCGGCACCGCGAACAAAGACGAATCAACCTACACCATCACCGACAAGGTCTATGACCGCGCGATCAGCATTGAGTTCTTTGATCGGAACGAGCCATTTGAAGTTGAGGGCAATAGCGAGAAAATCACCCTTTCCTATGCTCGTTTGCAAGAGCTCTTCGCTACGGCGATAAGCGATGAAAACGCTCAATTGTCGCTTGAGGAATATCAAAGATTCAAGACTCTTACCGATTACACTTACGATGCCTTTGACCTCACCTTCGGCAACCGCGTCCTTCGCCAGATGCAACTATTCGTCCCCGCTTTCGTTAAGTGCGGAGGAAAGAAAGAAGAGGCGCTTGATTTCCTTTTCTCGAAGAAAATCGTCAGCAAACTAGAGGGGCGCTTCGAAGACTACGTCAAAGAGGGCTTAATCAACCTTAAGAGCCTTATTGCGAAGACCTATGGTCCGGAGGCTTTCCCCCAAAGCAACGCTTTGATCGATAAGCTCTTGCGCAAGCTTTAATGTATGGATAAAACGAGTGATTTTCTTAGCAATTTCAATCTTTCTTTGAAAGAGAAGATGAGCGGGAAACTCACTGGCTTTTTCGCAGCCTTAGATTCGTTCACCTATTATGAGGCCTATGACTACGAAAAAGAAAAAGAGAAGATCGCTGAGCTGAAAAACGTTGTCGATAAGATCGTCTCCATCGTCTATAAGCCGATGTTTCATACGGATAGTAACCGCGTCGTCTTAAGAAGCGAGCTTGCCGGCAAACTTCCCTATGATTTGTTCGCGGATACCTTGAAAGAGCCTCGATTCTGGAAGCAAAAAAGCAAGGAGATGGCTCCAGAATACGCTTACGCCTATGAGCATGTCGACAATATCGATATCTATGAGAATCGCTTCATTTCTCACTTGATTGATGAAATCGATGATGAGATCAGCCGCGCCTTAGACTCCATGGCTTCCTTAAGCGAATCGCTCGATGAGCATTACCAAAACAACCAGTTATTGTTCGGCAAATACTCCTTTTTGAGGAACATCCAAAGGATGTCTTACCCCTATACCTCTTTCAGCCTCAAAAGCGGGAAAGCGAACAAAGAGATTTTCGCGCTGGCCAAAAAAGTGAAGAAGACGATCAAGAATCTAAGAGGGACGAATTTCTATCAAGTAACATCGAAGCATCCTGCTTCTTCCTATTACAAGCCAACAAACATCCTCATCCACGATAAGCTGTATTCGTATTGCTATCGTTATTACTGCGCGAATTACAAGAAAAGCGAAGAAGATAACCGCAAAGAAGACATCCTTTATTTCAATTATTTCTTCGTTTCTTTCCTCTCTTACCTAAAAGGGAAGAAATACCTTAAAAGCAAGGATATGCCTAAGGTATCTTTCAATGAGGAAGGAATGCTTATTTTCTCTCCCTTTAAGATCGTTCAACCTTCCTTTGCCTTCTCTTTTAAGGAAAATGAGGAGGATGTGGGGCTAAATATTGAGGTGACCCTCAGCTTTGATGAGCATACGGAATGCAGTTCCCTTTATCTTTTGCCTAGAGAAAAGATCACTTCGAAAACGCTCGATAGCATCGATCCGATTAAAAAGAAGGTTAACTCAAAGATGGTTTTGGTGACGGAGAACAATCTTTTAGCCCATTACGACTCGATTCTTACCTATAGCCATTACAAGAAAGGGAATACGAAGCTGCTGGATGATCTATTCTCTTTGATGACGATCCTCATTTATACGGATGATGATAGCCATTCATCGCTATGCCCGGTATGCGGCAAAAACAAGATCATCTTTAATGGCAAGCGCTACCTTTGCCAAGATTGCCACAGCGAATACGTGAGCCATAATATCAACGGAGATCCTCTTTTGTGGATCACCTCATATCGAAAGGAATGCTGAACATGGGAAATGAGATCAAAAGCTTCTCCCCTTTTATCAAAGGCAAAGAGAAAAAAGAAGAAACCATAGCCAAAGAAGCAGTCCTTTCGATCAAGGACCTCTATAAGTCCTATGGCAAAAAAGAGGTTCTTAAAGGCATCAACCTGGAAGTATATAAAGGCGAAGTGTTTGGCTTCGTCGGCAAAAACGGCGCGGGCAAATCAACGACCATTGACTGCATCGTCGGATTAAAGGATTTCGACAAAGGGGAGATTGTTCTCGCGAGTCACAACATCAAAGAGAATCCTCTTGATGCCAAAATGGCTTTAGGCTACGTCCCCAGCGAGCCCATAACCTATGAAGTGATGACGGGTTATGAATATCTCCAATTCATCGCCTCATCCTACAACATGTACCAGGAAGCGTTTGATAACAACTACGAATTCCTTAAGAAGAAATTCATGATCGGGGATGCGGATTTGAACCGCAAGATAAAAGAGTATTCGCACGGCATGAAGCAAAAAGTCTGCTTGATGGCTTCTTTGATCCATAATCCGAGCGTCTGGATTCTTGATGAGCCGACGGTAGGGCTAGACATCATCGTTTACCAAACCCTGATGGAAATGCTGAAGGAGTTTGCAAGGAACGGAAAGACCGTTTTCATCACCTCCCATAACATCGATTTGGTGTCCAGGGTCTGCAATCGCGTCGCCATCATCAATGATGGGGTCGTATGCGAGCTGATTGACTTCAGCAAAGAGCCGCTGAAAAGAAAGAACCTTGGAAACATCTTCTTTTCAACCTATGGCGCGGAGAAAAGCGAATTATAAGAGGGCTTTATGTTTTTGGAGTTGCTGAGAAAGGAATTCATCCAAAGGAAAAGCGATGAGAAGCAAAGCCCGCTTGGCTTGGTTTTTTCAATTTTCTTCGCCCTTCTTTTGCTCGGCTCTTTCATTGCCTTAGAATGCTATATCGCGCTGGTTCTGGATAAGAAGATCAATCAATATTCGCCATACGGCAGTTTCGATTTCTTGGCGATGTTCCTCTTCGCCCTGATGCTACTAGACGTGATCTTCACAATGGTTAAGGCCAGAAAGACGATATTCGACCAAAAAGACAATCGGCTCATCCTGCCTTTGCCTATCTCCCCGTCCACCCAAGTCCTTAGCAAAGTCGTTTATTTATATATCGAGTCCATTCTCTTTAGCTTAGTCACGGCAAGCCCGTTATTGATTTGCTATGGTCTAAGCAGAGGCTATATTCCTTATTACTACGTTTTCTCGATCTTGTATCCCTTCCTCATTTCGATCTTCTCGGTTGGACTCTCTTTGCTACTAAGCCTTCTTTACCAGCAAATCTATAAATTGATTAAAAGAAGCGACGTTGCTCAGTTTCTCTCCGCCTCGGTTATCGTGATTTTGCTTTGCTATCTATACCAATTCGTTTTGAATTTGTTTTTGACGGCCTTGAATGATTCATCGATCGGAGGGATGTTTTCTTCTTCTTTCGTCGATGCCTTGCATAACGCCACTCATTTCTTGATGCCGGTTTATTATTTGCTGGATTTGGTCACCATCCAGAGCAATGTTGCTTGCGACATTCTCTTTTTCTTGGGTTTTTCTTTGCTACTAGCAACCTTGGGCATTGGCTTTACAAGCGTGATTTACCTTCATGAGCTTAAAAGAGGCGGAGAAAGCGGCAGAAGCAAGGAGAGACCGCTTAAAAAGAAGAAGCTGCTGTCTCCGTTTAAGACGTTATTGAAGAAAGAAAGCGATCTTCTTTTTAAGGACGAGACCAATCTTTTCTCTTATACGTCATTGCTGATTCTTTGCCCCTTCCTCACCCATGCGGTCATTTCTTCCCTCAACGGGATCATTTACGACAATCTTCGTTTTTATGCGACTTATTTTCCTGAGCTGATCTCGGGGATCAATTTGACTTTGATTCTCCTTTTCTCCAGCGTCATCAACGCCAGCGCATCCAAAGCGATGAGCAGAGAAAAGAAAGCCTTGATCATCGTTAAATACATCCCCGTTTCGCCCTTTAAGCAGATTTTGGCGAAGCTGATTATGCCGATATCTTTGTCTTTGGTTTCTTTGTTGCTTACTGACCTTGTTCTTCTCTCAACCGGCATCATCACCGTTTCGGTCTTCTTTTCTTCCTTATTCATCGGAGCTTTGATGATTGTTTTTTCCAACGTTTTTGGCATTTATTGTGATATGCATGACATGGATGAGGGGAGAAGGGGAATCAAATTGTCGCCCATCAATGATTTGGTGCCGATTGTTTTGCCTTTGCTTATCTTCATCTCTTTCTTCCTTTTATCGGTTTTTGCTTTCTTCCCGTCCTGGGCTTTGTATTTATTCGCGTGCGCGATGTCTTTGGTTTTGCTTTCCCCTTCCTGCATATCCTTAAAGAAAAGATACTTGAACTCTTTTGGCAAAATGGAGGTAAGCAATTAGAATGAAAAAACGCACGTTAACCCTTCTTCTTGTCATCCCATTCGTCATTTCTTTGATGACTTTCGTCTCCGTGAAGATTCTTGATAACCAGGTCGCGGTCGATCTTTTGGATATTGATTGGAAATATCAGGAGAATGAAGGTTTCCAGATCGATGATGTCGGATACGAGCTAGAGGCCACGCCGATCATCGATGAAAACCTTATTCTAGCGAAAGGGAACAACCTCGTTTGGTCGACGAAGAAGGTCAATGAAGGCGACGATGAATTCGCTAGAGTCCAAGAAGAAAACGGGAAATATTATTTATACGCCTTAAAAGAAGGAACGATTGAAGTGATTTGCTCAAACGAAAGAGGGAGCAAATCAAAGCATTTCTTGGCGACGATCTTCGAAGATGGGGCGATGGTGATCAATCCGCTTAGAAAAGGCAGCGGATCCTCGATAGGCTCCACCAAATATTATGGTTTGTATGATTACCAAGACGGGAAGAAGGTCGATGCGACTTTCGAAATCGGCTCTACTTCTTATTTAGAAAACGGGAAAACAAGCAGCGACAGCCGCTTGGTTGAATCTTCTGCCAATGTCTCTTATGCAAACGGGAAGATAACCTTATTAGACGCAGGGGAGGCCTATATCACCCTTGAGGAGCCTTCTTATCATTACCGTTCGACCTATTCTTTTGCGGTGATTGACGGAGTCAACGTCTATTCCTATAACGATTTGCTTTTGGGCACGAATCAATCAAAAGACGGGGAAAACGTCGTTTTGCAGGTCAATTTAGAGTCTTTGAAGAACACGTATTCTTTTGATTCGACGAAGAATGGATACGTGGAAGAGAAGCTAGTTACGAGCAAAGACAACACAGAACTCTTCGGAAATTACGATTTCGCGCGGCAAAGATTCTCTTTCGATGAGGAATATTACAAGTTCGCCTCGACCTATGACACGAGCTTCATCGATCAATACAACAAGGAAATGAATACCTCCATTTCCAAAGACGTCATCGCGGGCATCCATCTTAGGAAGAGCCTTTATGGCAACGGCTTCAGCATCAATATGAACGGACTGGCCTACCCAAACCACGGGGAGATCGATAAATACAGCGGGAAAATCGTGCCCAAGAAGAAAGAAGAGGCTTCCTCTAACGAAGGATACGATTATTTCTACGGCCCTTTGCCGTTTGTCAGCATCGGGGATATGCAGTCCTTCCCTCTTATCACCGCTTTAGGGCAGGATAATTGCGGCTTCTACATCGATGATGACAATGTGCTTATCGATGATGTGAAGATAGCAAATGTCGATGAGGTTGATAATCTTTATAACCTCAATTACACAGGCAGCGTTCTAGATATCAAAGGAAAGAACGTGACCATCAGAAATTCGATCATCGCCAATGGAAAGACCTGCATTAGGGCATATGATAGCGACAACCTTCTTATCGACAATTGCATTCTGAAGAATTCCGGCGAATTCACTCTCTTATTGGGAAGCGATCAAAAAGACGGTTACGACACGAGCAGAAGAATAGAGGATTATGGCCTAGATAAATCCTTTGCCGAATTCTTCGATGACCTTGATGAGTCTAAGCAAGATAGCGCGAATGGGGTATTGAATTCCTTCCTCAACGCGACCATGAATGGGTCGTTAAAGGAGGGCGATTACAAGACGAAGCTGGAATTGATTCAAAAATATCTCGACAACGATAAACATAAGGATGCTTACGCGAGCAACGTCACGGTCAAAGATTCGTTTTTCGGGCGTTCAGACGTTTTCTCAATCGCTTTTGAATCCTTCTTCAATGGAGCTTTGCTCTATGGCAAAATCCCGACGATGATGACCAAATTATTAGGTCAATACCTTACCTCTTGCCTCCCCGATAAGCTCGGCGGGACAAGTCGGCCAACTCATCTAACCTTAAAAGGAGATACCCGTTTCTACGATTGGAAGGACATCGACAAGATCGATGTTTCTTCCCTCATCGAAGAAAACATTTCGCGGACGCTCAATCAGATGGGGTATGGCGACAAGAACGTCACCATCGATGATATTTTCCCCGTTAAGTCAATCCTTAAAAAAGAAGCAAGCAAGTCCGATCTTGTTTATCAAAAAGACGGATGTTCCTATATCAATACCGCGATAGCCTATTATGGCGGCGGGATGAATAACGCGAAAGTGGATATCGAATCAGACCAAATTTACAATACGTATAGCGACGAGTTAGAAGTGTCCTTGCTTGATGAAACGATCGAAAACAACAAAGGCGGAGGGCTTTCTTCTTTGTTTGTCGATTGCGTCATCATCACCATCGGCACCCATCCATTCAGATTCATCACCAATAGTTCAAAAGAAAAAGGCAACCCGTTATTATTTGACGAGGTTCCATCTTTTGAAGGACTGAAAGAACATTTACGGGTGGAGAAACTATGAGAAAAAGATTATTGAAATTGATGTGCGGAGCATTTGCCGTTTGCTCTTTCCTTACTTTAGCCTCTTCCTGCGCCTTTATCGATACAGGAAGCGGGACGACCATCAAGAACGTCACGACAACCTATGACGATTCGACGGGGAATACGATCGTCGTTATCACCTTCACTGATGAAACGATGGATCCCGTCACTTTCATTGTCCCTAGAGGAAAAGAAGGGGTCTCCATTGAAAAGGTCACTTCCAAGATGTCTTCTGACGGCAAAAGCGTCGAATTAACGATTTCCTATACCGATGAAAAGACCGCGGATACCGTCTTATCCATTCCCGTTTTGCAGGGAAGAGGGGTTAAAGAAGTCATCGTCGATCAGGATGAAAATGGCAATCCGACCATCAAATTCGTCTATACGGATGGCACGGAAAGCTCTTTGATCACCATTCCTGCAGGAAAAGATGGGAACGGAATCGAATCCTTTGAAATATCGAGCCCAGACTCTAATGGCAGTATGACGGTCCTTGTTACTTTTAGCGATGGCAGCAGCAAAACCTTTACGATCCAAAACGGAAAAGATGGCATCTCCGTCCTTAATATCACCTATAACGAAGAAAAATCAGACGCGACTCATTATGTTTTGACCGTCACTTATTCTGATGGGTATACGGAAGATATTTATCTTGATCGCCCGCATGCTAATTATTGGTTTACGGGGACCACAACGCCTGATAACGATACCAAAGCAAAAGAAAATGGGGTTGAGGGTGACTTCTATTTGAATATCACCAACGGCTACGTTTATCAGAAGCAATCCGATGGAAGCTGGGCTTTCCTTTTCGGGATGAAAACAGAGGATTCGTCAAAAGAAGAGAAATATTACACGGTCCTGTTTAACCCTCTTGAGGGAAAGATAAATGGCTCCTCCAATATTTTGATGGCAAATGTCCTCGAAGGAAAAACCTTAAGCTTAGCAAGCATTCCTACGCCGAGCTTAGAAGGAAACGCGTTCACCGGATGGTATACGGATTTAAATAACGTCAATTCCGGCAAATTTACAGATATGACCCCAGTGTATTCAAATCTGACTTTATACGCGAAATACGAATAAAAACTAACTCATTTCGCAAAAATGAAATTAATCTAAATTTGCGAAGTATAAAATCACTCCACACTAAACGAATTTAGGACCAACAAAAATAGGCTTTTTTCAGCGTAATATTTAAAGTTTCCTCAAAAAAGCACACATAAAGTAAATTATCGGAGCGCAAGATAAAATACAGTCTTTGAATATATTGTGTTTCTTACTTCGCAAAAATGAAAAATTTTTAAATTCACGAAGTATAATATAATCATCATAGGTATAAAATTATGAAACTCATAGAAAGAAACGATTATCTGACTAGGCTTATCAATGTGATAGGTATTCCTGATATCAAAGTCATAACAGGAATACGAAGATCAGGAAAGTCTAAATTGATGGATGCTTTTCATAATTACCTTTTAGAAAAAGACTGCAATATCATTCATATCAAACTCAATCTAAAGGAATTTGAATCTCTATTGGATAAGG
>CAVFEQ010000032.1:17851-19046 GCA_963621535.1 Paludibacteraceae bacterium | reverse complement strand
TTGGAGATGGGTTTTTGGAGTCGTGGATTTTGGAGATGAGTTTTTTATTTAACAACGAAATGATTTTTGAGAATCTTTGGCTCTAAAAAATCGTCGTCATCACTAGACTATTCTTGCTAGAAATAATCTTCCATTCTATGGCCGCGCCTAGCCATAGAAGATTAATGCGAACACCATGTGGCCCAGCCTGTTTTCCTTTATGAGGAGGGCTGCGGGCCAAAGTCAGGAAATGCGTCTGATAACAAATCGAAGAAATCAGCCCGTCGATGAACCTAGATGAATTCCTGGGCGGTCTTGAACTGGAACGTGGCCTCTAGCTTATCACCATGAGGCGACGAAAGTCGTTCCTTATCTTTTAACCGTCCAATACCCGGTCTTATTGGAACCAACTCGAATAACTAGCTCTTTATCGACTAAAGACGAGATTATTCTTTGAACGGTTTTTTCGGATTTCCCAATCTGTTGGGAAATCGTTTCTTTGCTGATTCGAGCGTTTTCCTTGATTAAGTCGAACACCCTTTTCTCCATCTCGGTCATCCTAAAGTCATCAAATCTTGTTCTTTTTCCGTTTCTTAAGAATACGAAAAGAAACCCATATGCCTCTTTCTGAAATTCCCATTCAACTTTGTTTTCGCTGCAAATCTCGCTCACCCTTTGAAAACCCGTTCCTGATTTCTCGACGTCCTTGCTACGGAACAAGATGTCTAAAATGATCCTGTTTCTGACGAAGGAATGCAGATTCTGATCGATGAAATCAAAAGGGGTCAAATCATCGGGAAAGCTCCCCGGATTATATATCTCAATCATGCCGGGGTGGATGCCTATTTCGATATCGCTTTCTTCTTCATAGTCAGCATGGGCAAACGCGTTGACGATTATCTCTCTGAGAGCCTGTAACGGAATCTCGGGGATCTCTTCTCTTTTCCGATCGCTTATCTTCACTTTCCAGTTGATCCTGTCCTTGATGTAGTTGAGGGCAATGGTCACCAAATTGTATATATTCCCGTTTATTAGTTTCAGATCGGAGAAATTCACCTTGCTATCGGTGGAGTAGGTGGCGAGTTTCAGCCCGATTTTCGCGTTCTTTCCAAACAAAGCTAAACCGGCGTTGTTTAGTTTTCCCTGATGGGAGAGATTCAAACAGGAAAGAATCTTATTTTTCTCATATGCCCCGATTTCCAGCCTTCCGCAGCTC
>CAVFEQ010000032.1:9428-17841 GCA_963621535.1 Paludibacteraceae bacterium | reverse complement strand
CGATTCATAAAAGTCTCTTAAAGCGTTTTCATCGACATCATCAGCATCTTCATTGGTCATTTCTTCTTCCCATTTGGATGAATAGTCGCAATGCTTGATGAAATGTCTAAGCTCATCCGTCGTCATTCTTCTGTTCTCCGTCCCGGAGCGAATCAAGTAATCTCCATTGGCCGAATATGGTCTGTTCTTTCCGGAGACAGACACTTTGATTACTTTTTTGTCCTCGATTGTTACGACGTCGATGGATGGCGTTATCCTTGGGCTGATTGCCTCGTATATCCAACGGGATATATCCTTTTTGGTGCTATCGGAAACTTGCTGACCGCAGACATAACCATTGTCGTTGACCCCAAAATAGACGGTCCCTTTTCCTTGCTTGTTGAGCATTGCGCAAATGGCTTCCAAGGCATCTCTTTTTTCGCCGGTGGTTTTCTTAAATTCTATTGTTTCACTTTCTTCGCCAATAATCATAAACGGTCTCCTTTGCCTAAATTATGCTGATCAAGATAGAAAATGTCCAGATAAATGTCCAGATAAACTTTGATATTTTGCCGCCGTTATGCGTTGAAGAGACTGCAAAGGCAATGACAACGCAGCCAATTTGGGCTTGATTCTCTCTCTCTCTCTCTCTCTCTACGATGTGTTTTGCATGGAGCCGCGCGCGTAAGTGCGAGGATCCTACCCGCCGATAGGCTTGTGGGGAATCCGTAAGAAATAGCCCGCGGAAAAAGCCGTGGGCCGATCCCTATCGATCCCCATCGACGGAATGATGTTCGTTCATTTAATGCAGGCGCCTCTTTTGCTTAGGCGCCTCGGAAGGGAGAAAAGAATGAACAAGAAGATGCTTAGAATCGCCGGATGGGCCCTAGGGCTCACCTTGGCCGTCGCCGGCGTTGGGACAGCCGTAGGGGTGTCTTATGCTGCTGACGTAGACCCAATGGTATTGAGAGCGGCGTCAGAACAATACTCAATGACGCCGAATGCTTCTACGACCGGAAGCGCCTCAACGTCATACATAACTACGCTTACGGAATTTACGGCTGATGGCGTCAAATGGAAAATGAATCAATGGAACCCAGGCACACTTCAGGTAAGAACGAATAAAAGTTCCGCCTCTGACGAGTTCCGTTTCTACAACACGACCGCCTTCCCCGGGAAAATCACTAAAGTTGTCATTAAATTTTCAGCATTCACTGTAAAAGAATCCTCCAAACTCATGTTTTTAGGAGGGGCCTCTGAACAAAATGGCACTTCTGGCGGAACTGCCGGAACATATGATACGGATGCCAAAACCCTCACCTGGATTCCGGAGGAGTCTGATAATTTCACCTATTTTGCCTTTTATCAAAACGGAGAAGCCGCTTCAGGGACAAATAAACTGGCTACTTCGGACGCCATAGTCGTTACTTACGATGTCATTTCCGCCTCTATTAACGGAAGCTCATCGGCGAAGGCCGGGACGGAATGGTCGCCGACGAACATTACCGAGAACGACACGGGGAATGAGGTTTCTGGAGTCTCATATTATTTCACCGCAGTCGGCGTATACGATCAGGAAATCGATGTCTCCTCCTGGGCCACAAACGTCGACACCGGGGCATTCACGCCAGAAGAGCCCTGCACCGTCACCGTGTCCGCTAAAAAAGACGGCTATAGCATCACCGACAAAGTCATCAACGTCTCCTATGCCGACGTCGCTTCGATAAGCCTTTCCTCCTATTCCACAACCATCGCCAAAAACGCAGTCTTCGATTTGGACGAAGTTGACGTCACGGTGAATCCTGCGGCTTACACGGAGCAGGTTTGGACCTGGGCGGTCACTTCCAATACGGTGGAAGATGATTACATTTTTGATGATGAAAGCAATGAACTCCTTGCAGGGGATACCACGGGGACCATCACTTTGACCGCCTCTTCCGGGAGCAAAACGGCTGATTTCGTTGTGACTGTATCCACAGATCCGATATTGAACCTCGATAAGGATTCTTTCTCCGCCTACGTTGGCGGGGATGCAGTAACCCTTGTCCCTACCGCCTTTAATTTCGCTGATGGAGAAGTTTCCTATGAATGGTCTTCCGATAATGAATCGGTAGCGACTGTCTCGGACGAGGGCTCTGTTTCTTTCGTCGGCGCCGGCGTTGCGAACATAACGGCAGTTGGGAAAGTAGGGGGCGTCAAGCAGGCTGAGGCTATTTGCGCCGTGAAGGTCGTGGAAAGCCTTAATCCGATTCAAAATGTGATAGATAACGATTATTCCTATATTTTTGAAAAGAAGACGTTTGAAACCTACTCGACGGCCGTCTCTTTAGGCAAAGCCAGCTGGACCGCCGAGGCTACAGGCGGGGATTATTTTGGAAATGACACAACCAAAGGGCAACAGTTCGGTTCTGGAAGTGCCTCCGCGAGCGCTTTGTCACTTTCTAGCTCCGACTTTTCAGGAGAAGTCTCTTCGGTTACGGTCGAGACTAGCGGTGGATCGAAGGTTAGTGCAACCGTATCGGTCACCGTTGGCGGAACCGCCTTTAAGTCCGATGGTGATGAAACGAAAACGATAACCAGCGACTCAATTAGTTATGTCTTTACTGGTAGCGGGAGCGGTGAAGTCGTGATTTCATGGAAGCAGACGACCAAAAAGGCGCTCTACGTCAAAAAGATTGCAGTCAAATACGGCTCGGTCACTTCATATGCGAACGTTCCCGGAAAGGAAGCTGAACAAGAGGCGGTTATCGCCTTCGCCGAATCCGTTACAAGCAACCTGGATGCCGTCTGCGACAAAACAAGCGGAAGCACTAATCTCGACGAGCTTAATAACAGATGGACGGCGATAAAAACCGTCTTCGACGAGAAACGCGGGTCGCTTACCGATGAAGGAAAAGCACATTTCGACGCGTTGGTTTCTTACGCTTCAAAAGACGCCGCCGGGGACAAACTCCAAAAGGCGCTTTCCTCCTATGACTACGTTGCCAGCAAATACGGGGCGCAACTGAGCGCTGGCGATTTCCTCCACTCCGTTTCTAGCCGCAACGCCGCTACCTACGCAGTTAATAACCGTATGGGCTTTTTGCAACGTGGCGATAATTCTATGAAAATTGCCCTCGTTGCTACTTTGCTATCGGCAGGGGCAGTTGCTGCTATCGGCATCTGCTTCGCAAACCACAAGCGGAAGAAAAACTAAGGGATCGCCCTTAAAAACCAAAGACGTGGTTAAAGGCCCTGGGCGTCTTGCTCGGGCCTTTTCCGTTTGCGTTCTTCCTCCCTCTTTCTTATCATGGAAAAAGAGATAAGAGGTTTCCATGCAAACATGGATCGATGAAATCGTTCGTTTTCGTCGGTGCATTGGACGAGCGCGGATTCTTCGCAGCCAAAGAGCGATTTGATGAAAAGGGAGAGAACATGCCATCGGTAACAGGAAGAATTAACGAAATCAAACAACCCAGAGGCGGTTACATCAAACCAGCAAACTTAAAGACAATCGAAATGGACGACGGGAACGTCCTAGGCTTGGAAGAGAACGTCCATGGCTCCGTCGTCGGGTTGGTCGTTGACTACATGACCAGGTTCTTGATGGGAGCGAAAAAGGAGGAGGCTTTCGCCATCTCCATTCAAGGAGCGCTTTGTGCGGTGAACTTAGGCAAGAAAGACGCCCCGAAGATCGTCCAAGAGTTATTGGCAAAGGTCACGAAGCTCGATGATGCCTCAATTTTCAACGCATGCAAGGTCGTCACTTTCGATGTCTGGTACCGCAACCCGACGGGGGCGTTTTTGGCCAAGGACTATGCGGAAATCAATCCCGACAAACCGACAATCGACAATATAAAGACACTGATATTGAGAAGCCTGGAGTTCTTCAAAAAATACGGCCCCATCACCAAAGACGGATTTACGTTTGAACCCGTAAACGGAAGCAGAAAAGACTATGCTAAGATGATCGAAACAGGCAAAGGGTCATGGGGCGGATATACGGCGACCGTGAAAACGGGCGATGGCGATTTCCTGACTTCGGACACATTGTGGGATTTCAAGGTCTCCAAATCCAAACCCACCAACAAGCACACGCTGCAATTGCTGATGTACTGGATTATGGGCCAGCACTCAGGGCAACCCGTTTTCAAAGGTATTACCAAGCTCGGCTTGTTTAACCCGCGATTGAACGTCGTCTATACAATCGAAATAAAAGACATACCACAATCAACCATCAAAGAGATCGAAGAGCAAATCCTTTGCTATTGAGATATTGGCAGACCGATCCTTGTCCATTTGTGGCAACAGCCACGATCGTCACGTGGAAAACCTAAGGAACCTCTACGACGCCTAAGGCGAAATTAAAAAATGGTTCAAATAGCCGCGAAACCCAGGGCGTCGCGGCTTTCCTTTCCCTGCCCCGAAAAGGAAACGAACAACACCATCCCGAAAACCCGATTTTGCTAGACGGGTCGATGAAATTCGGGCTTGATTCTCTCTCTCTCTCTACGATGTGTTTTGTATGGAGCCGCGCGCGTAAGCGCGAGGGTCCTACGCGCCGATAGGCTTATGGGGAATCCGTAAGAAGTAGTCCAAGGAAAAAGTCTTGGACCGATCCCCATCAATCCCCATCGACGGAATGACGTTCGTTCATTTAAATGCAGGCGCCGCTTTTGCCTAGGCGCCTCGGAAGGGAGAAAAGAATGAACAAGAAGATGCTTAGATTCGCCGGATGGGCCCTAGGGTTTACTCTGGCCGTCGCTGGCGTTGGGACAGCCGTAGGGGCCTCTTATGCCGCAAGCGAAGATGCCTTGATGACGAATGCTGCAAGTGGAGATGCGCTAACATTCAACAAAGCCTCAGCCATTTCTGGAGACTACGATGACGCGTGGGCCTATGCCTTTACGAAAGGGGCAAATGGCATTGCACCAGCCCCCTATGATGACGGGATACGTGTCTATAACGCCAAGGGTTCCGATAAATACGGCGGCGTCCTAACCATCTCTCCGAAATCCGCTAACTCAACTTCCTACATCACCGGCGTTTCGTTCACGGTCGCTTCCGGAAAGACCCCGTCGCTCAAGGTAAAAACATCTTCAACGGAATCTGGGCTCGCGAATTCGATGGAATCGGATTTGAACTATGCCTCAAAAACGAGTTATTCCTGGACGACGGATGCGACGGACGTCCGCTTCATCTCATTCACTTCGTTCAATGACAATACCTCAGGATATACCCAGTGGATTGTCAGCGCGATGACGATCACTTACGTGACCCCCGTAAAAGAAGTTACCGCTGTTTCAATCTCCCCAAACGACGATACAACTCTTAGCGTCGGCCAGAGCAAGGAATATACCGTCTCTATCTCCGGCACCGGCCTTGCTGGCGATGAGTCCGTCACGGTCCATTATGATGAGGTCATGCTCGACTCGGATGCTTTCTCCTTGAGCCACACCTCCCGCAAAAACGGGGAAAAGTTCACCGTCACGGCAAATGAGGCCGACGGTGCGGGAGAACTCTACGTTTCATATGGGTCTGGGGATGACGAGATCATCTCTACCAAGGTAACCCTTTATAGTGAAGCCGCAAAGGTTCTTTCCTCGCTTTCGCTTGCCGAAAATCCGTCAAAGACCACCTATGTCGCCGGAGAAGCCTTTGATCCTTCGGGGGCTAAGGTCATGGCGACTTATGAAGATGGCAGCGATTCCGATGTAACTAGTTCTGTCGTTTGGTCCCCAAACGTCCTAGGCGTTGATACCGAATCCGTCACTGGTTCTTACACTGAAAACGGCGTCACAAGGACGGTTTCCGTGGCTGTTTCTATAGAGGCAGACTACGTTACCTCTATCTCCTTCGACGTTTCAAAGGCCAAACGTATTTATTATGTAGGGGACGAATGGAATGCTTCCGCAACCGGAGTTACCGCCAAAGCTTCTTACGTGGTCGGTGGGGAAGTTGATCTCGCTTCGAGCGCCTTTGACTATTCCGGTTACAATCTCAGCGAGATGGGAAAGCAGACCGTTACCGTTTCTTATCCAAATTCCAAAAGCTCAACCCCCTTCTCTGCGACTTATGAAATTACCGTCAAAGAACCGATCATCTCAATAGGGAAGCAATACTTGCTCACCTATGGCGACTATGTTATGACCGGTGTAACAGACGGCACCAAAGGTGAGGTCACAAAGAAGAATGGGTTTTACCTCGCCTCCTATCCGTTGACCATTGAAGCTGGCTCTACGGAAGACACCTATTCCTTTAAAAATGGTGACGGCGAATACTTGCAATGCAATACCACCGCGGCCAGTAAGGCGAATAATTTATGGCTTTCGACAACGAAAGATGCCAAATCGTCTTGGTATATCACCGAACAGCAAGACGGTTCCTTGCTGATTGCTAACGCAAATACCACCGACTATCCCCGCTCAATCCGCTTTAACAGTAATTCCACTCAGGAACGTTTTGCCTGCTATGTCACATCAAGCACCGAATTCCCTATGCCTAAATTGGTTGAGGTAACAGACAAGGTTCTCGTTGGCTCTTTCATTGAGGCGTGCATGAAAATGGAACAATATTCCGGCGACGCCACCTATGATGCCAGCCGCTGCGCAACGAACTATGATACGGCTTCGAAAGCTTATGCGCTGCTTACTGAGGCTCAGAAAACTGTCTTCGCAACAGATTCAGACTTCGCCGACGCCAAGGAACGATTCTCCGCCTGGTGCGTTGCTAACGGCGACAGCTTCAACATTGTGGATGGATCTTTTGCTCGCGGCGCGAACGCTGCATGGTTTCTCAACTCAAGGTCTAATGAGACCGGTCGAATCGGCCTTGTAATCGTCTTGGTCGCTGCAGGGGCAGTTGCTGCAATTGGTATCTGCTTCGCAAACCACAAGCGGAAGAAAAACTAAGGTATTGTCCTTTAAAACCAAAGACGTGGTTAAAGGCCTCGGGCGTCTCGCTCGGGGCCTTTATATAAGGGGCTTCAAAGGTTGGAAGATTCATCTTTTTAGAACAAGGTGAAATACCGTTCCTAAAAGAAGATTTTGGCACTAAGATTTCTCGGCAAAAGGAGAATGCTATGAGCGAATGGGAGAAAATGCTCAAAGGCGAGGTCTACAACGATTTCGATGGGGATTTGTTCCAAAGGAGAGTAGAGGCCAAGAAGCTGTTCAAGGCCTATAACAAGACAGGAGACGATGAGATCCCCCTTCGGGAAGAGCTTATGTCCAAGCTTTTTAAAAAGGTCGGGAAGAACGTCTGGATTGAGCCTGATTTCCATTGCGAGTTCGGCAAGAACATCTCAATTGGAGACAATGTCTACATCAATTTTGGCTGCGTCATTTTGGATTGTGCTGAAGTAAGTATTGGAAACAATACCTTGATCGGTCCTAACGCGGGATTCTACGCGGCCAATCATTCGACCCATTATTCTGAGCGCATTCAAGGGGGATGCTATGGCAAGCCGATCATCATTGGGAAAAATGTTTGGCTAGGCGGCGATGTGAAGATCCTCCAAGGGGTGCATATCGGCGATAATTCGATCATCGGCTGCGGGAGCGTAGTGACCAAAGACGTGCCCGCTAACGTGATCGCGCTTGGCAATCCTTGCCGCGTTTTACGCCCGATCACGGATGCGGACAAAACCGGCTTTAATCCGAATGGCAAAGACTGAAAAAGTCCGCAAAAATCAAAAATAGAGGGTTTTTGCAGTGAAAACGATCAAAGGCTATTTACTAAGTTCTTTTTGAGATTCCGCTGAAATATGGCGGTTTTGCGGCCGTAGAATTCAAAAAAGTACCTTCCCAAGGCTGTTTCTTTCAATTTACCCTCTTCCCATATAAAATATGGGACATGAATTCTCCCTTCACCCCGGAAAGCACAAAAGAAATCGTTTCTAGCGCCCTCTCTTTGGCCTTATTCAAGATCGAAGTTAAAAAGCCCATTCCCGTCTTGATCACTTCAGGTCTGCTGCAAAGCCTTTCATTAAGCGAAGAAGAAGCCTTTGCTTCCTTTGCCAAGGACCCTTTCTTCTTGGTTCAAGACGACATGAGAAACGGGGTCAAGAAAGCCTTGGATTTATTTTTGAAAGAGCAAAGGGATTTTGATGAGGAGATCATCACCAAATACGGGACCCACACGACTTTCCATAAGGTTAGGGTTTCCGGGAAGCTATTGGAAATAAGCGGAAGCCGTTACGCCTATTTTCTTTTTACTGATCTCACCCCTTATCTTTTGCATCATGTAAGCGAAAGGGCGAATACTCTTAGCCTGAATAATGGGGAAGTGGCGATCCGCAAAGACCTCTTCGACGGCCTAACCGGCTTGCCGAATATGTCTCATTTCACTGACCTTGCCCAATTAGGCCGCGCCTCGATGCTTGGAAGGAAGCAGCCTTTCTGCGCCCTTTCCTTTGATTTCATCGGCATGAAATCCTTCAACCTCAAATATGGGA
>CAVFEQ010000032.1:0-9418 GCA_963621535.1 Paludibacteraceae bacterium | reverse complement strand
GGGATGGCAGAAGGCGATGCTTTGCTGAAGGATTTTGCCTCCTTGCTTTCGAAAACCTTCTCTCAGCTTTGCTGCTCACGCTTTGGCGAAGACCATTTCTACGCTTTCGCCTTGACCGCGGGAATCGAATCCATTCTCTCCCGCTTTTTGGAGGAAGCGAAAAAACTGAATCACGGGAACAGCCTTCCCGTCAAAGTGGGCGTCTACCGCTGCAAGGAGCGCGAGCCAAATGCGATGACCGCCTTCGACAAAGCCAAATTCGCTTGCGATTCCGATCGCATGACCTATGCCTCCCATTACATTTTCTTCACCGACGAGATGGAGAGGAAAATCGAAATGCGGGACTATGTCCTCTCTCATCTTGATGAGGCCCTAGAGAAAAACTGGATCAAAGCCTATTACCAGCCGATTTTCCGCTCAGTGAATGGCCTTGTGTGCGAAGAGGAGGCTCTTGCAAGGTGGGAAGACCCTGTCCTAGGCATCGTCAACCCGGGTGATTTCATCCCTTATTTAGAAGAAGCCCATCTTCTCTACCGGGTCGATATCCGCATGATAAAGCTCATCGTCGAGGGCTTTGACCAGAAAAGAAAGGCCAACATCCCTTTGGTCCCGGTCTCTTTGAACCTCTCCCGTTTCGACTTCGAACAAGCCGACATGGTGGAAGAGATCGTCAGCGCCTTGCGGAAAGGCGGCTACCCTCATTCCTTGGTCCACATCGAAATCACCGAAGCCGTCGCCGGGCACGATCAAGAATTCGTCAAGACCCAGATCAAGCGTTTCCATGATGCGGGATTCCAAGTCTGGATGGATGATTTCGGGACGGGCTATTCCTCTCTCAACGTCCTTTCCGACTTGCAGTTCGACCTCGTGAAGATCGACATGAAGTTCATGCGCAACTTCGGGACCAACGAGAAAGTGAAACCCCTTCTTTCAAGCATTCTCCGCATGGCCCAGGCTCTTGGCATCGACACCCTTTGCGAAGGGGTGGAGACCTTTGAGCAATTGGTTTTCCTCCAAAGCAACGGCTGCGACAAAATCCAAGGCTTCTATTACGAAAAACCAGCCCCGCTTGAAAAGGTTTTAAGCCGCAACTCAAAATGGGCGAGGGAGAACCCTTTGGACACCCCTTATTACGAAGAGATCGGCATCGCTTGCCTTGAGCGTCCTCGCGGCATCGAAACTGACCAGGGTACGAGAGCAGGCATTCTGGAATATCAAGAGGGAAAGTGTTACTTCCTCAGAGGAACCCCAGCCTACCGCGAGTTTTTAGAAAAAGGAGGGATGGTCAATTTCTCCTCCTTCACCAAAACGCGCCTGCCCTTTGCAAAAGCCCCGACCCCCGGCTTTATCAATGCGATTGAGCGCGCGATCTCCTCAGGCAACCCAATCACCTTCCCTTTCCTTGAAAAAGGCCTGCCGGCATATCAAGTAACGGCGAGAGAAATCGCAAGGAAAGGGGTAAGTTCCCCTTGCTATGCGATTCTTATTGTGCTTGAGCCTTCTAGCGAAGAGTATCTCATGGAAGAGGCTCTTTTCCCCACGTTGACGGTGAAACTCATTCGCGACGAAAGCGGGAAGGCCGTCAATTTGCGCTACATCGATTGCAATAAGAAGCAAGAAAGCGGCAGTGGCATTTCCAAAAGCAAGCTGCTGACGATGACCTTGCAAGACACTTTCCCCAATCCTTCCACGCGCTGGATTGAGCTTTGCTTGGAGGCTAAGGAAGCAAAAGGGGCGGTCACCGGCGAGTTCTATGCCAAGGATGTTTCTTGCAACATCTTCTATTCCGTCTCCCCCCTTTGGGAGGAGGATACCTTCCTCTTCCGCTTCTTCGAGATCAGCGAAGAAGAGATCCTCAACATGAAAAACCGGCACGACGCCGGCGCGGATAGCCTTCTTTATAAGGCGAGTAAAGCGCTTGCGGAGGGCCACTCCACCCAAACCATCAACCTGTTTTTGGAGGGGCTTTCCCGCAGCCTTTCCTGCCGCTTCGCCTTATACAAGATCACCGCCGGCACCGCGCGCGTCTTATCTTATGCCCCGCAGCTTAGCAAAGCCCCTTCCTTTGCTTTCTCCTCCGCTCACATCATTGGCTTTGATGAGCAGATTGCTAAGCGCGGGTATTACGATTCGCTTGATGCCCCGGAGAAAAACGGTTTGACCACTTGCTCTAGGGCGATGATCGCGCCCATCCGCAAAGGCGAGAAAATCCTTGGCTATCTCACTTGCATTGATTATTGCCTGGATAAGCGCGAGCAGACCGCGGTTTGCCTTTTAGAATCCGTAGGGCTTCTCGTCTCTTTCTTAGCTTCTAAAAACAAGGAGGAGCCTAGAAATCAAAACAGTGAAAAGGCCTTTCAGGAGAGAAAGAAAACGAAGAGCGAGAAAGCCTCTTTCGCCGAGAAGACCTGCCTTGATTCCTATAACATGAGCTTCCTTGCCTATTGCGCCCCTTTCTTCGCCGTGGTGATGACTTGCCTCGTTTTCTTGGGAATGAGCTTTGATTCGGTAATTTTCCCTGACGTCTCGCTTTATAGCATAAACGGTTACGCCCTTCCCCGTTTCATCGTACTTGGGATATACGTCTTGTTCTCCGTCTCCGCGATGCTTTTTTCGATCTTTTACAAAAAGAGGAAGCGCCCGGTTACCCATGAAGTCACAGAAGGGGTTCTGCTCACTTATTTTGGGATCAGCATTTTGTTCGGGGCCTTCCTCACCTGGCAGGATTACCAATTGCAGGTTTTCGACTGCCTCTACGCCCTTACGATGCTTTATTTGTTCTGTTGCTACAGGAATAGGCCCTGGAAAAATTTCATCTTTCTCGGTTCTGGTTTCTTGATCCTGACTTTGTTCTGCGCCTTCGTGCCTTGCCTAGCGGAAAACGCCTCCTCTTTGAAACGGACGCTAAGCCCGCTTTATTACATCGTCGGCATCGGCCTAGTCATCGTCTGCGCTATCTTAGGATTCGTCCTTTACAAACTCTCCCTGCGTATGCTCCGCCTTTCGACGATCGATACGCTGACGAAGACGAGAAACCGCTTCGCCTTGAATCTTGATCAGAAGAAGTTCTATGGCCACCCTTGCTTCCTGATGGTCCTCGACATCGATGACTTCAAACATTGGAACGACACCTATGGCCACGATGAAGGAGACCGCCTCCTCGTTGGGTTCGGCTCTTTGCTTAAGGATGTCTTTGGCAAAGACGTCGTCTATCGCTATGGCGGAGACGAGTTCGTCGTTTTGCTTGGCGAAGGGCGGGATACCTTCGAGACCATGATCGCCACCTTCCAAAGCCGTGTGAAGAAAGAGCTCTCGGAAGGCTGTGGGCAAATCACCTTCACGGGAGGGTATCGCGAGGTGCTCTTTGATAGCGAAACGGGGTTCTTTGCCGCGGCCTCTGTCTGCGATGCCTTGCTTTATGAAGGCAAGAAGTCAGGGAAATCGACGATTGTTGGGAGATAGCTTAGGCTTTCTTGGTGCGGATTAGGTAGGCCCGTCTGTCTTCCTTTTCTTTGTTAAGGAACTTCCGCCCATCCTTTTTGCAGACGTTATAGGCGGCGTGCTTGCCGGAGAACAAGGCGATAGGAAGCCCGCCTGGGGACATCGTCCATTGCCCGGCGTAGAAGAAGTTCTCGGCGTCGACAAAATTGCCTTTGCGCCAAAGCTCCCTGGATTTTTTGGTGGAGAGGAAGGACATGTAGGAGCCTTCGTAGGCGTTCGTGTAGCGTTCGTAAGTCAGCGGGGTGACGACGTCTAGAAGTTCAATGTCGCCTTTAGATAAACCCATCTTCTTTTCCAAAATAGCGGCGATTTGCAGGCCTTTTTCATTTTTAAAGGCCAAATAATCCTCTTTGTTCATGGCTTTCATCGCCGCGTAATCCCCTTCTTTTGAAAGCAGCAAAACCGTCATGGGGGTGTAACCTCTACTGCAGAGAGTCGGATCAAAGGCGAAAGATCGGACGGAGAGGGAACTCACATTGCGTCCAAGAAAAGGGAGAGAGCAAAGGTAGTCCATGGTCGAGGGAAACGCGGAGATGTCTTTTTTTGTCGCGAAAGAGAATTGGAAGGCGGAGATCAAAGGGAAGCCTTCCTTGTCGCTGAAACGGCTTTCGAAATAAGGGTCCTCGACCTTGCCTTGGAGAAGGTTCTTGAAGGTGAAGTGCGCGTCAGCGGTGGAGATGACGTAATCCGCCTCTATTTTTCTTCCATCCTCCAAAGTAAGACCTTTAGCCACCCCATCTTCCAGATCAATGGTCTTGACTGGGCAAGAAAGGTTCAAGCTGCCGCCTTCTTTTTTGAATTTCTCGGCGATGCGGGCGATCATGGGGATGGACCCGCCTTCTAGAAGCCCGCTTTCGCCTTTGGAGAGGGCGCCTGCGATATAATAGAAGGAATGCATGTTGTATTCTTCGCTCAGGTAGCGGGTCAAGAGAGAAGAAAGGTCCTTGTCTTTGGCTTTTGAGGCGAACTCGCCGACCGAGCGATGGACCGAGGCCAAATAAGATAAGCCCATCGGGGCCATCTTCAAGGCGAACCCGCTCTTCTCAAAAAGGCCCATATGCTCAACGGGCTTCTTCACGGGGATGTTCACGTGGCGGTAAGCGCGGCAATGGTGGATGAATTTGCGGATAAGGCGCTTGTCTTTGGGGAAAGTGCTGATCATTTCCTTATAAAGGGCCTTAAGATCGCTATAGAAATGGAAGATCTTGCCATCGCTTAGCTCAAAGCTAGTAAGACAAGTGGTGGGGTAGACTTTGGTGCTTTGATTGACCGCCCCGATGTGATGCCAAAGAGGGTAAAGATTGGAGGAGGGGTCGATGCCGATGATCCAATGGGCGCAGCCTTCGATGTAAATCCCTTTTCGGTACCATCCCATGCACACCCCGCCGGGGACCGGGTTCTTCTCGTATATCTCCACGTCGAAATCATTGTCGAGGCAGTAGATGCCCGCGGTGAGCCCGCTTATCCCGGCTCCGATGATTGCGATTTTTTTCTTCTTTGCCATGAGGGCTATTATACGACCTTACGAAAGTGGGGATAGATATCAATTTTTGTCGCTACTAAATCAGAGACAACCTTTGTAAAATATCCGCATGAAATATCGCTTTTTCGCCTTGGTTTTGCCCCTCCTTGCTTCTTGTTCTTTTTCTTTTCCGAATATCAAAAATAGCGATGGAGACTCAAACAAAGAAAACTCGTTTGATTCCGCTAACAACACCGGGGATACCGAGACGGGTTCTGATGCCGATTCTTGCGAAGCAGGGGACTCGAACTCGAACGAAGGAAAAGAGAGGACGTTAGACATCTACGCGATCAACGATTTCCATGGTCAAATCAAAGAAGAAGGCTCCTATCCGGGAATAGAAAACGTCGCGACCTATTTCAAAAAGCGCGGCGAGCAGGAGAATACCCTTCTTATTTCTTCTGGCGATATGTTCCAGGGAACGCTAGAAAGCAATTACAACCGCGGGAATCTGCTCGCCGATGTCATGAACGAATGCGAATTCGACGTTTTGTCTTTAGGAAACCACGATTTCGACTGGGGGCTAGAGGCGCTTAAGGCGAACAAAGACCGCTTTTCCTCCGCCCTCTACCAGACGCCTTATCTCTGCGCGAACCTCTATAACTACGAAAACGGGCAAGAAGGAACGGACCAGCTCAGTAGTTACGGCGGGGAATACGTGATTTCTGAGCAGGAAAACGGGCTTAAGGTCGGGATCATCGGGGCGATAGGCGCAGATCAATACACCTCCATCACCTCGACTTACGTGGAGGATGTCTGCTTCAAAGACCCTGCTCCCATCGTCAAAGAGCTCTCCGATGAGCTGCGCGTCGAAAAGGGGTGCGACGTCGTCATCCTTTCCTTCCACGCTGCGCAAGACAATATGCTTGGGAAGGGCGTAACGAGCCTTTCTCCAGTCAGCGGCAAGCGCTATGTTGACCTTGTCTTGTGCGCGCACACCCATCGACTTGAAAGTGCGGTGGAAAACGGGGTCATCTTCACACAAAATAGCGACAAAGGAGAAAACGCCTCGCATGTCACTTTAACCGTAAGCGCAGAAGGTGAAGTCAGCGGCCAACTCGAGACTATCGGCGGAGCGACCATGAAACAAGAAAGCAAAAACTCCGGATACGATAAGGCGATTTCTGATTTGGTTTCTTCTTATGGAGAAGAAAGCGAGGAAGTTGGGAAGAAGGCCTTAGGGACGCTAAGCGGCTATTTCAGCAAGAAGGAAGCATTGCCCAATCTTGTGGCGGAGGCGATTCTAGAGGAGGCGAGCCAAAGCTTCGATACGGTGGATCTAGCGATGGTGAATGTCAGCAGGGAGAATCTTTCTTCGGGCTCCCTTACTTATAGCGAGCTCTTCTCCGCCCTCCCTTTCGACAATGAAATCTATCTCATCGAAACTAGCGGTAGCGCCTTGCTTTACGAGGCCGGATATAACTACATCGCTAGAGCGAGGGAAGAAGCTTTCGAATCCAGCAAAACCTACCGCATCGCGGTGATCGACTATCTTGCCGTCCATCAGAACAAAAACCATGTCCGCGATTATTTCCCTGGAGCCACAATCTGCGGGAAGCTAAAGACGGAAGAAGGGGAGGAAAGAGGGTATCGCGACATCGCCGCGGACTACATCAAAAAGAAAGGAACCGTATATTCTTCCAATTATTCTTCCTCTTTAGACCGTCATAACACCAGCAAACTGACCTCGTCTGTTGCTTTGTAAAACCCCGCAAAAACCTCTTATTTAAGAAAAAGAAGGGCTTTTTGCAGCCCTTCTTTAGAAAGGAGATTAGAAATCGAGGTTGGTCTCTTCTAAGCTTACGGTCACATCCGCTAGATAGCTTCTTAAGCTTTTCACATCCACTCTAAGCACCCAGTAGGATGGGTAGGAGTAGCTCTCTTCTCCAAGACTTATCGTCGTGGTGTATAGACGCCTGATGCCAATATAGCTAGCTTCGTTGAGGAGCCTTTGATCGTCGTAGCTCATCCTCTCGTAAATTTTAGCGATTCCTTCAATGAGGTCTTCTTGGGTTTGCTTTGTCCAAAGCGCCCCTCCCGCTTCTTCCTCAACGACCTTCATGGCGGCTTCATAACGCTGCTCGGTTTCCTGCCCGAGGTCTGGATGCTCGCTATAGCACTTAGACTTTCTGTAATAGGCGTCGTAACTCGCCGTATGGCCAGCAGGATATTCCTTGGTGTAGACGTCGCTAAAAGCGGGGTAGGCATACGCGGTGGATTGCTCCGTGATCAATTTTATGAAGGAGGCTTCGTCTCTTGGGCCTTGACCGGTAGAAAGGGTGTCGATACGCATAATTCCGCGGGACGTGTCGTCTCTAGGCAAAAAGCCAAGGAACTTCTGGACGTAATTCAACGTGATGCTTGCATTGAGATCAGGGTCGATTACGGAAGTAACTTTAGCAAGGGCCACGTGGTCGAAAGCCTTGATGCATTTGATGGAGATCTCGGAAGAGCTCGTGTCGATGGAAGTCTCAAAGTAATCGGCCGTGTCTTCCGTGTAGCTGGAGTCCTCCCAGGAGATGGACAAGGTGACTTCTTTGGAGGCGTTAGAGGGGGTGATTGAATAGGTGAAGATCTTCGTCAGGTGTTGCCCATCCCCCTGAATGGTTTTCACGTATTTAACGTTGAGCCCATGATCTTCTATTTTCTCGTCGCTGCTTTCTGTTGACGATGGGGTCAGTTCGCCGTTGAATAAGCTTTTTTTTGCGATGCCTGTGGCAACAATTCCGCATAGGATTGCTAGAGATGCTCCGATGGTGATGGTGTTTTTGACGTTATTTTTCTTCAAAGGTTTTTTCATGTTCGATGGGTCCTTCTTTCTAAGGAGCTTCTCTCCTCACCCCATGAATAAAGCGGAAAAGCCTGTTTTGCCCAAAAAAGAACAAAATCTTTTCTTTTTCTTTCCGCGAATTGATAATTCCCTTGCTCTTATGGAAAAAGTCGCATTCCTTTCCTTCGACGTCGAGGATTTGAAGGACTCTCTTTGCTTCATGAACGAAAAAGGGAAAGAAAATCTCCCTTCGGCGATGGACGGGGTGAGGACCTTCTTTTCTTTGTGCAAGGAGAAAGAGGTCAAGGCAACCTTGTTCGTCTTAGCCTCCCGTTTGGAGGAAGACCTTCCTTTCTTGCAGGAGGCTTTGTCGCTTGGCTTTGAGATCGGAATTCATGGCTACGATCACGTGTTGGCGACGAATTATTCTTTAGGAGAATTCGAATCTTTGACCAAGAAAGCCAAAGAAGAAGTCGAAAAGAAACTTGGCATTGCCATCAAAGGATATCGCGCGCCCGGCTGGGCGCTAAGCGAGGTGGAGCATGCTGCGCTTTCTTCCTTGGGCTTTGCCTACTCTTCTTCCCTTTGTTTCAGCAAAAGCTGGGCCTCTTTCTCCCCCTCTCCGAAACTAGATGGTTATCGGCAGATCGCCCCTTATCTATATGAATATAAGGGTTTCGTCGAGTTCGCTTTGCCTCTTGTTCCCTTTGGGCCTTTCGAAGGCCTTCCTTTAGGCGGGGGAGTGGTGCCTAGGTTTTTCCCTCTTTTCGAGGTCTCTTCTTATATGAAGGACCACGCCAAAAGAGGAGACCCCTTCGTCTTGAATGCCCACCCCTTCGAATTCTCCTCCTACTCTTGGAGATACCATCCTGACCTTCGCTTAAGGGATAACGTTTATCTTGGCAATGGGAGAAAGCAGTGGAAGAAAAGGCTTGCTCATTACATCGATATCTTCAAAGAGCATGGGTATCGCTTCATGACGTTTGAAGAATATCTGCAGGAGAATCTCTTATCGAATAAGGGCCTAGACACGAAATAAAAGGGGTTTTTCGGGGAAAATGTCCTTCTTTCCCTTAACGGGTTAGGAAGTTATAATTCTCTCCGCGCGGTCCATTAGCGCAGTGGTTAGAGCTCACGACTTATAATCGTGTGGTCATTGGTTCAAATCCAATATGGACCACCAAACGGAGGAATACCCAAGTGGCTGAAGGGGTCGGTCTTGAAAACCGATAGTGGGGCGCCGCTCCAGCTGGGGTTCGAATCCCCATTCCTCCGCCATCCTTATCTCTATATCTCCCAAAGCGAAGAGCTTGGGCAGATCTTGTTAAAAAGCTGTTTCGCGCTGTTGGGCAATGCGGCGCGATAAATCCATGAAAAGACGCCTAGAATTTAGAGTCGCACACAAGGGATTTCTAAAAGGGTAGAAAAATAGCGTAGTTATCGTAATTGGTAGCTACGCTTTTCTATTGGGGTAGTTTTATTGTAAGCGTAAATTTTCTCCCATTCGAACCGATTCGGATGGGATCGGATTAGGATTTTATGTTCCAAGGCAGCAGCTTTTCGAGCTCCTCTTCCTTTGGGTTTTCCGGGATCTCGGTTATCAGCTTTTCCAGATACTCCCTGGC
>CAVFEQ010000031.1:0-19886 GCA_963621535.1 Paludibacteraceae bacterium | reverse complement strand
CATTTTCTACGGATGATGACAAGATTTCATCGTCACGTTTCCGAGAATCAAGGATAAATGTCTATAGCTCCATCACAGTTGTAGTCGTCAACCTCAGATATCTCAAGTTTATATGCTGTTTTCTTTTCTTCAATGTCGTTTTCATCCATGAAGTCGAACAAAGATAGTTGTTCACCAACAATTGGAGAGCCATCGTAGCAAGTACAAATTAGTTTTTTTAGGTTCAGGTAATTAAAATTAGAGGCAAAATACTTGAAAAAGTTAGACTCAAAAGGATCATCACAATTGCATAGAACAATCTTTCCTTTAAAGAATTCTTTGTAATGTTTTAATTCTAATTCGATGTCGTTCAATTGTGTGTAAAACTCATCAGACTTATTTTTCTTAGCTTCATCCATTAATTTGGTTGCCATATTCATTTCCCTCGATTTCTATATTGTATTTTTCAAAATATGGTGCAAGTTTTCTTCTTGCTTTAAAAGTAGGTGTGTATTTTCCGGCTTCCCAGCGGTTTACCGTCCCAAAAGAAACCCCTAGAAGATTCGCTAGTTCAGTCTGGCTTAGCATCATCTTTGTTCTTAACTTTTTGATAGCTTCAGCATATATCATATATTTAACCATTCCCACTCCTATAGATATGCTGAAATTATATCACTTTTGCGCATTTTTACTTATTGAATCTGCACTGGTAATTGCACTGGTAACCTTAAAGTAGACACTCCATTCAAATTCCTGGACAGCTTAATCTAGAATTTATACAAGGAGGTCACAAACGGAGACATGACGAAGGAAAAATTAGACATAGGCAGGCGCGTTTACGAACACGAGCTTACCGTCAAGGAGGCATCGGAGGCGCATGGCACGTCGCAGCAGACCATCTACCTCTACGTCAGGGAATACCTTGCACTGGTAAACTTAAAGTAGACACTCCATTCTAAAACCCTTCGCCGGCGCTCTTTTTTACAAGTACTTTTATCAACCGGGTTGGACTGACGCTCTTACCAGACGCCCTTAAAAGCGAGGACAATGACCGTCAAACCGACTCCAGGCCGTAGTCTTATCCTAACCTCAAGGGCAAGAAGCTTTTTCTTTTATCCGCTTAGGGTTTAGGTCCTATTCCTCTTTATATATAGGGTGAGGGGCAACGCCCCTTCACCCAAAAGTCAGGAGGGATAAGCCATGAAAAAGAAAACTCCTTTACAAAGATGTTTTCCCTCATCCTCAGTAAAGCGGACTAGGCGCGGTCGCCCCCCTCTCTAACAAAGGCGAAGCAAGCCTTGAAAACAGGCCTTTTTATCGCTTGCAAAGATCAAAGCAAGCGATAAAAAGCAATCCTCTGAATTTCTTTCCTAAAAACAACACAAAGGGGATTCAAGATTTTTTCTTCGTCATAGTCACGCTTTTCCGGAATTAAATCCGCGTAGGCGACCAGGAAGAAACAAAAGAAGCAACCTCATTTATCGCTTGTTTTTTATCGCTTGCTAAATTGCGTTTATCGCTTGTTAATAATAAATGCAAGCCATAAAATATTATTGAAGAAGGAGAACGGACATGGAAAATTTGTTTGATTTATCGAGCTTCGACTCGTATCGCGAAGACAATAGACGCGAAGTCAAAAAAGCAAGCATGGGCTTGCCCCTCACCCTTTGGGAGACCTATTCCGCTTTCGCCAATTCCCGCGGCGGGGTCATCATTCTAGGAGTAAAGGAAAACAAAGACGGAAGCTGGTCCACCACCGGGCTGCAAAACGCCTCGCGCCTGCAAAAAGAGTTTTGGGACACCCTGAATAACGCCACCAAGGTCAGCGTCAACCTCCTCCGCGAGAAGGACGTCGAAACCTTTGTCTATAAAGGGGACATCATTATGGTTATCCATGTCCCCGCCGCCCCAAGGGAGATGAAGCCCGTTTACATCAACAACGACATCTTCAACGGCTCCTACAGGAGAAATTGGGAAGGGGATTACCATTGCACAAGGCTGCAGGTGAAAACGATGATCCGCGACCAGGCAGACGAGTCGATCGACATGATGGTCATTGATGATATGGGGCTGGATTCCCTCAACAAGGAGTCGGTGAAAGCCTATCGGAACGTTTTCGCCTCGCTTAAGCCAGGCCATCCCTTCTTAAGATTTAGCGAGGAGGAGTTCCTGCGCAGTATCGGCGCGCTTGCCCATTCCAAGGCTGACGACGCGCCCCATCCGACGGCCGCCGGGCTTTTGATGCTGGGGAATGAATACGACATCGTAAGGCAATTCCCTCATTATTTCCTCGACTACCGCTTCCAGGGGAGCGAGGAGAGGCGTTGGGACGATCGCTTGGAGTCTAGCTCCGGAGATTGGTCAGGGAACGTCTTCGACTTCTATTACCGCGTCTATGGCAAACTGAAGCAAGCCTTAAGCGTCCCCTTTAAGATCAAAGAGGGGACGAGGGTGGACGACACCCCGATGCATGAAGCCATTCGCGAAGCCTTAGCCAATTGCCTGGTCAACGCGGATTATTACGGTTCCAGAGGGGTGGTCATCACCCTCGAAAGCAGCAAAATCACTCTCGCCAACCCCGGCTATAGCAGAACGGGGAAGGAGCAGATGCTCAAAGGAGGAATAAGCGACCCTAGGAATCGGGGGCTAATGAAGATGTTCAACCTCATCGACGTCGGCGAACGTGCCGGCAGCGGGGTCCCGAAAATCATCGGCATTTGGAAAGAAGAAGGATTGAAGGAGCCCCTCATCGAGGAGCAATTCGACCCCGATAGAGTGATTCTGGCCCTCCCGCTGGAAAAAAGGCCTGGAGCAAAGCCCTCCCTCGGCCCAAAAAGCGGCAAAAAGACCGTGGCCTCAGAGAGCGAGATCGTGGGGTATCTTAGGGACAAAGGGGAATCGACCTGTAGCGAGATCGCCGCTCATCTTGGCCTAAGCAAACCTAGGACCAGGGCGATTCTCTCGGCGATGACAAACGAAATCAGTATCAGCGGATCGAATAAAAACAGGTCCTACCGCGTCAAATAGGCCCGCGTGGCTTAAGGCTATCCTCGTCCTATTCGATCTCCTCTAGGTCCGCTTCAAGAGTGAGGCTAGACCCGATCTTGCCTTTGGCTTTTTTCTCCGGCTTACGTTCCACTTTTTTCGTGGCCTTATCCAAGGGCTTAGCCCATTTCGGGGCGGAGGTAAGCTTAGTGACCATCTCTTTGATCTTCGCGTAGGAAAAGGAGGAACGGAGCACGTAATGGTTCCTGCCCGCGGGGGAAGTGTAGGTGCGCTCAAGCGTGAGCGAATACTCTTTTGGCTGTTTTATCAATAGCTTCTTCCCAAACTTGAGTTCCCTTTTCTGAAAGGATTTAAGCGACATGCCGTTTTTCTTTGCGAAAGATTCATCCTCAGTCAAGGAGAGGGCGCCTAGCTCCTTTTGGTAACGGGCGAAGGTCTCTTTGTTGGTCTCAACCATCCTGACGATGCTTTTGAAATGGGCGAGGTCGCTTGCTATTGTCCCCTCGAAATGCTTCGCCACGTTGAATTTATCGAAGACCTTTTTAGAAGGGAGGGCGAATGTGATGGTTTCTTGGTTTTTCTGGAGAGGGAGCAAGCGATAAGACTCGCTAAGCGCCTTCAAAGAGGCGAGATAGGGGCTAAAAGAAAGGACCTTCTTGTTCCTTATCGAATCAGCGATGGCCAAAGGAAGAGCGATCAGGGCAATCGCCCCCACCACTCCTAGGAACACATAAAGAGGGACGAGGTTCCAAGAAAGGGCAAGTAAGATCATTCCTCCATCTCCTTTAGGGCGACCCTAGAGCCATCATCGACCATCACTAGCGCCTTCTTATCCAAATAATAATCAAGCGCCTCGTCGATGGTGTCGGCGTATTTCTTGGTCAAGGCCTTGAGGTGAAACAAATTGGCCACGCTCTTTTTGAGCTCCGACCTGAACATCGCCCCGCCATTAATCAAAGCCTCTTTGACGGCGAGGAAGATCTCCTCTTTGGGGGTGTCTTCGAAGGGTCGGAGCTTATTCTCGTCGTAACGATAGGCGGTCAAAGGCTTGGCCTTCCCTTCTTCGCATTGGTCCTCCCGCCAATAGAAGGTCTTGCTCTTGCTGGGATTCTGGCTCTTTCTGGCTCTTAGCTCTGTTAGGCAAACGGAAAGAACCTTCTTGTTCCCCTCCCCGAGGAAAGCCAAGCCTAAGGCGTTAGCGAAGCGAAGCTGAAGAAGGCTATCTTCGATCGGCGCCTCTAGTTCCATGATCTCCTTGACGATCTGCTTTTTCATGGCGAAGGACTGCTGGGCGTTTAGCTCATAGCCAAAGACCTTCGTATAGGAAAGGTAGGGCTTTCCATAATCCGCCCGCGCGATCTCCTTCTTCTCGAATTCGATGAGGGAAGCGGCCTCTTTCTCCTGATGCTTGTATTTCTCTCTATGCAGGCGGATATCCTCCACCCTCTCCTTGATGAGACCCACCACGCGAGAAGGATTGTCGAGGTAGTCAAAAGACCAGACCCGGAAAAGGTTCCACCCTAGGCCATCGAGGACGCTAGGCTGGACGAGGTTCCTGTCTTTGCTGGTCAGCGCGGACTCGTAGGAATAGGAATCGCAGAGGATGCCGAGGATATATCGCCCCTCGTCCTCAGGATCGATGATCCCAACGTCGACGCGGAAAGAGGATTTTCCGACGTCGATGCTGGTCTTATAGCCTTCTTGCTCAAGGCGAGTGGCCAAATCCTTTTCAAAGCCCACCTTGTTCTCGATGACGTTGCCATTAGGAAGAGTGAGAGATTCGCTGCCATCTTTTGCGTAGCGAAGGAAGTTATAGAGCTCGCTGGCGCCTTTCGAGGGGCTACGCATGGAGGAGAGTCTTTCCGGCTCGAAGGAGGCGAAGACCACCATCTCATAACGCGCCCTGCTCACCGCGACGTTGAGCCTCTTCTCCCCGCCTTGCATGTTGATGGGGCCGAAACGGTAATAGAGGTTGCCTTTCTTATCCGGTCCATAGCAGATCGAGAAGAGGATCACGTCGCGCTCATCCCCTTGGATGTTCTCGAGGTTCTTCACGATGATGGGCTCTTTGCTCTCCGCGTTAACTCTTTCCATATCCTTATGGGAGGAGAAATACTCCTGCAAAAGGTCTTCCACCATCTCCTGCTGGACGGAAGAGAAGGTGACCACCCCGATGCTTCTTTCTCTTAATTCAGGGGAAGAGAGCCTTCTAGCGATCTCCTTCACGATGGCTTTTGCCTCAATCGGGTTGGTGGCCCCTTTCTCCCCGTAGACCCCATGGGCGTTAACAAACCTCACCTTCGTGGAGAGGTCGTTAGGCGAAGGGAAGGTGACCAGGCGGTTGCCGTAGAACTTCGCGTTGGAGAAACGGATAAGCGACTCATGACGGGAACGGTAATGCCAGGCGAGGTAACGCGAAGGCATCCCGATGACCGAGCAATCGTCTAAGATGCTCTCTTGGTCGGCAAGGGAGCTATCTAGATCCTCCCCAAGCTTGTTTTGGAAGAATGAGGTCGGGGGCAATTGCTTAGAATCCCCCACCACGACAAGGCTTTTGCCTCTAGCGATCGCCCCGATGGCTTCGCTGGTGGGCATTTGGGAGGCCTCGTCGAAGATGACGATGTCGAATTTAGGCATGTCGGGGCTAAGGTATTGAGCGCAGGAGATCGGCGACATCAAGAAGACGGGGAAAAGGCGAGGGAGGATGCCTTTTATCTCCTCGAAGAGCTGACGGACGGACTTGCCTCTGCATTTGCTCTTGATGGCTTTGTTCAAGATCCCTTGCTGGCTCGAAGAGGGGGAGGAGTCGTTGATCGAAGGCATTCTGGAAGAAACCCTGGCTGCGGTCTCCCTGATCGTGAGGTCGCGGAACCTCTCGATGAGCTCCTTGTAGTATTTGAGGTGCTTTTCTAGCTCTACGGAGTTGAAGGAGCCCTTCTCATCGCCAAGGAGAGAAGCGCTCATGATGTGCGCATAGACCCCTTTCTTATAGGAAAGCTCCAGGCTATGGGTTAATTTGTCTCCGCTATAGACCCTAGCCAATACGAAATCTAGGCCATGCTCTTTGCCGCGCTCGATGCTAGAAAGGAAGGCGCACCAGTTCGGGAGGTAGTCGATTCTTTCTAGGCAGGAGATGACCGAAGACAAAAGCCTCTCCGTTTCCTCCCCTTTCGCTAGAAGAGGAGAGAAGTCGAAGCCCTTTCCTTCTAATTCCTTCTCTTTCTCCTTCAAAGAGGAATAAGACTCAAGCAAAGAGGCTTTCCCTTTAAGGGAGAAGCTAGAGGCCTTCTCTAAAAGAGAGAGCAGCTGCTTCGCGGAGAAAACGCCGCCGAACCGGTCCAAAAACTCTTTCGTCAGGTCATAACGGGACTTGAAGAGAGAGAAATCGAACTTGCGCACGTCATAAGCTCCGGGATCCCCGAAGAGGAAGCGGTATTTCTTCATCCCTGCTTTGAGGCTATTTTCTTTTTCCTTAAGGGCAAGCAGGTCCTCAAAAACCTTGGGGAAGTCTTTCGCTTTGATTAAGGACTTATGCCGCTGGTAAGAGAGGAGCTTCTTCCGTATCTTCCTTCTTCCTAAACCCTTCTTCAGGAAGGAAGACCCCTCAAGCAAAATGTAGTCTTGGCAATCTCTCTCCCAGTCCGCATCGAAAACCCCATCGAAGAACTTGATCCTCATCTCCCCGAGTTCTTGATCGTAAGCGACGCCACTGCGGAGGAGCTTGCTTACCTCGCTATCGAAAGAAGAGAGGTCGACATCGAGCAAAGAAGGCAAGCAATCGTGGTAGCTTTGCTCTTGCTCTAAGAAAGAGGAAAGGGCTTCGATTATTTTTCTAGAGGAGCTTAGAGAAAGCCCATTAAGCGCGGCGAAGCTTTCCCATTCCCTTAAGAAAACAAGCAGACGCTCTTTGTAAGAAAGCAAAGCCTCGCTTACTTTCCTCTTGCTGACCCCGGGGACGTAATTCTTCTCAACGATCATCAAAAAGGGGTTATCCGCGTAGCCGCCATTAGAGAGGTATTGGCCATAAAGATCCTTGCTGAGCCGGCAAGACTCGCCAAACTCATCAAGGGTGAGCCCCTTCATGTATTCTTCGGGGATCGATAAAGCGGGGACGCCCTCTTCGATGTTGAGGTAATTAACGAAAGCGTCGTAGAAAGAAAGGAAATAGTCCCCTTTCTTATGGAGGACTTTGATCACGCGGTTAAGCTCGTCCCTTTCTTCCTTTAGGCGATTGGCCAAGGTGAGGTAGTCCTCTTTTGGGGAGAGGGTCGAGCCTAGCTCCACCCGCTGCTCGAACTGGCTCATCAGCGAGCTCTTGTCGGCTTTGGCTGAATGGGCCTCTAAAGCGAACTTGCCCAAAGAAAGCGAGTTGAGGCGCTTCTGCACGACCTCGAGGGCCGCCATCTTCTCGGCGATGAAAAGGACGGTCTTGCCCTGATAGATCGCGTTGACGATCATGTTGGTGATGGTCTGCGATTTGCCTGTGCCAGGCGGCCCTTGCAAGATGAAGTTCTTCCCTAAAGCACAGTCATTAGCGGCGATGATTTGGCTAGAGTCGGCGGGAAGAGGCAAGGCCAGATCCATCGGATTACTCGACTCGTCGTCGATGCCCTCTCCGATCTTTTCTAGCTCGCTGCAGGCATAATTCCCGGCGATGATCGAATGGATGATCCTGTTTTTGGCCAGCTCCTCTTTGCGGTATTTCACATCCGCCCACATGACGGCTTTTGAGAAATTGAAGATGTTCAAACAGGCCGTCCTCACGATGGAGGTCCTCTTCAGTTTCCTTACCTTCTCTTCGACCGTGTTAAGCAAGGAATCGATGTCAAGATCTTCTTCCTCGAAGTTTATCTGAGTGAGGAGGTCATCACAGTTGACCCCGTATTCCTGATGGAAGAACTCGAAGATCGAGATGTTAAGGAATGGGGGCTCTTCCCTGCCTTTGATGCAGTAGCTGTCCTTGCTTTGCTTGACGAGGTCAACGGGCATCAAAACGATGGGGGCGAATAAGGGGGCGGTGCTTTTGCTCGTCTCGAAATAGCGGATGAAGCCTAAAGCCAGATAGAAGACGTTCGAGCCTGTTTCCTCAAAGGATTTTTTCCTCTCCCTTTCGAAGAAACGCAGCGAGGTGGCCTGGTTCTTGTTGCGGAGGAGCAGCTGCAGGTTTTTCTTCGCGAAGTCGGCGTTGATTTGCTCATATTGCGCTTCGCTGGCCAAGGGAAGCTCAAAGGAGGAGTCGCTTTCAATAGGCAGCAGGCCAAGATGGTAGTTCCCGTTGTTCTTCACGAAGGCGCGATAAAGCGCGCCCATGTCGTAGAAATATAGCTGCAGCCCATGCCCGGCTACCTTGTAGCTGATGAGCTGGTTCCTTTTGGAAAGATCAAGCAGCCTCTTCTCCCAGACGTCGAACTTGCTAAGCACGGCCTCGGAAAGAGCGACCTTCCCTCCTTTGTAGGAATAGTCTTTCCGCGCGAGGCGGACCTTATTTTGCTCCACCACCTCATAGTCGACCACGGCCCGATCGAGGTCGCCGTAATTGATTGGGAGAGGGAGAAAGCCATAGGCTCTCGCCCTTTGGATGTCGATCATCTCAAAATAGGGATCGGCAAGGCTTTCAAGGACCTTGTTCCTGCCGCTAAGCGCGGCCTCTTCAAAGGCTGCCGCCTTGCCCGCGGTGAAGCAGGTGCATTCAAGGAAGAGGATCGCGTTCTCTTCTTCGTTGCTCATGGTCAAGGCCATGGAGGCGTCGTTATAGGCAAGAAGAGGGAAGGAGCCATCTTCCTCGAGGAAAACCCCGGCGAAGGCATGCCCTTCAACAAGCGTCAAAAAAGGATGGAGACCCATCGCCTCGACGCAGGTAGCAAAAAGCAAGGCCAGATCGATGCAGGTCCCTTGCTTATGAGTCAAGACCTCATGGGGTAGGCGCAGCTTCTGCCCCACAAGCTCATAGGAGGCCGGGGAGGTGATGTAGGCGATGCCCTGCTCATGGAGGACGTTATAAAGGGCCTTCAGCTGCTGGACGACCTTATCCTTATCTCTTGCTTGATAATCAAGGATCGAGGGATCCCCACATAGTTTTTGCAGCTCTTTCCCCACGAGGGCGAGGGTGTTTTGAATCGCCACGTCATTAGGAGTCAAAAACAAGGCGCTAGAACCGCTAAGCGCGTTTTCTAGCCAGGTGTTGTAAGAAAAATAATCCACCTCGGTGGTGAGGGATACCAAAGTCTCTTCCCCGGCGACGAGTTTGACCGTAAGCGTTCCCGCGACTTTCTCAGAGAGCCCCAAAAGTTCCTCAAGGTGCGGCTTGAGGTCGAACTCAGTGATCGCGACCGGCTGCTTGGGGTTGATGAGAGCGACCTGCACCTCGGAGAACTCCACATAGGAGGGGTCTGAGGAAATCAAAAGCTTCGCGTCCTTGATGGGCTCCTCGCTTAGATTAGTGAGGACAATGTCGCTGATAAGGCGGTAGCGCGTCTGGGACAGGGCGAAAGAGTAGAAGCGGTTGCAATGGATCTGGATTTTCGCCTTCTCCCCCACATTCAGCACATCGGCCTTCGTGACGTCTAAAGATTTGAGGTCGATCTCGCTTACTAGCTCATGGTCAAGGATGGCCTCATAGGCCTCTTCCTCGATTGCCCCTTTCTTGATCCTGGTGCTTATCTCTTCTTCGAGCTCCTTGAGGCGCTTCTCCTCGTCCACGCTGACGAGATCGTCTTTGAAGCAAAGCGGCGCCAGAACCTTCGCATAAGAGGAGTCCTTGACCGCATTTAAGAGCTCTGGGGTCTTGCTTACTAGCTCATTGGTAGCGCCGGCATCGAAGCGATAGGCCATCCCCAAAAGGATCAGCGCCATATCAAGATCGCAGACGTGGAGCTCCTTTCTTCGCTTGAAAAAATTCTCCACCATCAGCTTGCGATCGCTTTGGGTGGGGAAACGGGTCGTCAATGCCTCGAGAATGGCGGAAATTTTCATGATGCGGGCCTCCTGATATCTTAGCCCCTAAATAAAGGGGCTCGATTGCTTTTTCAAACTTCATTATATCGCATGAGGAGACGCCGTTTAGGGCCATTGTGACTATTTTGTTCGTCCTTTATGCAGTTTGATGAATCGCCCTGACAAATCGGGGATTGCTTCTTTCCAATTCCACTTTGTTTCCGCGGGCTGGAGTCTCTTAAAGAGGTCGTTTGCTTTTAGGCCAAATCCGTCGCTAGCGGCCGCCAGGCTATTTCAAGTTCTTTTTGCTCATCCGTTAATGCTTGGCCTTGTCCGACTTGGCTTCAAGAGGGAGAAGGGAGCCTACGTTTCCCATGATTGCGGAATTTCACCCCCTCTTTTAAAAAAAGATTAATTTCGATGAAACTCTTGAAGCACACCCCAAAATTCTCGGATAGGACACGACTTTTCAATCTGCCTAACCTCAAAGCAGCAAAAGCACCGTTTTCCAGCCTCTCATCGAGCTTCTTCTCCATCTCCCTCTTGATCACAGGATCTTCCTTGCAACATTTTCCAACCTTAAAAACCCGTTTTTTGCAACATTTTCCAACCTTAAAAACGCCATTTTTGCAACATTTTCCAACCTCAAAAACACCCTTTTTGCAACATTTTCCAACCGCGGGTTACCAAACATAAAATATGGAACATCGTTGCATGGCCCCATCCGCGGCAGCTAAACGAAGCGGCGCGAGGAAGAGATGAAGAGCTCTTGAAGGATGGCTTTCCGCGAAATCCGAAAAAGCCTATTCAGACTTAAAAATGAAAAAACGGCTCCTATAAGTAGGTCGCTTTCTCTTGTATCTCTCTACCTCTCTTCTAGGAGGCGGTGAACTAGATCGCCTTGATTTTATCGAGAACCGAGATGGCGTTAAGGATACTGTCGGAGGCCAATTCTGGCGTCTGCTCCAGATTATCCGTTTCATAAAGGATGGCCTCGTTTTGCCTTGCCCCCTCCATCCTTTCCCCGCAAACGGAGGCAAAGCTCCCCATCATGAGGATCGGCAAGGCGGCGGCTAAGGTAAGCGGTTTGACGGTTTTCATAATAATAACTCTTCATTCAAGAAACATTTACTTCTTCTTTGTTTCTTTCTAGGTAGATTCTAAATTATTTTGTTACGTTAATACAATACTAAATTTACTAAATTGATTTTTTGTTCTTTTGCTTCTCGCGGACTAAAAATCAAGGCGAAGTACGTCTATAAGCCTATAATCTAGCCCGTTTCTATGCTCCTCTCTTCCCTTACCTTCTTGATCACGGTCGTCTTGATGATACTTGCGATCACCTTAAAGCCGACCTGCAAGATCGGGAAGCTCTCCTTCCAAACTTTCTGGGTGGTCACCTTAGTTGGGGCGATCGTGGCTTTGTCCACCGGACAAATCGATTTCTCTACCTTATGGAGCAATCTCGCCGAGGGGGAGATGAACCCCTTCAAGATTTTGGCCTTGTTCCTTTCCCTTTCCTCAATCTCGATCTCCCTAGACGAGCTCGGCTTCTTCCATTACCTCTCCGCGAAGGCCCTAGAGAAAGCCAAGGGGAGCCAATACAAGATCTTCTTCGCCTTATATGGGCTGGTGGCCCTGCTCACCATCTTCACCTCCAACGACATCGTCATCCTCACCTTCACCCCCTTCATCATCCTCTTCTCCAAAAAGGCGAAGATCAGCCCCTTGCCTTATCTCATCAGCGAGTTCGTGAACGCGAACACCTATTCGATGCTCCTTTCAATCGGCAACCCCACGAACATCTATCTTTCTTCTTCCACGGGCATAAGCTTTCTTGCCTATCTATCCAAGATGTGGCTGCCCACCCTTTTCGGAGGGCTTTCTAGCCTAGGAGTTATCCTCCTTCTCTTCCATAAGAATCTAGCTAAGCCCATCGAAGAGGTTGATCTCGGGGAAGAGAAGCTAGAAAACAAACCCATGGTCATTTTGAATCTTTGCGCCTTGGCTCTTGCCTTGGTTTTTCTAATCCTCGGCAACTACCTTCCTTTCGAACCCTATTTGGCCTTGCTCGCTTTATCTCTAGTTCTCTTTCTCATCCTCGCTTTACTCGATAAAAGCAAGACCTATGCTTTAGACGTAGCCAAACGCCTGCCTTATAACCTCATCCCTTTCGTCCTTTCGATGTTCCTTCTTGTGCTTTCGCTTAAGGAGAACGGACTCATTGCCTATCTTCAAAAGGCGTTGGACGTTTTATCCATAAACCCTTGGGCGGAAGGCTATGCCTACGCCTTAAGTTCCACTCTCTTCGATAACCTCATCAACAACATCCCGATGTCGATCCTTTATTCCTCCATTTTGGAAGGGAAAAACGAACTAGCGATCTACGCGACCATCATCGGCTCCAACCTCGGCGCCTATCTCACCCCCATCGGCGCGCTGGCAGGAATCATGTGGATGTCCATCCTCAAAAAACATGAGGTGGATTTCTCTTTCCTCTCGTTTATGAAATACGGGGCGATCCTCGTCCCCGTGGCTTTGTCTTTCTCTACCTTGGGGCTCTTGCTCCTTTGCTGAGCGTTCCCGAAATAAGAAAGTTTGCCAACCTATTTAAAAGCAAAAAGATTCGCTATCCGTCTTTTATCTAACGCCCAAAAACTGTATTTTGTTTTCTTTATTACCGTTTCTCGTTAAAGTGCCGATGGAATCGTTCTTTTTTAAATATGCCGCGGAAAGTTTTTTAAGAAAATAGGCGTTTTCGCGGAAAGTTTTACAAAGAAAAAAGCCAAAAAACGGAAAGTTTTTAAAGTGCTTTAAACCGTCTCACATAACCCAAATGTCTAATGCGTTTTCTTGTCCTCCTAGAAACGCCAGCCCAGTCTAAGAGACCATTATCTGAGTTAAATTTAATATGACGCCCCACTTATTTCATCGTTCGCTGGAGGCGATGCCGCTGAGGGTCAAGCAACAGATGTTCAAGGCCCCAGGACTTTTTAAATTTGCCCTGATTTTTCACCAAAGATTCGGATTCAAACTTCTTAAGCGCCTTGTTATAGAAAGTGCATCAACAATTGAACCGGCCTCATCGCGTCTGACGTTGTCTAGATCATTCCATCATTGTTGGCGATTCTTAGCCTTGCCAAAAGCGATAAGTCAGACAGGAGAAGCCAATAAGCAAGAACGTCAAAGATAATTCTCACAAAAGTTTTAAAAAGAAAACTCATTAAAAAAACCGCAAAACCCCAATATTTGCAGTTTTAAAAGAGAAAAGACCACAAAACTAAGTTTTTTTATATCCTAAAAACAGCCTTTTTGTTCCTGACGAATGGCGCTTTAGCCTTGACGGAATAAGCATTCGAACAAATAATTTAATCAGCGCAGGAAAACAAATTCTGGCCCTCTTCGTGAATTTGTGTCCTTTCTGGTCCCGACTCGTCCTCGGGGCACCTTTGCTCCCTGCGTCAGCGCTGTTTTTAGCCTCTGGGCTGACCTCCTTCCCATGACAGGCAAACAGCGCGCAAGAAGAATGGGTCCTCGACCATTCTTCTTTTTTTGTTCATCAAGCGGACGCAAAAGAGGACAAATTCCTGAAAAGGGTTTCATAAAATGGCTGAAAACTATTTTCTTGCACGCGTGCGCCCGCGGGTCTAGTATTGCAAACGGCTTTTTCAGGAGGCAAACATCATGAACATGAGAAACATCGCGATCATCGCTCACGTCGACCACGGCAAGACCACCTTAGTCAACGCGCTTCTGGCCAAAAGCGGCACCTTCCGCTCCAATGAGCAAATCAATGACCGCATGCTTGACAGCAACCCTCTTGAACACGAAAGAGGCATCACGATTCTTGCCAAGACAACCGCGATCACCTACAAAAACACGAAAATCAACATCGTGGACACCCCAGGGCACGCGGACTTCGGCGGAGAAGTTGAGCGCATTATGCACATGGTCGATGGCTGCTTATTGCTCGTCGACGCTTTCGAAGGCACGATGCCCCAAACCCGTTTCGTTTTGAAGAACGCCTTAGAGGCCCACATCAAACCAATCGTCGTCATCAACAAAGTCGATAGGCCAAACGCCGACCCAAAAAAGGCCGTCGATGAGGTCTTGGATCTTTTCATTCAGCTCGGCGCTCCCGATGACCTGCTTGATTTCCCGGTCGTCTACACCAGCGCGCTCAACATGACCTCCTCTTACGAGCCGGATCCTGCCTCGCAAAAAGAGGGCATGGACCCCGTTTTCGACACCATCCTCAAGGAAATCCCCGAGCCGCAATGCAATCCTGAAGGCGCTCTTCAGTTCCAGCCTGCCCTGCTCGACTACAACGAATTCGTCGGGCGTATCGGCGTGGGGACCATTCGCTCTGGCTCCCTCTCTTTGGGCGACACCGTGACCGACATGAAGCTAGACGGCACCACCAAAGACTTCAAGATCATGAAGCTCTTCACCTTCCAAGGCCTCCGCAGAATCGAGGTTCCGCACGTTGATTGCGGCGATATTTGCGCCATCGCGGGCTATCCTGATCTCAACGTCGGGGAAACCGTCGTCACCCCAGGACACTTAAACGCCCTGCCAAAGCTCCGCGTCGATGAGCCGACCCTTCAGATGGAATTCGGCACCAATAGTTCCCCTCTGCGCGGGCAATCGGGCAAATTCGTGACCGCGCGCGTTATCGAAGATCGTCTCTACCAAGAGATTCAGCGCGACGTTTCCTTAAGGTATCGCCGCATTCCTAATAGCGAGACTTGGATCGTCTCCGGGCGCGGGGAGCTCCATTTATCCGTCCTCATCGAGACCATGAGGCGCGAAGGCTATGAGCTTGAGGTGAGCAAACCGCGTGTCATCCTCAAAGAGATTGACGGAATCAAATGCGAGCCTTACGAAGATCTGCAGATCGACGTTCCCGACGAATACGTCGGCGACATCATGGACACCCTCGGGCAAAGAGGCGCGCAGATGATCGATATGAATAGCAACAACGGCGAGACGCGCCTTACTTACGTTGTTCCTTCCCGCGGGCTGCTCGGCTTCGTCAATAACTTCCTGACCCTCACAAAAGGCTATGGCATCATCAACCACACCTTCAAAGAGTATCGGCCCGTCTATAACCATGTGGTCGGCGAGCGCACCATCGGCGTGCTTGTTTCCGTCGATAAAGGTCCCTCAACCCCCTACTCCATCGAAAAAGTCGAGGATCACGGCACGATGTTCATCCTTCCTGGGGCGACATGCTACGAAGGCATGATCGTCGGCGAGCACCGCTACCCGGTAGATCTCGCCGTCAACGTCACCGCGGCTAAGCCCCAGACCAACGTCCGCTCCTCCAACAAAGACCAGACGGTAGTCTTAAAGAGCCCAAGGAAGATGACTCTAGAAGCCTGCTTGGATTACATCAATTCCGACGAGCTCGTCGAAGTCACCCCGGACGCCATCCGCATGAGGAAGAGGATTCTCTCCACTCCTGACCGCAAGAAATTCGACGCCAAAAAGAAAGACGCCGGAAGCGAACTCTCCGCGGAGCTCAATAACTATTGATAAAAGCAGGCGCCCTCATGGGCAGCCTGCTTTTCATTTGCCCTCAAGCAGTTCAAGGACTCTTTCTTTATCTTTGCTCAGCTGGTCTTTAAGCTCGTTTAAGGAAGAGAATATTCTTTCTTCTCTGAGATAAGAGACATATTGGAAATAGGCTCTCTTCCCATAGGCGTCCTCGGCGAAATCGAATAGATGAGCCTCTTCGATCAGCGTTTCTCTCTTCCCGATCGTGGGATTGTTCCCGACGTTGATCATCGCTTTATATGGGATTCCGCTTAAATAGACGAAGCCCGCATAGACGCCTCGCTTTGGCAGAACATAAGGGGAGGCAGGCTCTAGATTAAGCGTTGGAAAACCGATTCTCCTCCCGTTTTCAAGCCCGTGAACGACAACCCCTTTGGTTTCATAAGGCCTTCCAAGATCTATGGACGCTTCTTCCACCTTTCCAGAAGCGATCAGCTCTTTGATGCGATGAGAGGAGATTTTCTTCCCTTCCGAATCGGTCAAAAAAGGAACGACATCGACGAGGAATCGACTCTTTAAAGCATCCACGTCCCCCTTCTTTTCTTTTCCGAAGCGGAAATCCGGGCCGCAGACGATGCGCTTTGTCCCAAGCTTTTCAAGCAGGTCCATAAAAGAAAAGGAATCCAATTCATAAAAGGAGGAATCGTTTTCCAGACAATAGGCATAATCAAGCCCACAAGAATAGGAAAAACGGATTTTATCCTCTAGATCGCTTAAGACTTCCTCATCTTTATAAGGTCTAGCAAAGAAAAGGATCCCAGAATCATTAGAGGCAAATAGGCGCGTTTCTCTTGCTAGGCTTTGATGGCCCAGATGGAAGCCGTCGAAATTTCCCAAAGCAAGCGTCAGCCCTTCTTTCCTCTCTGGCAAATCGCCCAAAGAAAAAACGATCTTATCCATCAGAAAAGACCTCTTTTGCAGGAGAAAATGACGCCGGATTCTCGCTCATAAACCGCGAGGGCTTCTCCATTATTCATAACCAAAGCAACCTCATCGCCTTTGGCTTGGGACAGGCTTATTTTCTTCCCGTTTTTCACGTCTTGGATTTGCCATTTCTCCAAAGGGATCCTCTCAAGGCTAATAAAGGCTGAAGGAGAAACAAAATCAGTCTCGGAAAGCTCATCCAAGGGTTTGGCCATATCGACTTTTATCGAGCCAATCTCCACGCGTCTAAGACTCTCTAGATAGCCTAGGCTCCCTAGCTTCTCAGCGATATCTTCCCCAAGCGTGCGGATATAGGTTCCGCTGCTGACTTTGGCTTTGAAAACAAGATAATCATCGCCCATCTCCAAGCAAGAGAGCTCCTTGACCTCGATTAGGCGTTTCTTCCTTTCTTTGCTTTGTCCTTTATGGGCGAGCTTATACAAAGGCACCCCGTCGATTTTAATCGCGGAAGTCATAGGAGGAAGTTGGTAGGAAAAGCCCAAAAAGCCTGCAAAAACCTCTTCAATTACCGTTTTATTCAAGTTTGGGACGTCTTTTGCATCAATAAATTCGCCTGTTAGATCCCCAGTAGAGGTCTTTTTTCCCAAAACCAGTTTGGCGAGGTAGGTCTTATAAGAGGAATCCATATAGGGAAGGAATTTCGTGCCCTTCCCCACCGCGACAAGAAGCAATCCGGTCGCAAAAGGGTCTAAAGTGCCTAAATGGCCGACCTTCTTATTCTGGAACTTCTTCGCGATGAGATTGTCCACTTTTCGCGAGGTCATCCCCGCCTCTTTGTCGAGCAAAAGAATACCGTCTTTCATCACGAATGGGATTATACTTGCTTTGGCTATGAAAGAAACGCGCGCCTCACTATCCTGCATCAAAAAGAACGATGATGTTTTCTTTTTGATCCCCAAAGGCAAAAAGATCCTCGTCCCTTTGTCTACAAGCGACCATTCCCTTTTTCTTTATGAATGCCTGAAGCGTTATTCCCTCTACGCGAAGAAAGACTTTGAAATCGTCCCCGCTTGTTTCGTTTTCGAAAGCGAGGATAAACCAATCGAGGGTTATCCCGTTTTGGAGCACCTTGAGGTGGAGCAAGAGAAAATCGCCAGGGAACGTGCTTCTAGAAGTTATGAATCTTACCTGGCGAAACTAAAAAGGCTTGCTTACGCCAATGAGGCAGAGGCTTTAGGCTGCTCCTTGATCGCTCTAGCGACTTCTTTCGAGGATTTCTATTCCCATTACCAAGATAGCCTTTTTCATCAAGGGAAAATCGCTTCCTACTCCCCTTATTCCCCAGCCTCCAACGGGCTTTGCTTCATCCGCCCGCTTCTTTCCTTTTCCGAGACGAACATGAAAAAAGGAGAGGAGGAATTAGGGATAGAAGCCAAGGGCAAAACCAGGGATTGCCCTTTAGGAGAGAAAGAGAAGAAAGCTTTTCTAAAAGCCGCTTTCTATGGCGAGAATAAGCCTAGTCTCCCTGTGAATAAGAAAAGAGAAGTCCTCATAGAATGCCCTGATCTCTATTTTGAAAGGGAGGGCGAAAAGATGCTCATCAAAGAGGAAGGCTCTAAGGAAGTCGCGAGCTTTACCATCGAGGAATTAGACGCTCATCGGGTTCGCTTGTTCTCTTTCCGCTTCGCTAAGCCAGTGGATCAAAATAAGATTATCTCTTCTTTTCTTTCTTACTGGAAAGACAAGAGAAAGGCTCCCATTCACTTTTTTATCCCTTCTTCCGAGAAACTCGAGCTAGGGACGGATTGGCAAGAAAGCAAGCAAAACTTCGTTAAGAAAATTTGGTAAAAAAAGCCGCAAAAGCTGGTTAAACCATTTTAAAAGCCGGCTTTTTCAAGCCGGCAATACCCTGCAAAAACAGGTTATTTTTTCTTTTCCTCAAGCTCCTTGAGGTCCTCTTCTTCTTTTTTGAGGGCTTTCTCGATGCGGTCAGCTCTTTCAAAGGATTCATCGTAAACGAAGACGACCTTAGGGACTTTGTATAAGTCCATCTTCTTCGCTAAAGATGTCCGGACGAAGCCTTCTTTCTTTTTGAGGAGCTCAAAGGCTTGATGGGGGTATTTCGCGTTGAAGAAGGTGACATAGACCTTCACTTCGCTTGAATCGCGATTCACCGCGACCTCATTCACGGAAACCATCCCGATTTTGGGGTCTTTGATTTCCCCGCGGACGATGTCCATGATGTTCTTTTCGATTAAGGCCTTGATGCGGCCGGGACGGGAAGCCATGCTTACTTCTTCTCCACCATCTCGTAGCCTTCGACGATGTCGCCGACCTTAAGGTCGTTGTAGCCGCTGATTGTCAAACCGCATTCATAACCGGATTTGATGTCTTTCACCGCGTCTTTGCCATGCTGCAAGGAAGCGATTTCCCCATCATAGATGACCACGCCATCGCGGATGAGGCGGGCTTTCGATTTCACTTTGAGCTCGCCTTCGGTGACGTAGCTTCCAGCGACGGTGCCGACGTGGGTGATTTTAAAGATGTGCCTGACCTCTGCCTGTCCGGTGACGGATTCGACCTTCTCGACGCTGATCATCCCCTTCATCGCGGCTTCCATCTCATCAAGCAATTCATAGATGATCTTGTGGAGACGGATCTCGACATGCGCCTCTTCCGCCTTTTGCTTGACTCTGGCATCCGGACGGACGTTGAAGCCGAAGATGATTGCATGAGATGCCTCGGCAAGAAGGACATCGGAATCAGAAATCGCCCCGCTAGAAGCACTGAGCACGTGGACTTTGACGTTCTCGTTGCTTAGTTTCTCTAGGTTCGCTTTTAAAGCTTCGGCGGTGCCGTCGGTATCGGCTTTGACCAAAACATTCAAATCCTTGACTTTGCCGGCGTTGATGAGGTTATTCAGGTCATCAAGCGACATGGCGGCATTGCCAGCACGGGTGTTCTGCTGCTTCTCAAGGGCGCGCTTGGCGGCGATTTCCTTGGCTTCTTTCTCCGTGGGGAAAGCCATGAAACGATCGCCGGCGCTAGGAACGCCAGATAGCCCGATGACGGAGACCGGGCAGCTTGGACCGGCAGATTTGAGGATTTTCTTGTATTCGTTGGTCATGCGGCGCACTTTGCCATAGATCTCGCCCACGACGACGTAGTCGCTATTGGTGAGGGTGCCGTTTTGGACAAGAAGAGTGGCCTTAGGTCCCTCGCCTTTGTCCAAACTAGCTTCCAAAACGGTGCCGCTAGCATAGCGCTTGGGGTTGGCCCTAAGCTCCATCATCTCGGCCTTAAGGAGAATCATGTCAAGCAAATCGTCAATGCCATCGCCTTTTTTCGCCGAGATCTCGCAGGTCATGACATCGCCTCCGTAATCTTCGGCGATGACATCATGCGCCATAAGCTGCTCTTTGACTTTGCGCGGATTCGCCCCGGCTTTGTCCATCTTGTTGATGGCGACGATGATCGGGGAGCCGGCGGCTTTGGCGTGGTCGATGGCCTCCAAAGTCTGGGGC
>CAVFEQ010000030.1:0-20632 GCA_963621535.1 Paludibacteraceae bacterium | reverse complement strand
GGGGCCAAAACAACGTCATTTTATGTACATTACTTTGTCATCTAACCGTTCTTTGGCCGCTGCTAAAACGGCTTTAAAACTTCTGTTTCGATCACGTTTGGGGGCTTTGGACGTGGCAATTTCCTTTCTAGCGCTTTGCACAAACGATGACCGTCAAAGCGGGCAAATAAGCGCTCCTGAACACTAGTTAGGCCCTAGGCGCTTTTTCTAGACGTTAACTAGGGCTTTTGCTTCAATTTCTATATATGGGGTCGACATTAAAAAGCGGGTTAGTGTTAAAATTATCCACGTTCCGGAAGTGGCTCGCATCGTTACATGTCCCTTCTGGCAGTTAAGCGATAAGCAGGCTAGTATGGGAAATCTCGTCATCGATTCCTTGACCCTCTCTTTGGGGAAGAAAGAGCAAAAGAAAGAAATTTTGCACAACCTTTCTTTAACTTTGCCTTTGGATAAAATCAACGTCCTCGTTGGCGAGTCCGGTTCCGGAAAAACGACACTTTTGCGGGCTATTTTGGGTTTGAATGTTTATGAAGGGATGATTTCGCTTGATGGGATTGACCTACTAGGGATTCCCACGAAGAACCGCAATTTCGCTTATGTGAACCAGAACATCTCTTTGTATCCCCATCTTAGTTTGTTTCAGAATATCGCTTTCCCTTTGAAAGGCAGCTTCGCGAAAGGGGAAGAGATAAGAAGGCGCGTCCTTGAATCCGCGACTTCCTTGGGAATTGAGGATTGCTTAGCAAGGCGCCCCGGCCAAGTTTCTTTGGGGCAATGCCAAAGGGCTTCGTTAGCGAAAGCCCTGGTCAAGAAAAGTGAGCTTTATCTCCTTGATGAGCCCTTCGCGAATGTGGATGAGGCGCATCGTTATCCTATGCTTATCGATATCAAAAGAGCCTTTCAGAAAGAAGGGGCTAGCGTGATTTACGTCACCCATTCTCTGAGAGAGGCTTATTTGATGGGCGAGTATTTCGCCGTGATGGAAAAAGGGAAAATCGCCCTTTCTGGCGACGTAAATCTATTCACCTCCTACGTGGATTCTTTGGGGGTGGAAGTAAGATGAAGAAGTCTTTCTATTCAAAAGAAGAAGTCCTTGTCTTTGAAAAGAAGAGCAAGACCAGCTTGGTTTTGGCGATTATTTTCTTGGTTTTCGCCGTGCTTGCTTTTGCTCTCTCCATCTTGCTTTCTGCCTATGAGACCAAGCTGCTTTGGATGATCTTCGGCTGTTTCTTGAGCCTTGTCCCATTTTGCTTGTCTTTTCTTTTCTTCATGCAGAGGAAGCATCGCTTGGACGGGCTTTTCCTTTACCGTCAGATTCTTAAGGAGCAAGGCGAACCTTATGAAGGGACGGTTCTTTTGATCAAAGAGCATCCCATCACCTTGGCCAACAGCTTTGAGGTTTATGAGATCGAAGTGGAATTAGGGCCGGAAGAAAAGAAGATCTTCTATCTTTCTTCCGACAAGCAAAAAGAGTCAGGGATCGTTCCTGGCCAGCGTTACCGCTTCCTGATTGTCTCTCTTTATATCAAGGAGATTGAAGATGCCTAAGTTTGGATTGGGGAAGCTTTTGCGGCGTTATTGGGGCGTTTTAGTGGCTTTTTGCGTGGTTATTGGAGTTAGCCTTTGCTTTGGGATTGAGCTGAAGACAACCCCTAGCGCCCGTGAGACGTTCTCCCTGTTCATGGATTTTGCTTACGGCAGTTTGAATTCCACGCAGCTTGAAGACCGCATCAAAGAAGTGGATCCCACGATTAAAAGAGCGAGCGCCTTCTCTTTTGATCCTTCCTCTAATGACTACCAAACCTATTACTCGACCTGGGGAGCGACTAGCGACCTTTTGCTTTTCTCTAGCGAATACCTCGCTAAAAAAGACATGAAGGACTTCCTCGCGCTTGATTCGCTGAACGTAAGCGATGGCTATCAGGTCGGTGGGGTGACTTATGGCTTGAAGGCAAATCTGGCGGAAAACCCTTATTTCACCGTTCCCGAAGGGACTTACTATTGCTTCTTCCGCAAAACCTCCGTTCATCTCCTTGGTCTTGCCGAGGAAAGCCAAAGCGATCTCTGCCTTACCTTAGCGAAGGAGCTTTTCCATGTTCTTCCGTAAGAAAGGCGTTATCCCTGCGAATAAGGATTTCACGAAGGAAGACCTTCCTCGTGACCGGAAAGAGAAGTTCTTCACAATCTTGAAAGAGGAGTGGAAACTCCTTCTTCTGCTTTGCTTTTTCTTTTTGCTCTTGTTCTCTCCTTATTTGGGCGTGAGTATTTATAGCCAATACTATTTGTCTACGAATGAGAACATCGACCGTCTTGCTTATTCGATGATGTTTGAAACCATCAAAGCCGTGACTTTGATTCTTCCTTTCAGCGCCTTTGGGGGCTTAAGCAAAGTCTATCGGAGGCTTTATTTGGATGAAGGGCTGCTCTTTTGGAAAGATTTCTTCGATGGACGCCACATCCTTTTCGCTCTCTTTGGCCTTCTTTACGGGGCGATTGGGATGCTTTTGGTTTATCTAAGCTCCCTTTCTGGATCCTTTTCTTTCGCCGGGGTATTCTATTTTCTTGTGCTCGGGGCTTTCTGCCTTCTGGTTTATCCTTGGTTCTGCTTCAGCTTGGCGCAGATCCCTTTTTATTCGTATAGCAAAGTGAAAGGCTATTTCTCTAACGGCAGCAAGCTGGCGTTAAGATATTTCTTGTGGATGTTCCTTTTCTCTTTGCTGCCCCTTGCCCATTATTTGCTGGGATTCATCCCTTTGTCGCTTGTCTCTTACGACATCATTCTTTGCTTGCTTGCCTTCCTTAGCCCCATTTATGAGCTGGCCTTTTCTGGCTTTGCCATCAGCAAATTCGATTTGCATCTTAACAAAGACAACTACCCTAGCCTTTATAGAAAAGGGGTAAAAGAAGATAAGGAAAACGAAAGCGAAGAGACAAAAGAAACCGAAACGAACGATTCATCGAAAGGGGAAGAATCATGAAAAAAGTCTACTTGGTCGCCGCCGCGCACATCGATCCGATGTGGCATTGGGAGTTTGAAGAGGGGGCAAGCTGCGCGCTGAGCACTTTCGCTAGTGCCATCAACCTGCAAAAGGATTTTGATTATCCCTTCAATCACGGGGAAGCCAATCTTTATGAATGGGTTGAGGAATATGACCCAGGGTTATTCAAGGATATCCAAAAAGCCGTGAAGGAAGGCAAATGGAACATCAGCGGAGGCTGGTATCTGCAGCCGGATTGCATGCTTCCCTGCGGCGAATCCATCGTGCGCCAGCTTCAATATGGCAAGGAGTACTTCTTGGATAAGTTCGGCTGCTTTCCGAATGTCGCGACGAACTTCGATCCCTTCGGCCATAGCAGAGGCCTGGTTCAGATTCTCAAGAAATGCGGGCAAGACGCCTATGTTTTCATGCGTCCTTTCGAATTTGAGAAGAACTGGGTGGATGAGCAATTCATCTGGGAAGGGTATGACGGCTCCAGAGTGAAAGCCGCGCGCAGCTACCGTTACAACACGCCGATGGGAAAGGCGAGAGAATGCGCGGAAATCTGGGGAGGAAAGAACGACAAACACGATAAAGTCCTCCAGATGTGGGGCGTGGGCAACCACGGTGGAGGCCCTTCTAGAAAAGACCTTACCGATTTGACTGATCTCATCAAAGAGAGCAAAGACATCGAATACAAGCACAGCACCTTAAGCGAATTCTTCCACGATATTGAGCCGACTTATGTCTGCAAGGAATCCCTAATCCCGTCGATGCCTGGCTGCTACACCTCCTCTAGCGATTTCAAAACCCGCCATATCGAAGCGGAGAAGCTCTTGCTCGAAACGGAGAAAATCTGCTCCATGGCCTCGCTTAAAATGGGGATGGATTACCCTAAGGAAGAGCTGAAGGAGGCGACTAAGGACCTGCTTTTCAGCCAGTTCCACGACATCCTTCCCGGGGATGCGATCAAAGACAATATGGAATATGGCATCCGCTTGCTTGAGCGGGCAAGCCGCGGCTATGAAAAATGCAAGGCGAAAGCTTTCTTCGCTTTGGCCAAAAACTTCAAAAAAGCCGCAGAAGGGGCATATCCTCTCTTCGTTTTCTCTTCTTCTTCCAGAAAAGAGACGACTCTTGTGGAAGGGGAATGGACCTTGCCTGGCCACAATATGGGGCTAGATGATTACGCTTCGATCACCGTCAAAGACATCAACGGGAACGTGCTTGTCAGCCAGAATATAGCCGAGCGTTCCATGATCAATTCCGTTTGGCGTCTCCGCGTTGCCTTCATCGCCGAGCTTGAGCCGATGTCCATGAACCGCTTCGATGCGTTTGTGACCATTAAGCAAGGGAAGTCAGCAAAGGTTTTCCCTCCGGTCAAAGAAGACATCGCTTATGAAGGCGAAGGGTTCTCCGTGGTTATTTCTAGGAAAACCGGCCTTTTGGAATCGATCTCTGTAGACGGCAAGGAGTATGCCGGTGGAGGCTTATTCGCGCCTTATATCTTCGATGATGACGATGACCCTTGGGGGATGAGCAGAGAAGATTTGGAACATCTAGGCAAGAACGGGCATCCTCTTCCTTTGCTAAGCGAAGTCGAAGTCGAAGGGCCTTTTAAAGGGCTTTCGCCTATTGAACTCATCGAGGATGGGCCTGTGATGATGCGCGTTGAGTCTTTCTTCAAAGAAGGGGAGAACCGCGCGCGGATCTGCTACACGATCAATAAAGTGGAGAAGACGGTGGACGTGACCGCCTCCATCTATTCCATCGGGGCCAGCAAGATGTTCAAGCTTGCCCTTCCTTTGAAAAAGAAAGGCGCATACTTCGGGGAGCAGATCTTCGGGCAGGAAAGGCTTCATGAGGATGGCGTAGAATGCGCAAGCCAACGTTTCCAATATGTCGACTTTGGGGAAGAGGAAGTGTTTGGCATCCTCAATAAGAGCACCTATGGCTCCTGCTATGAAGAGGGGACGATTTATCTCTCTTTGCTCCGTCACGCCTGCTATTGCGCTCACCCAATGGGCGAAGACAGACCTCTAGTTCACCCAAATCGCTACTACGATCACCTCGATCAAGGGCAGCGTGACTATCATTATCGAATCGGCGCTTTCAAGAAAGCCGATCTCCCCAATGAAGCGAAGCTCTTCTTGGTGAAGCCATTCGCCTTCAACGTTTTCCCTACCGATTACCGCGTTCCCGAGAAACAAGTGCGCTTCGCCTTAAGCAACCCCGAGATTGAGCTTGTGACGTTCAAGCAAAGGGAGAGAGATGGCACCTACATCGCCCGTTTATTCAATAACGATGAGGTGTCAAAAAAGTCTTCTTTGGCAATCGGCGATGCTTCTCTTGACCTCTCTTTTGGCAAATTCGAAGTTAAAACCGTGATTTATGATGCGGAGAAAAACACCCTTCAAGAAATTGAAGAAATGGTGATTTAAGGGGTTTTTGCGGCGTTTTCACTTCTAAAAGCCTGGCGCTTTTTAGCCCAGGCTTTTCTTTCTGCGCTTAACGCGGTAGCAAGCGGATACAGAAAAGGCTTGTTTCAAGGCGAAGAGAACCCGGCATTGCTTTCTTTTGGGGTATACTAATCGCCGTCATGAAAGAAGTAACCATCACTAGCGCGAACGCGGGCCAAAAAGCCGAAAAGTTCGTGAAAAAATATCTCTCGGAAGCCCCGCTTGGATACATTTACAAAGCCTTCCGCAAGAAGGACATCAAAGCCAACGGGCATTGGATCAAGAAGGATTACATTCTCCAAGAAGGGGACGTCCTGAGGATCTATGTCAGTGACCAGCAGCTTGAAGATTTCAGGAAGCCACGTCCGGCGGAGAAGAAGCCTTTCCCTTACCCCATTCTTTATGAAGACGAGAACGTTCTTATCGTCTCCAAACCCAAAGGCTTGTTGGTCTATGGGGATAAAACGGGCGTGAGGGAGACTTTAGGGAACGCGGTTTTGGATTATCTTTATCTAGAGGGTGACTATAACCCAGAAGATTCTTCCTTTACCCCCTCTCCCGCGCATCGGCTTGACCGGAACACCTCAGGAATCGTCGTTTATGGGAAGACCGACGCGGGATTGAAGGCTTTGACCGATCTTTTCAAAACCAGAGAAGGCATCCATAAACGTTACCTTGCTTTGGTGCTAGGAGACTTAGAAGGGGAAGGCGAGATCAATAAGCCCCTGAAGAAAGATGAAATCTCCGGGAGGGTCTCCATCTGCTCTTTGTCTAATGGGGGCAAGAGCGCGCTTACCAAATATAAAGTAGTTGAACGTTACGGGAGCTATACGCTTCTTGAATGCGACCTCATCACGGGCAGAACCCATCAGATAAGAGTCCATTTGGCTTCGATTGGCCACCCGATTGTCGGCGATGAGAAATATGGTGATTTCGCTGACTGCAGGAAGGCTAAAAAACTCACGGGCTTAGAGAATCAGCTCCTGCACGCCTATAAGATTTCCTTTGATCATCTAGAAGGAATTTTGGCTCCTTTATCCAACAAAGAATTTGTTTCCCCTTTGCCTTCCCAGGAGCGTCAAATCATTGATAAGCTGACCGCGAATGCACTAGAATAAGCCCCGGCAGGTAGACTATGGACATTGAAAAAAGCTATCAAGAGTGGCTAACTTCCCCCTTGCTCAGCAAGGAAGAAAAAACCACTCTCCTTTCGTTTTCGAAAGAAGAAAAAGAAGACGCCTTCTTCCAAGAAGCGCCCTTTGGGACAGGAGGCATGAGAGGCAAGCTCGGACTTGGGCTTAACCGCATCAATCGCTTCACCATCGGCAAAGCCGCTTATGGCTTGGGCTTGTTTTTAAGGAAAAGCGTTGAAGGGGCCGAAAGCAAAGGCGTGGCCATCAGCCATGACAATCGCGCCTATTCCCGCGAATTCGCCTTGCTTTGCTCAAGCATTTTGAATGGCCTTGGCTTCAAGACCTATCTTTTTGACTCGCTGCGCCCAGTTCCTGAGCTTAGCTACGCGGTGAGGTACGCCCATTGCGCCGGCGGCATCATGATCACCGCCTCCCATAACCCCAAAGAATACAATGGCTTCAAAGTCTATGACGAGACCGGCTGTCAGCTCACCCCTGAGGCGATCGCCCCTCTTTTGGAAATCCTCGATTCCTTGGGTAACCCTCTGAATATCGAAATGGAACATGGCGGAGCAGGGACGGAGATCATCTTCGACAAGAACATCGATGATTCCTATTGCGCGCTTGTCGAGGACATCCAAATCCATCCTGAGCTCGATAAAAAAGGCTTCAAAGTCGTTTATTCTCCCCAACACGGGGCAAGCTACGAGAATGCGATGCGCATTTTCACCGAACTAGGCTATGAGATCATCCCCGTGAAGGAACAATGCGTCCATGATCCCTCTTTTGGGGCTACCAAATCGCCTAACCCTGAAATCGCCGCCGCTTGGGAGCTTAGCTTAGAGTACGCGAAGAAATACAACGCGGATCTTTGCGTGATGACCGATCCTGATGGCGACCGCTGCGGACTTGCCTATCTTTCCAGCAAAGGCACTTATGAACGTCTGACCGGCAATCAGTCCGGTGCCCTGCTTATCGATTACATTCTTTCCGCGAAAAAAGAGGCGGGAACGCTTCCAGAAAACGGGGTCATCTACGACACCATCGTCACCTCTAGCCAAGGCGCGGATATCGCCAAGGCTTTTGGCGTCAAAGTCGAAAGCTTTTTGACGGGCTTCAAATTCATCGGCGATCGCATCGGCTACTACGAGAAACTAGGCCATGGGCCTACCTTCCTTTTTGGCTATGAGGAGTCTTATGGCTGCCTTATTTCTCCTTTCGTCAGAGACAAAGATGGCGTCCAAGCGATCCTTCTTTATACCGAGATGGCCCTCTATTACAAGAGGAAGAACATGCCTCTTGATGTTGCTTATGAGAATCTTGAAAAGAAATATGGCTACCACAGCACGGGCTGCGAGAACGTCTACTTCGAAGGCTTAAGCGGACATCTTAAGATGGATCAGATGATGGAAGACCTCCGTAAGGAAGGGCTTAAGGAAATCGATGGGATCACCGTCAAGGAAATCCGCGACTATGAGCTTGATTTGATTACCTACGAAGACGGAAAAACTGAACCGATCGTCGGGCTTCCGAAGTCGAACGTCCTTAAATACGTCTTGAAGGATGGCTCGACGGTCACCGTGCGCCCAAGTGGCACTGAACCGAAAATCAAATTCTACATCGAGGCGGTCTCCAAAGAAAAAGAGGGCCTCGAGGGCAAGGTCGCTTCCATTTGGAATTACCTCGTTAAGAAGCTTGGCCTTCCTGCTTAACCCCGTTTATGAATACATGCCCCTAACGAATGCTCGCTAGGGGTTTTAATTTGGGCTAGAAGCCTAGGCGCTTCAGCTCAAAAAGGACCCCGTCCTCATCGTTTGTCTTAGAAGTGCTTTGAAATTCGCTAAGCGAGGCTTTGGCTTTGGAATTTTTCATGAGAAAGGGGTGACCGGATTCTAGAAGCATTTCCCTGTCGTTCAAAGAATCTCCAAAGGCGTAGCAATCTTCTTTCTTGATGGCGTAATGGGACATGATGGAAAGCAGGGCTGAGCCTTTATTCGCCTCGGGATAATGGAGCTCAGAATATAGCGAGCCCGTCCAATGACGCCAGCAGAGAGGATGATATTGATCTACGATGGCTTTTAGCTTTGCATCGTCTTCCCTTTTGCATTTGAAGACAACCGAGTATGGATCGCGGATCAAGGCCTTAGTAGGGTCTCCTATATGCACGTTCATCCCTTGCTTCCAAAAGTAGGAATCTAGCTCCGCATCATCGGACAAGCAATAGATGTCATCCCCTTCCTCGATTTGGATGCCTAAGAGAAAAGAAGCGGCTTTTGCGTAGATTTCGTTGACCTCATCCCTGCAAAAGGGGCGTTTTTCCGGTTTGTAGTTCTCGTCAAATGGCGAATAGACAAGACCTCCGTTATAACAGATCATTGGGGTCTTCAGGTTCAATTGACGGTAATGGGGGAGCATCGCTCTTGGTGGGCGGCCTGAGGCCAAAACAAAAAGTATCCCCTTTTCTTCCAAGGAGGAGATGCAAGAAACGGTAGCTTGGGAAAGCGAGTAGTCGCTTCTTAGCAATGTGCCATCACAATCCGCGACGATAAGTTTCTTCCTCTCTTTCATGACGAATCATTTTACTATGCAAGAAAGAAGTAAGCCCCAACTTTTAAAACCATTTTCCTGAGGCTTACGCGGATTTTTGCACGTGTTGCGCCTTTCTCTTTTTACCGTTCCTCATTTATACTAAGCGGGCTATGATCAAGATTTACACCTCTCCAAGTTGCGCCAGCTGCCGCAAGGTGAAGCAATGGTTTGACGAACAGAAGATTCCTTACGTCGACCATAATATTTTCGGTGGGCTCACCCCTGATGAAATCAAGGAGATGATCATCAAATCCGAGAATGGGACCGATGACATCATCTCGCCTCGTTCGAAGATCGTCCAAGAGCAGAACATCGATTTCGACTCGATGAAAATATCAGAGCTCATCGCCTTCATCCGGGAAAACCCCACCGTGCTTAGACGTCCGATCATCGTCGATGATCGCCGAATCCAGGTCGGCTATAACAGCGAGGAAATCCGCACTTTCATCCCCCGGGCTAGACGCATCGCCGACGAAGCCTGCCTTGCCTGCCCCAAATATTTAGATTGCGATGGCCATAAATAAAAACGAGTGCACCATGCACTCGTTTTTGACTATTTTCCAATCGCTTTCATCGCGCGATGGACTTTTGTTGCTTTGCTGAATTCGCAAGGGATGTTGTTCTGATCCAAAAGGTTCTTGAGGACCTTCTGAGCCCCATCTAAGTGATTGTATTCCAGCTCGATTTCGTAATCGGTATGGCCAGAGTAATCGTTTTTGTCGATGGAGAGCAATCCGTCTTCGTAATGGACGTCGATGCGGTAGGTGGTAAGGGAGGTAAGGACTTTCAGCGAGGCGACGTCAATATCAAGCATCGTGAGGAAACGGGCGATGTCTTTCGCCGGGAAGTTTCCTTTATATAAAGATTCGAATTCCTCTTTGCTTAAGGGGCAGTTTTTCTCGAGCAAGCCTTCCGAAAGTGGGGTTTTTAAGGTCATTTCGTAGGCGCCATTTTTCTCTCTTACGCGCAAGGCGATGCCTTCTTTGGCTAAGACTCTTTCCTCGGAGTCGATGTAGTAGTTCGTCTGCGTATATCCCTTTTCGTTTGGGAATAAGGAGATGAGTTTTTCGTAATCATTTTTCCTAAGAAGGACTTTGGCTTCAATTTCAATTGCGTTCGACATATTCCTAACCTCGAGTGCTATTATACCAACGCTTATGAAAATTGAATCCATCCAACAGTTCGCCTCTTGGCTCTCTTCTTCCTCTTGGTGGCTCGCGCTTATTCTTGTGGGCCTTCTGCTTGTGGCGATTATTCTTGTTCTTCTTACAGGAAGAGGCAAAAAAGAACCTAAAAGGCAGCTGGCATCGAAAGATACCTATCTTGCTTGCTTTGGCGGGGAAGAGAACATCGTCGATAAGAAACTGGTGGGATCCCGCATCGCGATCACCTTGAAAGATACGACGATCGTCGATCAGGAGAAGCTCAAAGAAGCCGGAGTGGACGCCTTTATCTTGATGTCTGACCGCTTGACCCTGGTCGCTAAAGGCGATGCGAAGGATCTTTATTTCATCCTCTTCGGAGAAAAGGCTTAACGTGGATCAGCAGGTCTTCCGTGGGGAGGCCCATCACGTTGTCGTAGCTCCCCTCGATATAGGAAATTAAGGGGAAATCGTCCTGAATCCCATACGCCCCCGCCTTGTCGAGGGGCTTTTTCGTGAGGACGTATTCCTTAATCTGAGCCTCGCTTAAATGATTAAAATGGACTTTCGTCGCCACCGTGCGACTGATTTCTTTGCCTTTACGAATGTAGGTATAGCCTGAAAGGACGGTTTGGGTCTGCCCTTGCTCCGCTAAAAGCATGTGTATTGCCTCTTGCTCGTCTTTTGGCTTGCCCAAAACTTGGCCATGAAGAACGACGATCGTGTCACAAGAGAGGATTTCTTCGTTTGGGTAACGCGAGAAGACTTCATAAGCCTTCATCTTGCTTTCTTCTTTCGCCAAAGCTTCCGCGCTTAGATGAAGGCTGCGCTCGTCGTAATTTGAAGGAATCACCAAAAAAGAAGGAGCTACCTTTTTAAGCAGCTCCTTTCTTCGAGGAGAGGCGCTGGCAAGAATCAGCATTTGCTCTCCGAGGCATCCATGATGAAAGGGATGATCATGGGCTTTCTTCCGGTTTTTCTGGAGATGTATTTGCTGACCGTGTCTTTGATGGACGTTTTGAGATTTCCAAACGAGATGCGGTTTGAGGATTTGAGAGCTTCTTGCAAGGCTTCGTTAGCGTGGATCTGCGCGTGGCGGATGACGTGGGTAGCTTCGCTGGCGCTGAAGCCTCTAGCGTAAACAACAGGAGGCACCAAAATCGTCTTTTTGCGGGAGTCGATGGTCACGATAATGGCAGCCATGCCTTCGTTTTTAAGGATTGCCCTATCGTTGATGGCAACCCCTGTGACCCCATCAAGGCCATTCCCATCGATATAGACGGCGTCAGCCTGGATATGTCCTCCACGGGTGACTTCGTGGTTCTTCAGCGTAAGGACGTCCCCGTTATCGCAGATGAAGACGTGGTCCTTATCCATTCCTAACTGCATCGCGACTTCCCCGTGCAAACGGAGCATGCGGTATTCGCCATGCGCCGGCATGAAATACTTCGGACGCACAAGCCTTTGCAATAGGCGCAGCTCTTGACGGGAGGGGTGGCCGGAGGAGTGAAGGGAGAAGGCTAAGCCATTTTGTTTCACGTCGGCGCCGAGCTTGACGAGGTTATTGATTAGCGCATCGACAAGGGCCCCATTGCCTGGGATTGGATTCGAGGAGAAGACCACCGTGTCGCCCGGCATGATGAAGATGTTGCGGTTCTCCCCGGCGACGATGCGGCTAAGCGCGGCCAGCTTTTCACCTTGGCTGCCGGTGCAGAGGATGCAGATCTCGGATAATTTGTAGTTGCGGACTTCGCCGTCTTCGATGACGGATGCATCGGGAATCTTGATGTAGCCTAGCTCCCTGGCGATTCCCACGACGTTTTTCATGGAACGCCCCAAAATGCAGATTTTGCGTTTATGAGCGACGGCGACTTCGACGACTTGCTGGATGCGGTTGATGTTGCTGGAGAAGGTGCTCACGATGATACGGCCAGGGGCTTTTTCAAAGATTTCCTCAACGCCTTTCCTAACCGCGGTTTCTGAAGGGGTGTAGCCTTCGATTTCCGCATTGGTGGAGTCGGCGAGTAATAAATCGACTCCCTCATCCCCCAAACGGGTGAGCTTGTTGATCTCGAAGTTAGGCCCAACGGGGGTGAGATCGATCTTGAAGTCGCCGGAATCGACGATGCGGCCTTCCGCCGTGTTGACCACGATTCCATAAGCATCGGGTATAGAGTGGGTGACGCGGAAAAAGGAGACGGTGAAATCATCGCCGACTTTGATGATAGAATCCTGATCGTATTCGACGATTTTGATGTTGTCTTTGATCCGGGCGTCTTCGAGCTTGTGGCGGATTAGAGCGCAGGCAAGCTTCGGCGCGTAAATGACGGGGACGTAAATCGAACGGACAAGAAAAGGGATGCCCCCGATATGGTCTTCGTGACCGTGAGTGATGAAAAGCGCCTTCACCTTGGAACGGTTGTTCTTGAGATAGGAGTAGTCGGGAATGACGTAATCGACGCCAGGAAGATTCGCTTCTGGGAAGCGCACGCCTGCATCAAGAAGAATAATGGAGTGGTCGTTTTCGATGCAGTAGGTGTTTTTTCCTACTTCCCCAAGACCCCCTAAAGCGTAAATAGAAACCGGTGAACTGTACATGCTTAACCCTCCCGTAAAAGAGCGAACCAACTTCAATAGATATTCGAATCGGCTGTCGTGGTTAATATAATGCCTCTTTTGCCCCTTGTCTAACCTTTTTCCATGAAAGCCTTTTCTTTAGAAAAAGAAAACGGGAAGAGTGTCTTTCTTCCCGTTGATCCTTCTTTAGCAAACGTAGGCGCCAGGGATTTTTTTATTGGGATCTACCTTGTCGATGCGGTCGTAATAAAGGATGCCGTCAAGATGATCGATTTCATGTTGAAGGACGATGGCGTCGTAGCCTCTAGCGACGATGGTGACGTTTTCTTTTCGCTTTGCTTCATATGCCTCAACGGTGATCTTGAAGTGGCGGATGACGTGGCCTGGATGGCTCTCATCAACGGACAAGCAGCCTTCTCCGGCATCGATGTAGGCTTTGCGCACAGAGGTGGTGGTGATCTTTGGGTTTACGAGCTGATATTCGGTCTTGCCCTCGATTTGTCCGTTCTCGTCGTAGTTTGGATAAGAGATGACGAGCATTTTTAATTGCTTGCCAATCTGGGGGGCGGCAAGCCCGACTCCTTCTCTGGCCTCGGGATGTTTTTTCCTATAGCTTTCATCCTGGGTGAGCAAAAGATAATGAAGCATGTCATCGATGAGCTCTTGATGCTCTTTCGATAAAGGCAGGGGCACTTCTTTGCATCTTTCTCTTAAACTCGGCGTTGGGTCTTTGACAATTTTCAGCATACCGGCGGATTATAGCACGCGGGAGGAAAGACGTTTCTGATTTTGACTCAGGGTAAGGTTGTGTTTGGAAAAATAGTTTGGTTTTGCGGGCTTTCTAAATAAAAAGAACGCAAAAACGGCTTAATTTAGTTACGCTGATTCAAACAAGGGATATTTGCAAAGTTTTGCTTTGCTTTCTAAAGCCGATGCTTGCAACCCGGGCCGCGCATAAAAATTAAGCAAAGAAACTCGAGGTCAAAAATCTTTCGCCTTCTTTTGGCGAACGAATTTGCTTAAGGCTACCTTGCCTTGTTTGATTCTTCTACAATAAGGGCCATGAATGAGAGAACCTACTCCGCTTTGCTCAAACTTAAGGAAGCGATCCAAAAAGATCCACGTTTGACGAGCCTTAAGGAAGCCGAAAAAGCTTTGAACGATGATCCAGCAGCTATCAAATTGTCTAAAGAGAAGGATGCATTGACTGAGGCTTATGAAGACGCTTTGTTTCATTATGGCGAGAATTCTGAAGTCACCAAAGCCGCTTGGCATAACTTATATATAAGGAAAAAGGAACTCGACGAGCTTCCTTCTAGCGAGAGCTATCGCAAAGCCTACGCCCCTCTTGCGCAAATTTACCGTGAACTGGATCTCATTCTTTTCTCCCCTTATCGGGAAAAGGGGAAATGCGGAGGCAAAATATGATCAAAATCATCGGAGGAACTTACCGTTCTAGAATTATCCTCACTCCGGAAGAAGGCACCGTTCCCACGAAGAACAGGGTGAGAGAGGCAGTGCTCTCTAGCTTAGGCAATCGGATCGGCGGGGCCAGGGTTTTGGATCTTTTCGCCGGGAGCGGGGCGCTTGGCATCGAAACCCTTTCTCGTGGAGCCTCCAGCTGTCTTTTCGTGGAAAGCGCTCCTGCGGCAGCCAAAATCGTGGAGAAGAATCTTGCCACGTTGAAAGAAGATAAAGGGACGGTCTGGAACTGCGATTATATGGTCGCCCTTTCTCGAGCGAAACAAGAGGGGAAGAAATTCGACATTGTCTTCCTCGATCCCCCTTATGCGATGAAAGAATCTTATCAACTCGCCGTGGATTTCCTTTTGAACGAAGGCTTGCTTGGCGAGGAGGCGACTTTGATTTTGGAATACGAAGGGACTATCCCTTTCGAAAATAAGGCCTTCCCGTTCGAAAGGCGTTACAACTATGGCAAGACGAACGTTCTTGCCTTAAGGAGGGTGTTATGAAAATCGCTGTCTATCCTGGATCTTTTGACCCAATAACCAATGGCCATCTCGATATTCTTAATCGAGCATTGAAAGTCTTTGACAAGGTTATTTTGCTTTTGGCCACGAATGGCGCCAAAAAAGGGAGATTCACCAATGAGGAGCGGCTTTCCCTCATGAAGGAATCCGTGAAAGGCCTTAATGGGGTTGAAGTCGATTCCTTTGATGGCCTTACCGTGGAATACTGTTTGGCGCACGAAGCCAAAGCCATCATCAGAGGGCTGCGCGCGGTGACGGACTTCGAATATGAGTTCCAGCTCTCCGCGGCGAATCATTTCTTGAGCAAAGATGTGGATATGGTCTTCTTTATGGCGGCCCCCTCAACCACCTTCATCTCTTCTAGCGCGGTCGATGAACTTGCGATGAACGGCGCGGACATCTCTTCTCTTGTCCCTTCTTGCGTCGCTGAGGCTTATCAGAAGAAACGCTCCTGATCAAAGGGGCGGTTGCGGCGGGGGTTCCCGCCTTTTTTCGTGATGGCTTAAAGGCAAAGAAAAAGCCCGCCGAAGCGGGCTAGATTCCAGAAGAAGCTCAAGCGCTGATGTAGGCTTTGCTGAACTGGTTGGAGGTGTCATCGGAGGTGTGGTTCCACATCTTCATGAGGAGGGTGGCTTTGTCGTAGGACTTGTCGCCGCTCACCCCGAAGAGGACCTCGGAGACGCCGACACGACCAAGGTCGAAGGCTTCCTTGGAGAAATCGATGAGGATGACGGTGGGCTTCACGAAGCTGCTCGCGTCGAGCTTGGTCCCGGCATCGGTGAAGTTATCGTAGTTGCTGGAGGTGGTGAGGCTCGCGTTCTTCTTGTAGGGGCAAAGATCGAAACGTGCGCCGGCGTCGGAGAAGAAGCCGAGGTCATCGAACTTCACGAGGTAGCGGTTGAAGGCGGTCTTCTCGCTGTCGATGACGAAGTCTTCGTCGTTGGTGGAATCTTCGTCGGTGTAGATCGTGGAGAAGGCGAAGCTGCGCTTGTCAGCGGCCACATAGCGGGTGCCCCAGTTGTCTTCCAGGGTCTCGAAGCCTTCCTGAGCTTCGTCGGAAGCGGTGTTGTCTTTGGCGACGTAGACGAGGAAGAATTTCTCTCCGCCGGCCTTTTCGATGGTCGCTTTCTCGGAACTCGCGTCGAAGGCGGTCTTCCAAGCGTCGTAGGTTTCGTATTCCGTCCCTTGGTCGGCGAAGTTGGACCATTTCATGAGGGCGTAGGTCAATTTATCGGCTTCGGAGGAGATGTCGCCAATCTCTTTGGTCTCCCCTTCGAGCGTTTTTCTTTGGGCCATATAGTAAGCGGTGGAAGTGCCAACCCCGAAGGATTGCACCCACGCGGTGGCTTTGGGGATGGAGAAGATGACGGCGAAGATCGCGCCGACGATGAGCAAGGGCTGAACCCAAGCGGTTTCTCTGATCCAACGCCACAGCTTCGTGAGCGAAGCGTTCATTGCTTTTAAGATGTTCATTTAGTCGAATAGCCTCCGAAAAAAATGCGGCCTGTCTAGACAGCGGTGTAATCATATCATTGCACCTAGTGACGGGCAAGGAAGTTTTTTAGCGACTTACCATAGGTAAGGAAAGCGGATGGGGTGGGCGGAATTCCCCTTTTTGGAAACCGTTTTTCAAAGCGCTTTTATTTGCTTTAAGCACCCTTACAATGGCCTTGCCTCAAGGCTATAATAGCCGCACCATGACCAACAAGAGAACCATCAAACAACGTTACGACGACTTCATGTACGACCATGTTCCCTTGAAGCATATCGTCGAGAACGCTTGGCTCTTGTTCATCAATTTCCTTTCCGCGCTTATTTTGGCTCTTGGCTTCAAGTGCTTCTTGGCCCCTTCTTTTGCCGACACGGCGGGGCGTCTTGCCTCTGGCGGGATGACAGGTATCGCTCAGGATCTCATTCTGGTCATCGATTTGTTCACGAACAAGTGGGGAGATGCGAACTACGACCTAATTTACGGCATTCTCTATTTCACTTTGAACGTCCCTCTTTTCTTCTTGGCCTTTTTCGGGATCGGGAAGCGTTTTGCGATATACACATTCGTCAACGTCCTCTTCGTTTCTTTGATTACGAACTTCTTCAATTTCCCGGGTCTAAGCAACTTCATCGATGGCATCGCGGGCTTCGTCAATGACAACGGCGGAATGGTGGGACGTGCCATTTTTGCGGGGATTTGCACGGGTTTAAGCAGCGCGTTGGCCTTTAAATTCGATTGCAGCGGAGGCGGGATAGACGTCATCGCCTATTACATTGCGATCAAGAAATCCGTCTTGGTCGGCAAGTACTCCACCATTCTTAACTTTGTGACCATTGCTTGCTACGCTCTTCTTTCCACCGCCAACGGGGTGGACGGGGCGACTGCTTGGGGGAAGGTGCTTTTCTCCATCATCTATCTCTTCGTCGTCATGCTCGTCGTCGATAACATCAATGTGCGTAACAAGAAGATGGAGCTAGAAATCGTCACGGACAACCCCAATCTTGCTGACTTTGTGATCGCGAATCTCCCCCATGGGGCGACGATCACAAAAGGCGTTGGGGCGTTCACCGGGAATGAGAAATACATCATCACGGTCGTTCTCTCTTCTTATGAGGTCAAAAACGCGGTGAAGATGATCCAAGACGCCGAGCCTAACGCCTTCATTAAGGTCCAGGAGCTCAAACAAGTGTTCGGGAAATTCTATTTGCCTCCGATTCGCTGATCGCCTTCATATGCCCGCTTTGTTGATTTTATCGATAAGGCGGGCTTTTTTGTTTAGGAACGCGCGAAATGGATGGAAGGGAAATTTCCTTTGTGTTGCAAGTCTCCGCTTTTGATATTTTTCTTGATCGGCGATCCACCTCGTGATCTAATCAAACATAAGAAACGAGGCATTTTATGAACTTGGACGCATTTTCAGATCAATTGGAGAAACTAGGCTTAGCCACGAAAGGGGAGAAGTACAAAATTGTAGGTTTATATGCCTACAATGAGTTTTACGACAGGGATCCGGATTATGCGACTGAAGTCAATGACGGGATTACGGTGTGGCCGAATTATCCGATCTCCGGAATCTATTTGAACCAGAAAAACGAGGAAGATACCGTCGATGTCGAAATCGCCTATTACGTCGATTCGCCCTCTAAATTCTGCTTGCAAGACGTTCTCCCGATGATCGGGATGAGCGCTCACATCATCGATAACGTCAAAAACAAAAAATACATTTCGGGCAACAAAGATGCCGAAAGCATTCTCCGCGAATATCTGCATCCTGAAGACGGGATGAAGATCCCCCCGTTCAACATTCGCGTTCTAACCAACGTGGATTTGGATGAGAAGATGGAATACCAAGTCGTTTCAACCATCGAGAAAATCAATCCAGGCGTAAAAGGGGTCGATATTTCCGTCTCCATTCTTTTCGGCCATAACATCGAAAGCGTAATCGGGTCTAACGACGGGCACCCGGATTTTGTAAGAGAAGGAAAACTCCTCATCGATGAGCCCAACAACAAGATGTCTTATGGCGAGGACTCGATTGTGGTGAACATCAGCGCGCTTTCCCTAAAGAAACTTTGGAAGAAAGACGGGGACAAAGGCCTTCTTGCCATGAACCTCCGTTACTACATCAAAAACCAGAACATCGATAGCAAAATCACCGATTCCATCCTTGATGACTATAAAACGTTCTGGTACCTCAATAACGGGATCATCATCGTCTGCGATTCTTTTGAGCTCGTCGGCAAAGAGCTCATGTTGAAAAATTTCTCCATCGTCAACGGCGGCCAAACGACGCGCATGATCGGGACGATTCCCTTTGAAAATGATTTCTATATTTTGGCCAAAGTCCTGAAGGCTCCTGCGGAAATGAACGAGAAGAATCTTTTCGTTTCACGCGTTGCTGAGGCCTCCAACACCCAAAAGCCCATCAAAGCGAAGGACATCATCGCCAATAGGGTAGAGCAAAGGAATCTCAAGACTTTGCTTGGTGAGAATGGGATCTTCCTTGAAATCAAGCGTGGGGAGAAGGCCCTCAAAACCCAGTATCCAGAACCGTGGCAGAAGACGAAAAACAACGAGCTCGCCCAAGATCTTTATGCTTTTGTATATTTGCAGCCCGGTCCGGCGAGAAATAACGTTTCGCAAATCCTCCAGGACGAGAGCAAATACGCGACGATTTTCACCAAGCATCAATATTCCGTGCCGTTTCTTAAAAACGTGCTTTTCTTAGAAAAAGCCTACCGGAGGTACGTCACTAAAAGGACCAACAAGAAAAACGGCATCACCGATCCCATCGTCTTCGGCCTCATCAAAAACGGAATGTATTATTGCCTGGCCACCATTGGCTACCTCCTGAAGCTTGCCTATTGCCCCGCTTTCGAAGATGCGATGAGGAAATATCAGACAGCCCAAATCAAGGATAAACTCCAGGGCGAGCAGGCTTTTGATATGGGCTTCATCGACTCCGCGATGTCTTTTGCGAGTTTTGAACCAATCGCATTCAAACTCTTCGATAACGTCATAAATTATTTGATGAAGCCTGTATTCGCAGAGGCAAGAAGCGCTAAGCCAGATCTTGCTTATTCGAACTGGACCAAGACAAACACGGGTTTCAACGCGATCGTCTCCAAAATTGAGATGCAAATCTTCGCCTGCAGCGATAATGCTTCCATCAAAATGGTTACGGCTGCATTTGCAAAAGTTTCCGTGGAAGAAACGGAAAACAACAGGAACCTTTATAACCGCAATTCCAAAAGCCTATTCGCGTCAATGAACGAGGAAACAAGCAGCGACGATAAAGCTTTGCTTAACGATTTGCTTGTTCTCAGGATGGAATACTCCAAAGAGAAACACATTCCTGAGAATAAAATCATGACGGATAAGACGATCGATAAAATCGTCTCGGAAAAGCCCCTCGCCCGGCCCGCGCTTAGAAAAATCGTTTCGAGCATGACTGACTATTACCTTGGAGACAAGATCATAGAAATTGTCTGCAAAAACATAAAATAACGGGTTTTTGCAGGCTTTTTAAGCTAAGTTCGATTAGGAAAATGAGCCAATTTGCCTATGGATGATGCGGCTGTTTTAAAATTGGCTTCTCTGCTGATCAAAGCAAGAAAGACATATATGCCGGAAGGCAAACGACGCCGTCCTCGCGAATTCGAAACGGCTTTGGATGAATGATGATTCGCTCGTCGATCCGTTTCGAAAACTTCTCCTGGAAAAGATTTAGTGAGGTGGTTGTGTAATTCTTGGAGGACTTTACTTCCACCGGGGTGATTTTCAAATTTGTTTTGCTCCCGTTGGAGAGAAGGAAATCAATTTCAACGTCGTTTCGCCTCGCTGATTCGTTACGATGGACATAGAAATAAGGCTTATGTCCGTTTGCTATAAGCGCCTGGCAAACGACATTTTCATAGAGCATCCCTTTGTTGATACCTAATTTGCCATAAAGAATCTGCTCATAGATTTTTTCACTTGTGAGCTCTTTTTTCTGGAAGGCGTGCGAAACCAATAGGCCAGTATCTCCCATATAGCATTTCAAAAGGGCTCGATTTTCGTTTAACGATAGCCCTATGTTGGGGTCGTTGCAGTTGAAACACATGTTGCAAATCATCGAATCTTGGAGCCAAAAAAAGGATTCGCTGTAGGATGGATATCTTCCTCCGCTATCGACTGAATTTAATTTAACGCGTTTTTCATGTGAAGATAAAAAGCCGGAGGCCACTGAAGAATTTTGTGTACGGAACCGACGAAGGCTTCCGACCCATCTC
>CAVFEQ010000029.1:5209-20690 GCA_963621535.1 Paludibacteraceae bacterium | reverse complement strand
ATCTGCGGCATCCTCACCGAGAAAACCCGCCAGATCGTCTTCGTGGATACCCCGGGGATCTTCTTCGGCGAAGGCGCGCTTGACCGTTACATGAAGAAGACGGCTTTTGATTCCTCAAAAGACGTCGACGCCATCCTTTATCTGATCGATGGCTCAGCGAAAGACCTTGAACCGGATTTTGCGATCCTAGAAGGGCTCCGCTCAACCGCTCCGCGCATCTTAGTCCTCAACAAGATCGATCTCCTCCGCATCGAGGAAGGGGAAGCCAAGAAAAAAGCGATCCGCGACCGTTTCCCTGATTTCCCCTTGCTAGAAGCCTCTTTCCTTAAGAACTTCGGCATCAAAGAAGCCAAAGAGGAAATCGAGAAATACCTCGTCGAAGGCGAGCCTTTTTATCCAGAGGACGCCCTTACCGACAAAGACCTTTCTTACCGCGCGAAAGAGATCATCCGTCAGGAGCTGCTCCATTTCTTAAAACAGGAAATCCCCCATCAGTCCGCGGTTTTGATCACTAGGTTCGTTAAAGAAGGGGATGGCTATCGCTTGCAGGCGCGCATCATCCTCAACAAGAGGAACCACAAATCCATCGTCATCGGCAAAGGAGGGGAGATGATCAAGAAAATCTCCATGGCCGCGCGCCACGAGATGGAAAGGGTCTTCCGGAAACACATCCATTCCCTCGACATCGAAGTCGAGGTCAAAGAGGATTGGCGGAACGACCCTGCCATGCTCAAGAAGCTAGGATATGCAGGCGAGTGAGGTAAATAAAACCGGCCTTGTCCTCCGCCTAAGCGAATACAAGGAAGCCGACGCGATGGCAACGGCCATCTCTAGCGAAGGCTTTTTCTCTTTTTTGGCGAAGGGGGTGAAGAAGCTGACCTCAAAAAACTCTAGCAGCGTCCAGCCTTTCTCCGCCTCCGAGTTCGTTTTGCTTAAATCTAGTTCAGGGGGGCTTACCCTGAAGCAAGGGACTTTGCTGGATAATTACGCAAGCCAAGGCAATATCGAAGCCATGGCCGTCCTCTCTTTCTTGCAGGAGCTGACCCTTAAGGTCGTGCAGGAAGACGAAGCCTCTCTTGCCTATCCTTATTTGCTTAAATCCTGCTCGCTCATCAAAGAGGGGAAAGACCCTTTGACGATCGGCCTGCTTTATTTTGCCAAGGTCCTTTTTAACGCCGGCTACGGGCTAGACGTCGACAAATGCGTCATCTGCCATAAAAAGCAGGGCATCGTCTCCTTTTCCTATGAAGAAGGGGGCTTCCTCTGCAAAGACCATCAAAACCAAGAAAAAGTGAGCGTCTTGAAGCTAAAGATCCTCCGTTATCTCTTCCGCTGCAAGGAAAGCGACTTCCCGAGGGTCGCTTTCGAAGCGAAAGACACCCTTCCTTTATATCAGGAATTAGGGGAATACCTAGAAAACCTCACAGGCTGCCGGCTGAAATCGCTCTCGTTGATAAAAAGTTTGTAAGTACCCTTATAGTGGGTTGACCATCGAAAATAAACGATTAAACTATGCAAGTTGCATTTTAGGGCTAGGAGGCCCTCTATTTGAAAATGGCGAATAAATTCTCGTTCGAAACAATCACGCAGCACCTCCAGACTTCTGGCTTCGTCTTCCAAGGCTCCCAGATCTATGGCGGGCTGTCTAACACCTGGGACTACGGCCCGTTAGGGGCGGAGATGAAAAGGAATATCCGCTCGATGTGGTGGAAGAGATTCGTGCAGGAATCCCCGACCAACGTCGGCCTCGACGCGGCGATTCTGATGAATCCGAAGGTCTGGGAGGCCACTGGCCACGTCTCCACCTTCAACGACCCGATGGTGGACTGCAAAGCCTGCAAGGCGCGCCACCGCGCCGATGAGCTCATCAAGCACGAATATCCTGAAGTCGACGTCGACGCGATGGATTTCGAGCAGATGGACGAGTTCATGAAGACCCATAAGATGACTTGCCCGGTCTGCGGGAAGAGCGATTTCACCCCGATCCGCAAATTCAACATGATGTTCAAGACCCACATCGGGGTCACCGAAGACGCCTCCAGCGCCGTCTATTTGCGCCCAGAGACCGCCCAAGGGGTGTTCGTGAACTTCAAAAACGTCCAAAGGACCTGCCGGAAGAAGATCCCTTTTGGCGTCTGCAACGCCGGGAAGAGTTTCCGCAATGAGATCACCCCGGGGAATTTCACCTTCCGCACCCGCGAGTTCGAGCAGATGGAAATGGAATTCTTCTGCAAGCCGGGGACCGATTTAGAATGGTTTGCCTATTGGAAGAATTATTGCCTCAAATTCATTGATTCTTTGGGCGTGAAAGAAGGCAATCTCCGTTACCGCGACCACGAGCCAGCCGAGCTTGCCTTCTATTCGAAAGCGACCACCGATATCGAATACGACTTCCCCAGCATCGGCTGGGGGGAGATCCTCGGCGTGGCCGACCGCACCGACTATGACCTCAAGCGCCACATGGATTATTCCCATGAGGACATGAGCTACCTCGATCCTGAGACCAACGAGAAATACGTCCCTTATACCATCGAGCCTTCTATGGGCCTTGACCGCCTTTTCTTGATGGTCGCGGTCGATTCCTATGACGAAGAGGAGCTTGAAGGAGGGGATAAGCGCATCGTGATGCACCTTTCTCCAGCTCTTGCCCCTTATAAAGTCGCCGTGCTGCCTTTGTCGAAGAAACTTAACGACTCCGCGAAAACCCTTGAGCAGGACCTCGCGAAGCATTTCAGCGTGACTTACGACGAGACCGGCTCAATCGGGAAAAGGTATCGCCGCCAGGATGCGGTGGGGACGCCTTTCTGCGTGACCGTCGATTTCGACACCGAGAAGGATGGTAGCGTCACCGTCCGCGAGCGCGATTCCATGGAACAGGTCCGCGTGAAAATCGTTGATTTGGCCGCCTACATCCAAGAGAAGATCTTCTATTGATTAAAGTAGATTAATAGTAGAAAAGTAGTAGATATATATACTTTGTATATAACGCAAACGAGAAAGGAGGATTATGTACGATAGGGATTTAATCGAGAGCGTGCTCAAGCACGCCGACATCGTCAATATCATCTCCTCCTATATCACCGTGATCCCCAAAGGGAAGGGCGCGATCGCAATCTGCCCCTTCCACGATGACAGCAATCCCTCGCTTAACATCTCCTCGGAGAAGCAGATCTACAAATGCTTCTCCTGTGGGGAAGGCGGGAACGCCATCTCCTTCGTGAGGAACTACGAGCATGTGAGTTTCGAGGAGGCAGTGAGGAAAGTTGCTGAGCTAAGCAACTATTCCGACCCGCGTCTTGCCTTGCAAAGGAAGGAAGCCTTCATCGACCCCGAGAAAGAGCCCCTTTACAAGGCCATGACGGACCTCAGCGCCTATTACCAATACGCGCTGAGCACGCGCGAAGGCGAGCGCGCCCGCGCTTATCTTAAAGAAAGGAACATCCCCGCTGAGCAGATCGAGAAGTTCCAGATCGGCTACGCGCCTTTAGACGGGAAAGCGACCGTCGCCTATCTTCAGGCCAAGAAGCATTCCCTCAAGACGATTGAAGACATCGGCATCGCTTTTGCCCAGCTCGAAGGCACCGCTGACCGCAACGCCGGCCGCCTTATCTTCCCTCTCTTCGATCCTTCGGGGCGAGTGGTGGGGTTCTCAGCCAGGCGGCTGCAGGATGATGCTAGCGCCAAATACATCAATTCCCCGGAGACGAAGATCTTCCATAAAGGGGAAACGCTCTATAACTACCATAACGCCGCCAAAACCGGGCGCCACGACGGCTATATCTACCTCTTAGAGGGGTTCATGGACGTGATGGCCCTCTCTAAATGCGGCCTCCCCGCGGTCGCCTTATGCGGCACCGCCCTCACCAAAGAGCAGATCGAGCTGCTAAAGAAGCTGCACGTCGAAATCAGGGTCTGCCTCGATGGCGACGCCCCGGGGCAAACCGGGATGATGAAGATCCTAGGCATGCTGCAAAGAGAAAGGGTGCCCTTCCGCCTGGTGTCGAATCCAGGCGATCTGCGCGATCCTGATGACATCCTGCAGGAAAGCGGGGAAGAAGAGCTGAAAAAAGCGATGGGTAACCTCGTCGACCCAAGCGACTTCGCCCTTAGTTTCTACCTCAACACGAAAAAGCTAGAGACCATCGAGGATCGGGAGAAGGTGCTGAGGAAATTCCTCCCTTACTGCGCCTCCCTTCCCCCGGGGATCCAAAAGGAGAACTACCTGGCTAAACTAAGCAAGGCGACCTCCTTCGAGATCGAGGCCATCCGCACCTTGCTTACGAATGCCCCTGCCGAGGAGACGGAGACAAGCGCGCCCGCATCTAATGGAAACCATTTCCATAAGCGCGAGAAAGAGCCCGACCACAAAAGGCTTTACCGGGCCGAGAGGACGATCCTCTATTACATGCTAAGGGAATCCGAGGCCGTCTCCTTCTTCGAGGAGAACCTAGGGGACTTCTATTACCCAAGGAACAACGACCTCGCCAATTACATCCTCGACTACGCCTCTAGCCACGATGGCAAAGTGGATCCTAGCCAACTATTAGGCACCATCCAAAGCGTCGGGGGGAAGGAAGCGGAGGAGTTAGAGAATTCCCTTGCCTCGCTTTATGAGGAGCAAGGGATGGCCCCTTACTCATTGAAGACCCTAGAGCAATGCAAGGCCACCATCGAGGAGGAGAAAAAAGACCTCCGGATGAAGCAAAGGGCGAAAGAAACCTTCGCCACTAGCGACAAAAAAGCCCAAGCGGAATTCGTCGCGAGCTACGCCAAAGAACGCCTGAAAGACTGGCAGAGCCGTAAGAAGAACAAAAACCAATAACGCCAATTAAAGGAGAGAACCATGGCAAGCAAAACCAAGAAAACAGTCAAAGAAGAGATCGTCGAAGAAGAAGAGACCATCGACGAGATCATCATCGAGGACGAAGAGGAAGAGGAGGGCATCCTCTCCCTTGAAGCCATCAAGAAGCGCTTCCTCAAGAAAGGCAAAGAGGAGGGCTCGATCGACTCGGGCGAGCTCCTTGACGCCGTGAGCCACCTCGAGCTAAGCGACGACGACCTCGAATCCCTCATGGGTTACTTCAAAGAGAACAACGTCGAGATCGAGAGCATCGACGAGGAGAAAGAGGAGGACGAAGACGGCGAAGAGCCCAATCTTTCCGATCTCGCCGCCGCCGAAGACGACATGGAGAAAGAGGAGGAAGAAGAGGAAGAGGCGAGCTCAGAAGAAAGCGCTCCTGGCAAAGAAGAGCTAGACGCCATCAACGAATTCGCCCACGCGGCCATTGGCGAGGTCAAAGTCAATGACTCCGTGAAGATGTATCTTAAGGAGATAGGCAAAGTCAACCTCCTCACCGCCCAGCAAGAGACCGAGCTAGCCAAGCGCATCGTCAAAGGAAACGAGGCCAAGGCCAAGCTAGACCTCTATTACGAAGAATACGTCAAAGGAGGAGGGGATCTTAGCCGCGAACGCTGGTACCGCCGCATCGACGCCTATGGGGATTCCCCCGAATCCCTTGCTAAATACGCTCAGGAAGATGGCATCGGACATGGCATCGACGGACGGCAAGGGGCCAAAGATCAGCTCATCACCGCTAACCTCCGCCTCGTCATCTCCATCGCTAAGCACTATGTGGGCAGAGGGATGCACTTCCTCGACCTCATCCAAGAAGGGAATATGGGCCTCATGAAGGCCGTAGAGAAATTCGACTACACCAAAGGATTCAAGTTCTCGACCTACGCCACCTGGTGGATCAGGCAGGCCATCACCCGCGCCATCGCCGATCAAGCCCGCACCATCCGCATCCCTGTTCATATGGTGGAGACCATCAACAAGATGACCCGCGTTCAGCGCCAGCTCACCCAGGAATACGGCCGCGACCCGACCGCGGAAGAGATCTCCGCGCGCCTTGACGGGCAGCTTAGCCCGGAGCAGATCCTCCGCATCCAGCGCATCGCCCTCGAGCCCGTCTCTTTGGAGACCCCGATCGGGGAGGAAGACGATTCGCGCCTTGGCGACTTCCTCGAGGACAAAGAGACCCAATCCCCGGAAGAATACACGACGAAGAGCCTTCTTAAAGACGAGCTCTACGAGATCATGAAAGACCTCACCGACCGCGAGGAGAAGGTCCTCCGCCTGCGTTATGGCCTTGATGACAACCGCCCAAGAACCCTAGAGGAGGTCGGGCGCGAATTCGGGGTCACCCGTGAGCGCATCCGCCAGATTGAGGCCAAAGCCATCCGCAAGCTCCGCCATCCTACGCGTGCTAAAAAGCTTGGGGATTACCGCGAGGCGAATTTCGGCGAAGGCAAAAAAGGCTAGTTTGCAAAAGGAGAAGAAACCCATGGACGATTTCGAAAACGATGCTCTGAACGATGAGGTTTCTTCTTATCTAGAGGAAATCGAGAACAACCGCGTCTTAGATGAGGAAGAGGAGAAAAAAGAAGTCGAGAAAGCCCTTAAAGGGGATAAAAGCGCCTCTTCTCTCCTCGTTGAGTCCTTCGCCAAAAGAGCCGAGGAGCTCGCGAGTTTTCGCTTCGACGGCAGCTTGCCTTTGATGGATCTCATCCAAGAGGCCAACCGCGCCCTTTATTACGCCGCCGCCCATCTAGACAGCATGCCCGTGGGGTGCTCTTTCTCATCTTACGCGACGACGATCGTCAATTCGCGCCTCGACCAATACATCAAAAGGGAAGAGGAGGCTTTGAAGAAGATCGCCGAGGAGAACTCCTCGGGCCTAGATTCCTCTTTGATCCTCCCTAAAAGCGCGAACGTCAAAAGCGGCGAGTCGCTTTTCCTTTCCCAGATCAGCCAATTCCATCTGCTAAGCAAAGAAGAGGAGATCTCTCTTGGCAAGAAAGTCCAGGCGGGGCTAAAAGAAGGGGCGAGCGAAGAAGAGAAAGAAGAAGGCAAGAAAGCGCAGAATGACATGGTAAACAGCAACCTGCGCTTGCTTTTAAACATCGCCAAGGACTACGCGCATATGGGCGTGGCCTTCCTTGACCTCGTCCAAGAAGGCTATTTCGGCCTGCAAAGGGCGGTGGAGAAATTCGACCCCACGATGGGCTATCGCTTCTCCACCTACGCCTATCGCTGGATCAAGCAGGCGATGCAAAGGCTCGTCGATGAGCAGGGCAGAGGGATAAAGATGAGCCGCCACGCCATCGCGCGCATCGCTAAAGTCAGGAAAGCCGCCGACGAGCTTTCTGCTACTCTAGGCCGTGAGGCAAGCCTTTCTGAGATCGCTGAGGCTCTCCCTGAATACGAAGAGAAAGACATCGAGGCGATTCTAGAGATCTCCCCAAGCGTCGTCTCTCTTGACGCGCCATTTGATGAAAGCGAAAGCGACTCCGCCTCGCTTCTTTCCACAATCAAAGGCGATGACGATTTAGGCAAAGGGCTAGACGAAGATGATCTCAAAGAGGTGATCAAGAAGGGCTTTTCGGTCCTTTCTGACCGCGAGAAAACCATCATCACCTATCTTTTCGGGCTTGAGGGGAAGGAAAGATTAGACATGGCTGAGCTAGGCAGGAGGTTCGGGATCAGCAGGGAGAGGATCCGCCAGATCCAGGCTAACGCTCTGGTGAAAATGAGGCGCGCCCTGCAGGAAGAAAGCGAGAAAAAGGCATGAGAAAACTCTCCAAAAGGCTCCAGGCCGCCTATGATTTCATCCCCCAAGGGGCAGTGGTGGCCGATGTGGGCGCCGATCACGCCCAGCTCACCTTGGCCCTCTTAGAAAACGGCAAGATCGAATGGGCGCAGGCCATCGAAAACAAAGTCGGCCCCTTCATCCGCATGAAAGCCGCCATTGAACGTTCCCCCTGCGCGAGCCACGTCACCTGCAGCCAGTCCGACGGGCTCGACGATCTTTCCGCCAACGTCGATTGTTTGGCGATCCTAGGCATGGGAGGCGCTCTCATCGCCGAGATCCTCCAAAAGGGCGAAGATAAGCTAGACGCCATCGACACGATCGTCCTTGATCCCCATAAAGACCTGGTTTTAGTGAGGGAGAAGCTTGTTGAGCTAGGCTTTTTGATCGCCGATGAGACGATGGTCCTTGAGAACAAGACCTATTACACGATCATCAAGGCCAAGAAAGGGCAGCCAGAAAAGCCTTATAGCAAAGCCGAGCTCGCCTTTGGGCCGGTGCTAGTAAAGAAAAAAGGCCCGGTGTTCCTCTCTTTCTGCCAGGAGAACCTCAAAAAGGTCGGCAAAAACCTCGACAAGGGACTGTCTGAAGAAAGCCGCAGGAAATACCTTAATCTCTATCGCCTATTGAAGCGTCTCATCGACGAGAGTCAAAGCGTGGAGAGATAGGCAAGGGCCTCCTCGACGATCTGGCTTGATGTGGAGGCGCTAGAGCAGACAAGAATCGTCTTAAAAGGGGAGAGGTCAATGGCCTCGACCTCTTTTTTGTCCAAGCAAAGGAAGGCGGGCCCGCTTTTTAAGGTGATCTCAAGGAGCTTGGTCGCGTTATTCGAGGTGAGCGAGCCTAGGACGAGTGTGGCATCGGCTTGCTTGGAAAGCGCGGCGACGCTTTCTTGCCTTAGCCGCGTCGCCGTGCACCTTTCTTTGGCGAGGGTGAATTCGCCATAAGCCTCGCCGATCTCTTCTTTCGCCTTCTTTATCTCCTCCTCGCTTAGCGTGGTTTGACAGATAAGGGTGGGAGAAGAGGGGCAACTTCGCCAATCCCCTTTCCCAGTTTTGACGTCATAGAATCTTGCTTGGGGGCAATTGGCTAAGAAAGCCTCTTTTTCCGCATGACCTTCGCTGCCAATATAGAGCGGGTTAGCGCAAGATAGGCCCGAAGCGAGGTTTTCCTGCACGAAGGCGCAGGTCCCGTCATAAGTGATGAAATGCCTTTCTTTGGCGATAACGTCGAAGGAACGCGGGTGTCCGTGCGCGGAGAAAACCACGACGGAGCCCTCTTTCAGGGCTGTTAGCTTCTCTTCAAGCGAGGCAAAGGGGCCTTCTAAAAGGCAGAGCCCTTGGCTTTGCAGAGTTTTGATCGCATCCTCATTATGCACCGGGGCGCCGATCAGATAGACTTCTTCCTCCGGGTGCTCTTTTTTGGCTTGCGCGGCGAGCCCCATCGCGCGGGAGACCCCGTAACAATACCCGCAAGGCCTCGCCAAAAGGATTTTCATGGGGAGATTTTCCTTTAAAAATGTGCAAAAAGGAAGGGATTTCCCTATAATCTCCCCGTTATGGCAAGCTTTGCGCAATTCAATTTATCCAAAGAGATGGTCCTAGCCTTAGAGAAACTAGGCTACAGTGAGCCTTCCCCCGTCCAAACCAGGGTCATTCCGAAGGCGTTGCGAGGGGATTCGATCCTCTGTCAGTCGGAGACGGGCTCAGGGAAGACCCATTCTTACCTCGTCCCGATCATCGATCGACTCGACCTCTCTTTGCCTCGCCTCCAGTCGATTGTCATTTGCCCAAGCAGGGAACTCGCCCGTCAGGTCTATGATTTTGCTTTTGCCTTCACGCGCTTCTTCCCTAAGCTCAAGGTGAGGCTATTCACCTCTAGCGAAGAGCGGAGCGAGAACCGTCAAGGGCTTTCGATCGCCCCGCAGCTCGTTATCGGCACCCCGGGGAGGCTCAAAGATCTGCTCGCCGACGATTACGAATTGAATCTCAAAGGAGTCAAAAGCCTCGTCCTTGATGAGGCGGACATGCTGATGGACATGGGCTATTTCGAGGACATCGACGCCCTGCGCTCTCTGCTCCGAGAAGATCTGCAGGTCATGGTCTTCTCCGCCACCTTAGAGCAGGGGCTTAAAGAGAAGCTACGGAAATACGCCGCGAGCGACTTCCTCTACCAAGGCGAAGACAACAAATCATCCCTCAATGTTGCCCATCATCTAATCGACATCAAGCACGCGGGGAAAAACGAGGCCTTGCTGCGCTTTTTAAAAGTCAGATCCCCTTACCTCGCCTTAGTCTTCGCCTCGAAGAAAGAAGATGTGAATTCAGCTTATGCCGCGCTAAAAAACGCCGGCTACAGCGCCGTTTTGTTCTCTGGCGATCTAGAAAGCAGAGAAAGAAGGAAGACCATCCGCATGATCAAGGAGAACCGTTATCAGGTGGTGGTCTGCAGCGACTTGCTTAGCCGCGGCATCGACATCGAAGACGTCAGCGACGTCATCTCCCTTGATTTGCCTAGTGACCTCAACTATTACCATCACCGCGCCGGCAGAACCGCGCGCTTTGGCAAAAAAGGCGACTCCTGGGTATTTTATGACGATGACTCCACGAAGCTCCCCAAGGCTTTGATGGATCAAGGGGTCAAGTTCGATTTCCTCATCCTCAAGAAAGAGGGGCTAGAGGAAGACCCGGTCGGCTTGCTGCCAAAGACCAAGTTCCAGAAGAAGAAGCCCTTCGAGGATCCTGAGGAAGCCCGCGAGATCAAAATCGCCAAAGCCAACACGCGCGCGAAAAAGGTCAAGCCAGGCTATAAAAGGAAGCAACGCTGGGCGGTGGAGAAAGTCAAAAACAAGTACCGCCGCAAGGCGATCCGCAAGAAAATCAGAGCGAATCTGCATGGAAAAGAGCAGGGGTGACCTGCTCTTTTTCTTATAACGCGTCGATTTCTTTCTTCATCTCCATAAGGATATGCGCATCGTCTACCTCGCGCAGGATCTCGCCTTTTTTGAAGATGACCCAGCGCGAGTTCCCTCCCGCGCATCCTAAATCGGCGTGCCTTGCCTCGCCTGGGCCATTGACGATGCAGCCCATGACGGCGACGGTCTTGCAGATGCGCTTCTCCTCGAGGTAGCTTTGCAGCTCTTTCGCCAACGGGATGAGGTTGACCGAGGTCCTCCCGCAGGTGGGGCAGGAGATGAAGGTTGGGTAGTCCTTTTCGATGCCTAAATCATGAAGCAGACGGTGACAGGCTTTGATTTCCTCTTCCGGCTCATCGCTAAGAGAGATGCGGATGGTGTCGCCTATCCCTTCTAAGAGCAAAGGGGATAAGGTGGCGGCGCTGCGGATGAGACCGATGTCCTTCGGGCCCGCTTCAGTGACCCCTAGATGAAGGGGGTAGGGGAAGATTGAGGCGGCTTCTTTATAGGCTTCGATGGTTTCTAAAGGCGAGCTGCCCTTCAAAGAGATCACGATATCATGGAAATCAAGACTTTCTAAGATGGCGACGTGCTTTTTGGCGCTTTCGACAAGGTGCTTGGCCAAAACTTTCGTCTCGCCTGAGGAGATGCTTTTATCTAGCGACCCGGAGTTCACGCCGATGCGGATGGGGACATTATGAACTTTGCAGGCTTCGACGACTTGCTTGATCCTCTCCAGGTCGCCGATGTTGCCGGGATTGATCCTCACCGCGTCGACCCCGCCTTCTATGGCTTTAAGAGCAAAGCGATAATCGAAATGGATGTCGGCGACCAAGGGGATGCTGACTCTTTTCTTGATCGCGGAGAAGCTTCTCGCATCCTCCATGTCAAGGCAAGAAAGGCGCATGATGTCGCAGCCTAGCTCCGCGCAACGGTTGATCTGCGCGCTCACCTCTTCGATCTTGCTCGTTTTGATGGAAGCCATCGACTGAATGAGGACTTTCTCTTGCCCCCCAAGCCTGGTTTTGCCAAGATGCACAGGGCGCGTTTGGTTTCTTTTCAACATAACGCAACTATTCTAAAGCAAGTTGTAGCACTTTTGAAAATGGTGTGATAGGATACACCACGCGTAAGCGAAGGAGTGTGAACGAATATGGCGTCCAAACGCGATCAAGTCATCCTGAAATGCACCGTCTGCGGCAACGAGAACTACATCACGACCAGGAACAAAAGCAACAAGCCTGAGAAGATGGAGATCAAGAAGTATTGCGAGCATTGCCGCAAGATGACCGACCATAAGGAGAAGAAATAAGGCTGCGGCCTTATTTTTTTGATTTCTCATGAAAGTCACTAGACTGAACTTCCATCCTTCTTTCGCCAATTCCTACGTCCTTGGCGAAGAAACTGAGCCTTGTCTCCTTATTGATCCTGGCTACGATGAGCATGGCGTCTTGGACCGCTACATCGAAAAGCATCACCAAGGGAAGCTCCTTGCCGTCATCTTGACGCATGGCCATTTCGACCATTTCTATGGGCTCAAAGACCTGACGAATCTAGAAAACGTCCCTCTTTTTCTCTCTGAGGAGGATTTCGTTTGCCTTAATGACCCCAAGAAAAACGCTTCCTTCGATCTGGCTGAGCCTTTTTCATTAGATAGGGACATCAAACCATATTTCCTTGAGGACGGTGACGAAACCAAAATCGGCCCTTACCGTTTCCAAACCATCGCCACCCCCTTCCATACGAAAGGGTCGATCTGCCTCTATTTCAAAGACGATGGCCTCCTTTTCTCCGGCGACACCTTGTTTAGGCTCGGGGTGGGGAGAGACGATCTCCCTCACGCCGCCCCCAAGGAAAAGGAAGCGAGCCTAGGTAAGCTATTCGCTCTGCCTGAAGACACCCTCGTCTATCCTGGGCATGGGAGCAAAACGACGATCGGGGAAGAGAAACCCTATTTTAGCGACTACCTCAATTAGGGGATTGCCTTCTTGTCTCACCTGCGAAGCCAGGAAGATCTCGTTTTCGCTATTTTTGGCTGGGGCGTTGTAAGAACGCCAGGAAGATCCTGCAAAAGAATGGTCGTAGCAGGGGAGAAAGCACTTGCTTTTGGATGGGAAAATAGAGGATCGAAAACGCGAATTCTATCGGTCCTAGGCAGCGTTTTCCTAGCTAGTAAAGGTAGCATTCCGTTTTTGTAGGTAGGCCACGCAATTGAGCCGCGGATATCATGGCACCCCGTACTCGACCTGGGGAAAGAGCGTGGGGTCGAACCTCTCTAGCCAGCTTGCGGCGAAAGCGGGCGAGGCTTCCTTGGCGTTGCTCACCATTTTCTCCAACCAGCTGGACACTTGTGCTAAAATCTTCATAGAAGTTCCTCCTTTGTGTTGCACGACCTAATTGTGGAACTTCCTTTTCTTTAAAGCCGCCTGTATTCGCGGAACGCTATCAAACATTTGTTGCAAGAGAGAAAGTATGGTAAAAGCCAAGTTGTCACCGAAATTAGCGACGTGCAAATCAAGGTATCTCTTGACGTGCAAAACGAAGAGCAAATTATTCCGTTTACATTGGGGTGGGACCGATGTGTTTCCCCTTTCGTCTGATTATTCAGCGTACAAGGTGAAAGACAAAGCTATAGAAATTAAAAGTCAATGCGAAAATGCGGGAGACATATTATGAAAAAATATAAGAATAAATTATGTTTTCTGGGCCTTGCGCTGGGCGTTGTTGCAATGCTAGCAGGTTGCGGAAAGACTGATGATGGCTCAGTTATCGAGGACGTAAATAAAGACGTTACGACGACTTTCTTCAGTGATCAAGTATCGTCAAATGAGGTAAACGTATTCTTTCTTGATATTGATAATATAAACAGGGGAACAGAAACCGAAAGAACTTATCAATCTGATTCATCAACAAATGTTGGTTCATGCGATTGTTATATGATTAAAGTAGGCAACACCGAAATTTTAGTCGATTGCGGCTATCAAACTTTTGGTTCCGACGCTTACACCAAAGAAGAAACACCCTATACATTTACCTATCAGTATTTGAAAAATAACGCGCATAACAATTTACTTAGAAAAATCACATCCGTTTGCACCGATGGAACGCTGGATTATCTAATAGTTACCCACTCTGATTTTGACCACGTTGCTTCGCTATGTGTTGAGGGTGGTGTTGTGGATTCGTTTGTTAACCATGAAACGATCAATAATCTAGAAAATGACAATGTAACTCTTAATGGCATTACAAATGTAATAGATTTCAATTCAGGCGTTATTGCATTGCATAGCTATTCGGAAATCGATAAGGAAAAAAGACTCTGTAGAGCACTTTATCAAACCTATCTGGCAAAGATGGAAAAATTAATTGATTCTGGGACTAATTATTTACCTGCAGCGGCTTTATTTGACAGTGGTATTGTTGCCGCTGACGAAACACCAATGACGCAAGAAAATAAATTGCTGGCGACGCCAGATAAGATGTTGGACAATGTTAAGAATTATTTTTCACAAAGAATACTGACAGAAGATCAGCCAAATGATGCTGCCTCTGAATATGTTAATGAAGTTCCAAAAAATTCTTCGTATCTAGAGAATGTCGCAAAACTGGGCGGACAGCTCCAAGCTGAAAGTGAAAGATATTATTACTCAGTAAACATTGGCAGCGGGGCAGAACTTAGGATTTTGTACAATTGGTACTACGATTTCGCACCTAGACAAGATTTTGATCAAGGAAATAGGGGACAAGCTATCAACAATCCAAGCGTGTGCTTCGAAGTTGTTAAAAACGATTTTAAGTTCCTTAGCTGCGGAGATCTGGGCGGCAATGGCGAGAGTGGATTATTGAATTATTACAAAAATACGACAGTCTTGAAAAATGTAACGCTTTTTAAGGCTTCGCATCATGGATCGACAACAAACGATGAAAACTCTGAAGCTTTATTCGAATGCATCGCTCCCAAAATCATCGTTGTTACTGGATGTGCCCAGTCGCCTTTGGAAATAAAAAACACAACTGCTGCCTGCATGAAACAAACGCTTTTTGATAATATTTATCATGGAATGCATGACGAGAACGGAAATTTAGTCAATGGCCTGACTGAAGAACCATATATTTTGTGCACTAACATAGATTGGTATAGATTGAATGAAAGCAACAATGTTCCAATCAATGAATCAAGACCCTTTTATGGGGATATTCATGTCAGCAGTTCTGAATCAAAAGCACATTTAAACTATAGTTATAGGGGAACAATCCATGCTCTTATAAAAACTGGCAGTTCAGATGACACAATAGATTTTAAAACCGTTGATCGAAACAAAATTATAAAAATCCAGGATACTGAATGGTTTAAAAAAGCAGGATTTGTTTACGGAGATAATTAAGATGAAAAAAATGATGGCTTTTATTTCAGGACTTCTGATGTGCTTTTCTTTAACTGGTTGCAACGCAGAAGATTTTCAGTGGATCTTCCCTCTAGTTGGTTGCGACTCAAAAAAAGCGCCAGATTTCAACATCACGACTTTATTTTCCTTTTATCAAGATGGGGACAAAAAGACTCCTTTTGAAGGAAATACGTTTGAGATCAACACAAAAATTTATGTTTGCGTTGATTTTACAATTACAAAGAATGCAGACGCTGAGGAGATTGTTTCTTTTGTCGTTCAGATTCCGTATGCAGAATATTATTCAACAAAAGACTATTATTCAGGCACGATTAAACCTCACGAGAATCCTTATACTCAGCAAGATTCTTATGGCAATGAATATACAGTCATGGAGCTGAATCAGATGAACTTTGTTATTGATGACAAAGAAAGTCACGACTATCACTATATTTTTGAAATCGAAGCAAACCAGGTTTGCGAATCAGCTGATTTTATTGTTAGGTTCAAACCAGAAAATTCAAATTTAAGTG
>CAVFEQ010000029.1:0-5199 GCA_963621535.1 Paludibacteraceae bacterium | reverse complement strand
TTTAAGTGTTATGGTCAACGATGTTAATGACAACAAAGCTAAAACAACATATACATTCAAGGCTAAGGAGGATTAACAATGGCTGAGAAAAAAACTAAGTTTCCTTTTAAACTTTTCCTCTTAATAATTGAAGCGGTAGCGCTCGTTGTTTCTATAGGCTCAAGCGTTTATTTTGGAACGACTATTTCCGCAAAAGCCAGATACGATGCTGAATATCAAGACAAAGTAAGCTTCTATAATGATTGCGGCTTTGACTTATTGGTTTCTGGTGCTTCTGCAGAGCAAGTGAGTGAAATGAAGGAGCAAAGTTCAATTGCCAACGCTACAGCCGCATCCAAAATTAGCTTAAATGTAAAAACACCAGCTGCAGAAGATTATAGGAATATCATAGTCCTGGATTCGCAAGACGATTTCGCCTATACCGAATTTTCTTCTGAAAGAATCATTGGCGAGACGACTGCCACTGATTTTGTTTATGCTGATTATAAATTCTGCACGTTATATAGCGTAAAACTCGGGGATTCTATTTCAATTACTGTTGACGGGACTGCGAAAGACTATGTTATTTCTCGCGTTTATAGAACGGATTATCTTTATAACGATGGGATACTAATCACCACTAAAGATCAGATCAATCTTACTAGCAAAGCACAGAATGCGTATTTAAAGGCCAATAACAAAGATAACCTTATTTCTTATCTTCAAGATTACAAGCCTTTAGGAACTTTGCTCGCGCAGACTTCTTCTCAGTCGGATTCGGATTATCAAAAATATCTCGATGAGTTTTATTCGAAAAAATACTATGCATCCTGCGTGACTGATTTATCAGGTGCTAAAACAACTCTCGATGATGATTATTCAAAGAAATTATCTTCTGCGAATGCAAGTTTCTATATCTCTGTGGCGGTTGTTTCTACTTTATGTTTGGCTGCCTCATTAGTATGTTTCTTTGTTAACGCAAAAAATAAGAAAGATAAAATATATAAGTATATTCAAGAAAACGGCAGCAGAAGGATTATAGGAATCTTCACTGCGTTTAATGTATCTTTTGCTGTTTTCTTGATAGCTGGATCTTTGATTGCGATGGTAAGTTCGCTTAATGGTTTAACTACTTATTTTACTTTTTCTTCTCTTTTGGCTACTTCATGGATGGCTTTGTTTTTTCCTGTAGTCGCCATATTAGTCGGATACGCAATCACGCTAATTAAAATAAAGAAGGCCTAACTATGGGGGTCAGATCGTTATTGATTAGCCAAAAATTCTTAATCTCGTTTGCCGTTAATATCGTTTTTTTAGCCTTAATCGGATTTCTGTTTTCATCTAGCATCAATTCGTCTGTTTATTCTTTGGAGACTTGGAAAAATTGCGAAAGTTCTTACATCGCTTATGATGCAAGAGAATTTGATAATAATTGCTATTATTATTTTGGCAAAAATGTTTCCGTTAATTTATCAACGGGGGATAGCGTCAGAGTCAATGCAGATGTCTATCAATTCGTAAATGGGAAAAAATACGATAATCGATCTTTGCTGAATCAGAATAACGTTATGAACGGCGAATATGCCGATTTGAAAGCAAATGAGATCGCCATTCCTGAGTCCTTATCCAAGAAATACAATTTAAATATCGGCGATCATCTTTATGTTTTCGGTACAAATGAGCATACGATTCAGTATGTTTTCCGAAATTTGTATGACATAAAGAACCCGTCGATCGATTCTAATGGCAGCGTTGTTTTTATCGGCGGAGACACTGCAATTGCAGAATTCGATTATTACGCTGGATTTGGGAGCATCAATGCTGTGTACAATGAAGTTTATACATTTTCAAAAGCTAAAAGCGCTTTTGCAGGCACAACCATAGTTTATTGCTGTTTGACTGCAACTTTATCAGCGATAGTAGAATTGGTAATAATGTTCTTCTTCAGAAAAGCCGAAATGAAAAATTTATATGTTGATTGGATAAGCGGGAGCAAATCTAATTACTGCAGATCTTTAATCGGTGTAAATGCACTCATCTATTTTGTTCCAGCCATGTTGTCTTCGATGATTCTAGCTGTTACAGCCAACTATTTATCTTCTATTGTTATAGTTTCTACTGCATTTATTTTTACGATAGCAAAGATGTTGGTGATGAGAATAAAAATACATTAAGGAGGCACAAATGGATAGCGAGAATATAAAAAAGAAAAGTGCATTATTCGTTGAGCATTTGCATATCAAGTTTCCTGACTTAACGGTTGCCGAAGATGAGACGTTCTATGTCAATCCTGGCGAGGTTGTTGTCATACTAGGCGACAATGGTGCAGGCAAATCAAGTCTTTTGAAATCGCTGAACTTTGCATTAGAAAAGAAATATACATCAAGAGATTTATACTTCTTTGGGAAAAAGATAAATGATAGCGAACAGGAAATAAATCAGTTTAGACGCTCAATTGGATACGCTATGCAAGAAGACGATGACGATCCGCTTTTTTCAAGGAAAGTCGAGGATTATGTGCTTGATTACGCATCGCAAGCAGAGAATAACGAAGGATATGAAGAGTATTACAAAAAATTGTTTGACGATTATCTCCAGTGCTCATCCTATGCGGAAGGAAAATTAAACCATAAACGGTTGCGAGTATGCAGCGGCGGTCAAAAAAGAATGGTATCCATTTTAAGAGCTTTTTCCAGAAATAACTCAAGATTGTTCATTCTGGATGAGCCAATCAATAACTTGGACGCTAAACACGCAAGAATATTAAATAACTTCTTGATTGATTTAAAAAAACGGCCAAACCCGCCGGCCGTTCTGATTGTAACGCATTGCCATATGTTTCAAAGCGTGGACAGGGCGTATCAATTGAAGGGCGGTAAATTAATTCAAGTTCAGAAATATGAGCCAAAAAGTTGCTTTGGCGAATGCGATGAATGTGGATATTACACGGAGGAAATTAAAAAATGAAAGGCTTAAATACAAAACTATTAGCAACATGCTTACCAATGGCATTAGGCGTTGGTCTGCTCTCGTTCTCGCCAAACGCTAGCCCAGTGAAAGCTGCAGTTTTAGATAGCGATAGCTATTACTCGTTGTTAGCCACGGCAATCGATGCATCTGATACAAATACATTTGAAAACAATAAGAACCCTCAGATCTTTGATCCAACAAGCGAGGCGTTTATAAATGCTGTCTCCGCGAGAAAAGATGTTGATACCTATGCATCAAGCATCGAATCAACTTCAGCCTATGAATTCTCGCAGAAATATTCTAAAGCTTTCTCCTCATCGCTAGATACCAGTGTTGCTGTATACGGAGTTACCACAGATATCAGCGGCAAATTTGATACAAACGTAAACACAGAATCTTGGAAGCAGAAGGTAGAGAGCTATGAGTACTATTATTGGTTCGCGCAAAAATACATAGTAAACATGGATTGGAAGAGCGAGAACATTGCGGATGCCTTGTCTAGTTCTTTCAAGAGAGAACTTAACAGCGTTAATTCCGTTGTTTCCGCTAAGGAACTTCTAAGAGAATATGGCACTCATGTTTACAGCACATACGTTTTAGGTGGAAAGCTCGAGATCACAAAGTATTTCGCTCAAGATGCATCTTATGAGCTTTCCGAGACGGAAAAGAGTGTTTGCGCATCTTTAAATGTTATCGTTGATACCGCTAAAGTTGACGCTAAAGTCAGCGGTTCAGTAAATCTATCCACATACGAATCCAATTCAAGCAGCAGCTCAAGTTATTATAGTAAGCTTGGATATCATGCTTATGGCGGTAATGTTAATGGAGCTGCTACAGCATCGGATTTATTCCAGTATAAAACTCAATTTGGTACAGGGACTGCTTCTGGATTCCTTTATGAAGCCTGGACTAATTCTTTTAATAACGATGGCGTTGCGTTGAAGATTGTTTCAGCGGAGAACGCTGTTCCTGTTTGGGATATTTTGGATAGCACCACATATTCAAGCCAAATTCCTTATTTGAAAAAAGCATTTGATAACATGTGCTATGAAAGCTATGCGGAAAAATGCGGCAACTTTGGTGTGGCTTGCAATTATATTGATTCACTAACATATGGATCTAATGTGAGTATATCTCCATATGCAACAAGCATTAATTTGCCTGAAAACACAACCGTAAAAATCAATCTCAGTGATTTAATTACAAATGAGTTTGATCCTTCTGAATATTCTTTGCGACTCTCCTCTGAGAATGCGGCCACCTTATCTGGAAATACATTAACGATAAAGAGTGGAACTATCGGTAGAACATTCAATATTGAATTGCTCATTGATGGTTTGAAAGCCTATTCATTGGGAGTGACGGTTAAGAAGGAGTCATACAGCGGTGGCTATGGAACTGCCCAACAGCCATATCTAATTAATACTAAATCGGATTTGCTATCGTTATTAGGGGATCTTTCTTCTTCAAATAGTGATTATCAACTTGCTTCAGATATTGATTTGCAGGGCGAAAAAATCGATGTCGGCGGTTCTGGAACATCATCTGCTTTTGAAGGAACCCTTGATGGAAATGGTTATTCAATCAAGAATTGCACCGTTAAAGCTTCAAGTTTCAACAACGGATTCCCTTATATTGGCTTATTTGGAAGAAACAACGGCACCATCGAGAATCTTACTTTAGACAACGTGGTTTGCTTAACTAACGGTTTGGCTGTAATTAATAATTCCAATGTTACTTTGTCCTCTGGCATCTTAACTGGATACAATGCAGGAATTATTTCCAATTGCCAAGTAACTAATTCCTCAATCCGCATTTCTACTGATGTCGAAAAAGATTCTGGCAAGTTGAACGTTGGTGGCATTGCCGGATATTCTGAAGGACTTATTGAATATTCCGCATTCACTGATGGAAATATCTACGGTATTGCGACCAAAGGAAAAGGAAATGTAAACGTCGGTGGAATCGTCGGAACCTTAGCTGGTTCAAAAATTTCTGAATCCTATGTCAATTCATCAAAACTTAATGTGTCGAATGGCGGAAGCACTGCATTTACTCTAGGCGGCGTAGCAGGTTGCATGAGGACAAGAACTGCCGAAGATGCTTCCATTATCAACTAATGAAACCCCAGATAGCATCCCCTATACAAAGCGCCTGATCTGCGCCGTTTTGTAGGATCCTTGAAGAACAGCCTTCTAAAAAAGGCTTTTTTTGTTGCTTTTCCGTGCGCGAAGCGTACAATAAATATAA
>CAVFEQ010000028.1:0-20697 GCA_963621535.1 Paludibacteraceae bacterium | reverse complement strand
CCGGGGGGCGGTTGGATGGAGGGTTCGTTCATACACATAATTCGTTGGTGGTACCGAAAAAAGTCCTTCGATGATATCGTTGGCGAGTCCCTTTAGGGGGCATCTCAGACTCCGTTTCGCGCCTGTCGACCGAGGCTTGCCGGTCTCCGTGGCGGCCACTCAAAGGAAGGGGGACCGGCATGAAACATAACGGCAAGGCCCGGAAGAAGGGCCGGAGGGCCGTAAAGGCCTATTTTGAGGAATCGGAGAGGGACGACCGCCTCGGGAAGCTTGCGAAGAAGGCCGCGGGCGAATGGTACAGCGAGAAGCACCCGAAGATCGACCCTGACGAGACCGCATTTAAGGTCATGGGATCGCTCCTAAAAACCAAAAAACTGCAAGATATAGGAAGGCGATGAGAAAAAAGCTAGATAACATCGCGCTTTATTATGGACATTTTGCAAACTAGAACTTTAAGCAAAAATGTTTTAGAGCGAATAAAAAACAATTTTGCATCTCTTACCAGGGTCGATGACATCGTCCATGAAAGATTAATCGACATGTTCCACTTGTATTTGGTCGTGGGGGAATGCCTTCTGCTGTAAATGAATATCTCAAAAGCAATAACCTGAAGGAAATTGTCAAAGAGCAGAATAACATTTGCAATCTATATCGAGAGGACATCACCAAATACGACTATCAGAATTCCTTGTACATCAAAGAGATATTCGATTTGATCCCGAACGAATTGACCAACCAGAACAAAAGATTCATTTTGAAGAACCTCAATGAGAATATGAAATTCTTAAGGTATGAAAATTCTTTTTTTGTGGCTGAAAGATGCAGGCGTCGCCCTCCCTTGCTTCTGCGCAGACGAGCCTAAATCTCCTCTTATGCTGAGCAAATCAAGGAATTTGTTTAAATTGTTTCATTGCGATGTGGGTCTGCTTGCCAGCCAATACATGGACAACAATCTGCAAATTAAGATCCTAGACAGAGAGCAAGACATCAATTTCGGCTCGGTATACGAAAACGCGATTGCCCAAGAATTGGTTTCCAAAGGATTTGATCTGTATTACTACAAAAATAAGAAGTATGGCGAAATCGACTTTTTGATCGAAAACAAAGGCGAGGTTTTGCCGATTGAAGTCAAATCGGGGAAAAGCTATAAAAAGCATTGCGCTTTAGATAACGTGCTGAATTCAAAGGAATACAACATAAGACGGGTGTATATCTTGTCCAACGAGAACGTCAGCGTCGAAAGAAATAAAGTCTATCTCCCAATTTATATGGTGATGTTTTTTAAAAAGGACGAGATAAAAGACATGATCTATAAAATAGATTTATCCGATCTTTGACCCAAAAAAATCCAATTGAACGTTAAAGCCGTGCCGACTCCAAAAGGCCGCTTTTAGGGATTTAGTTCTTTGGTTTTCAGTCAATTTTCTATTTTAACTGCATATAATCATAGCAAAAGTATGCAATTAAATTGAAAAATGAGCCGTTTCTTGTATGATGGAGATATGATTATCATTTGTTTGGAAGAACAGGTTTTGAGCTTGTGCACGCCGCCAATCATGAACATGCTCCAAGAGGTAGAAGCAAATCGCGGAAAGACTTTCGTTCTCCCAAAGAAGCTAAAAGTTAATCGGCTTCACGATCTAAACAAGCGCCGCAGCGTTACCAGCAGCAACGAGATTGAGGGCATTAAGATCAAAAAGAGCCGCGAGGAGGATGTCTTGCTTAAGGGCCTTAGCCCGGAATCGAAAGAGGAATTCCTCCTTTACGGTTATAACAAAGCGTTGGAAAAGGTCTTCGAAGTCTATAAGTATCAATCCCTATCCGAGTCATTCGCGAAGGATTTGCATTACTTTCTTTTCGAATCCGCTGCCTCTGGGTTTGGGGGAAACTATAAGGTGGAGCAAAATTACATTCGCGAATTCGACAAACAAGGGAAATTCGTTCGCAACGTCTTCGTCCCTGCTTCGCCGGCAGAGGTTCCTATTCTTATGGGAAACTTGATTTATCAATTCGACGAATGCCTTAAGAATCCCTCCTGCAATATTCTTTTGACGATTTTTTGCTTCGTGCTTGATTTTCTTTGCATCCATCCTTTCTATGACGGGAATGGCCGCGTCTCAAGGCTTCTAACCACGTTCCTTCTGCTGAAATATGGCTACGGGTTAGACGAATACTATTCGCTTTCTTATGTGATTTTGAGCAACGTGGATGATTATTATTCTTCGCTTGAGAAGTCCTCGATGGGCTGGAACGAAGGCAAAAACGATTGCTCCTATTTCGTTTGGTTCATGCTGAAATGTTTGAGGGATGGCTATGGGAAACTCTCCTATATCGCCGAGATTAACTCCTCAAGAGGAAAGGCGAAAGAAAAAGTTCTCCAAATCATCAATGATTCGAAAGGGCTTATCCGCAAAGCCGATATCGAGGAGATCCTTGTTAACTCCTCGCGCACATCAATCGAAAAGGCTCTTGGAGAGCTTGCAAAGGAAGGGTTGATTCAAATGGTTCAAAACGGAAAATACGCGAAGTATTACAAAATCTAATTGCATATTTTCATAGCAAAAGTATGCAATTAAAATTCTTCGTATGAAGGAAAAGGCCTCGTGATGAGGCCTGAAGGACAAAAGAGAATTGGCTTAGAACTCCGTCGCGGTGACTTTAAGATTAAAAGCACCTGAACTGTCTTTGTAGATCGCGAAGGTCAAGTTGACGGACGTGGTGGTCTTTCTGTCGTAATAGGAGTAGGTGATCACGTTTGTCGCATAACCCCCTTGCTCATCCGGAAGCATGCCCTCTCCCCAGGTTCCGGCGGAGAAGTCGCTAGGAGCGAGGGTGTTAGAAACTAGCGTCTTCGCTTCTTTGATTGAGCTTATTTCCGACAAAACCGTGTTAATGGTGTAAATAACGTAATCATCGCCTGAGGCAACGACCTTTGCCGCGTTAGAATCAGTTGAATCCAAGTCATAATAGGCGTTGTAGCGCCATGCGACTTCTTCTATCGCGCCTTTTGCGGTATAGACGCCTTTGACGGTAATGGTGCAGGTGATGCTTCTTTTTCCTTCGTTAGGAACCTCGATCGAGGCGGTGATGGTGGCCATGCTTCCCGCCTCGGCGTCAGAGGCGACTCTGACTAAGCCATCGTCATCTACGCTGATTTTTTCGTTATTGCTAGAGAAACTGACTTCATAAGGAAGCATGTCGATCGTGTACTGCAGATAATAGGATGAGCCAGCGGTCAAATTTACGTTGTCTTCGTCAAAAGAGAAGACGGGTGTATGCGTTTTTCCGCTGCCATAGGTAAGTTTGACGGTCGAAATGTCTTTGCTTAGGCTCACGATCGCTAGCAGGCTGCCGGTTGGATCTTCATAGGCTACACCTTCGTCATTATTGACTCTAGCCCAGCCTTCTTTTTTGAAGGCGCTCACCAGGTAATCGTTGGCTTTGAAAAGCGTGGAATCGCCTTCTTTGATAGCGGGATCATAGACCTTGATTTTCATCCAGGTCCTCTCTTTTGCTAGTTTTGCGGCGGTTTCTTTGATCTCATCTTCGCTGGCATCGGCTTTGCCGACGTAGTTTTCGGGATCCTTTTCGACGATCGCTAGGCATTTCTCATACATTTCCGCGTAGCTTTGGCTCGCCACGCGGCAAGAGGAATAACCGCTATAGGGAGCGAAATCCAAAACGGGGCAAGAGGCGGAGATGCCACTATCCGAAAGGAAGGCGCTTATTTTTGAGCTTGGCCAGCCTTCTACGATGTCATCGTAAGAAGAGGGAAGAGAAGCGAAGGAGATGGAGAAGGCGAACTGCCCGTTGACGAAGCCGACATTCGTCTGGATGTAGAAGCTCTCCGCCCAATCGGTGTACCAGTTTCTTTCGTTATCGTAGACGGCACTAGTGCCATCCATTGCAATGTCGAAGGTCGCGGGGATGGACGTGTCGTTACTTGTTCCGTAGAGGGTGTAGACATCGCCTTTCTTATAGGCGTAGTAGACATCAGCTTTGAATTCGGGGATCGTGAAGCCGGTCTTCGTTTCGAAGGGTGTGAGGAAAGCTTTGGGCCAAGTGGCGAAAGCTTCCTTTTTAGCGTCGTAGGAGAAAGAGATGATATTGCCCCCTTGGAAATAAAGGGAGGCGTAGATGGCTGAGCCGTCGGAATTCTCTTTCTTGAGGATATAAGAGCCGCGGTCTTTGCTCATTCCTTCGTCAAGGACGTATCCGCTGGCTTTGAGGATCTCGACGTTGTCTTTTGTGAGGTCTTTGGCAAGGACGTCGTAGCAATAGACATAGTCGTTTCCGCTAGCGGCGACCTTATTGACACTTCCTAATTTGAGCAGGGGAGGGACGTCTAAAAGAGCGGAGCTGAAAAGGCTTTTTTCGTCTTCGCTCCAGCTGGTTTTCTCATCAAGGCGATAATCATAGGCGTTGTAAACCTGGATGACGTTGTATTTAGCATCGTCGAAGGTCTCGCCTTCGCTATAGAAGTAGTAGGTCAGATCATAACCGACACCATCGCCGATTTTCGTGAGCTCATAGGTTTGCTCGGACGTGGAGGTCGCTTGCTCGATTTTGCCGTTATAGTCTCTGATTGCGGACCAGCCTGCATTTTCCAGATCTTTATAGTAGTCGCCGATGGAAAAGCTCGCGGTGGAATTGGTGATTTGGAGGAAGGGGGTGCTGCTATCGTCAACGACGACTTCCACATCGACGTCGTAATCAAAACCCAAAGGGAAGGGGAGAATTTCCCCGCAGAAAAGAGCGATCGTCTCTTTTTGCGCGGTCGTCCATTCGCCCCTATCTTCGCTTTGCGAATCTCCGCTATCCGCACGGGAGGAGTCCTCAGAGGAAGAAGGCTCGGAAGAATGGCTGTCTATGTCTGGAGAAACAGGATTGCAGCCCGCGAGTAGCAAGGCGCTTGAAGAGAGAATAAGCAATTTCTTTACGTTTTTCATGTTTTTACCTTTTTGCTAGAAGCACAAGGGCTATGCTACTCCCCTAGGGAAGAGAAAGGAACATTTTGCAACGTAAAAACGGGGGATCTGCGTCTTTTTTGACCCCAAAATAGGTCTTTTTAAAAGATAAGGAATCCGCCTTAAACAAGGATGAAGGTTAGGCTTGATAAATAAGGAAGCTTTTTATATATGCGGATATTGTCCCCTTTTTGGTAATAGCGAACAGATTTAGCTTTCCCGTTCTTCTCAATGCTTGTGATGGTGGTGAAAGGAACGTTTTCAAGCGTCAGCTCGATGGAAGAGAAGTCATTGTAATTGGCGTTCACAACCATGAGGACATAACGTCCTTCCTGCTCATAAAGATAGCAATAGACGGCGTCGTTATGGGAATAGGCAAGGGGCTTCTGCGTTTTCTTTAGGAGAGAGGTCTCCAAGAGGTAGCGACGGAGAGTGACGAAGAAATCGGTCTGGCTCGGATCTTTTAGCTCATAAGGGTAAACGCAGTAAGAGTTGCCGCAGGCAAAACCGTTCCCATTTCTTTTCATGAATGGGTCGTAGAGCCCGCTTAGAACCTTTGTATTCTCGCCATATTCGATCTTCACGTAATTCCCGCATCTCCTTTGGGAGGAAGAGCGGTAGTTATGTATGGAGTTCAGCGCACGGCCGTTTTCAAGCATCTCGAAGCAATCGTAGTTATGGATGGCTCCCCGCCAAATTGCATCTTTGGCGTCAATTAACGAGAGCAGTCCTTTTTCTTTGAGGACGAGAACGGCTCCCCCATCAAGAAAGACGTAGTTATTTTTAAAGAGATTGATGAGCTCTTCCGCGGAGAAATTGCGCGCGTTTTGCCCGCATAAGACAATTCTCTCTCCTATGAATTCCTTCTTTTTTGAGATGCGATAGGAATAGCCAATGCTAGAGAAGAAGCCCACGGGATCGAAATCGTCTGGGATTAAGTCCATAAACCCGTTTTTCGGGTGGCGGTTATAGACGGTCCTCTCGTCTAGAGGAAAGACTAGTCCCCTCATTTGCGAAGGTCTGATCTTGAGATCCATCACCTCATTGAGGTAAGGGTCGATTCTTTTGATGGCTTTGCCATACCCTAACTCTTTCTGCGCTCCGTCCCCGCCGCATTGGAAAATGTTGTAAGTCATCCCGTCTAAACCTAAGGGCAAGGCGCTTTCAACTTGGAAGGCAACGAATTTGGGATCTTTGACGAAATCCGAGTAGGAGCTGTTTTCGAGCTCTGGGTATTGCTCGCAGTCATCGCCGATGAAAGAGCGGTTGACCATGCTGATGCGGTTGAAGTCGAAATAATAGGGTTTTGCGCCCATTTCGCGGTAGGCAGGCAGGTGAATGCGGTCGATCAAGGTGCCTTCGTTAGAAAGGTCGACGTGCAGCTTATGCCAATCCCTAGCCTCCATCGCGTGCATCCAGGGGGTGCTCGACATGAGGCCGACTTTGGTTTTGATCCCTAAGGAAATCACCCGTTCCTGAATTTCCTTCGCCAAAGAATCCATGCACTCCCAGGAAACGTCTAGCCAAGCTTTTCTTTCCGGGGTTGGCTCTTCTTTTTCTAGGGCCTTGACGAATTCCTCACGGGTTACCTTTTTGCCTAATTTCTTGCTGTATGCCTCCATATGAATGGGGCACCAGCAGCCGCCCCAATCAAGAGGCTCATGGTTGTGGAGGCGGAAATCGTCTTCGATCCAAAGGACCTCCGGCTCGGTTTCCTGCACATAATAGGCCATGAGGTCGAGATAATATTTCTTCCATTCAGGATCCAAAGGGCAGGCGCTGAGGGCGCATTGGCCTCCGTTCCTATCCACCATCGTTTGGAAATGCTGCCCTTCTTGCAGGGTGCGGCCCCGGTCGATGTGGCCAAGCTCAAACCACGGGTTCAAAGAGGTCGTGATGCCGACTTTAGCAAATTCCTCCTTGGCTTTCTTAATGACTTGCAGCCAAGGGAGCAATTGCTCTTTGGTGATGTGGCCGACGCAATATTCCTCCCCGTTGAAAAAGAGGATGACGTTTCTAAAGCCATAAGTAAGGCACCATTCTTTGAGGCTTTTGATCCGCTCTTCCGCGTATTCGTCTGGGTAAATCTGCGCGCGGAGGCAGTGAAGAAATCTTTTCTCAGCCATTGTTTATTCCTTGTCAAAATCGATTACGTCGAGTCTTTCCCTGCTCATCCATTTGCCGTTTGTGAAGTCGGGGAAGCTGACTGGAGCCCCGCCTTTTCTGATGGATTCCTCGCTTAAGACGGCGATCGCCATCCAAGCGGCGGTGTCATAGACATCGATCACGGGCTCCTCGCCGTTTTTGATGTGATTGATGAAGGAGCGCCACTCGAAATAGTCCATGCCGCCATGGCCGGCTTCAAGCTGCTCCTTGGTGATGTTCTTCCAGAATTTAGGGAGATATTCCTCGTATTTTTTGGCGCTGTTGAGGTATTTTTCGTAAGACTCGTGGGTTGAAAAGCATTCCTTTTCGGTGTTATCGACGTAAACGGTGTTGGTCGCCCCTTCGAAGAATCCCTTGGTTCCCCGCACGGCGAATTCGCGGTTGTAGAAGCGGGGGAGGGTGGTTTCGAGCTTGATGGAAATTGTCTCGCCGTTTGCGCAGGTGATGATCGTGGATACGACGTCGCCTTGGTTCCAATGCGTAGAGGTCAGCTCGGGATAAATGTCCTTGTGCTGATTCACGTATTCGTGGAGCCCGGCGCTTTTAGAGGCGAGACTAACGAGGCTAACGAAGCGGTTGCCCCGATTGATGTCGAGGATTTTCGCGATGGGGCCGATCTCGTGGGTTGGATAGTTGTCGCAGTTGCCGTGCTCATAATTCCTTAGGCGGTAATGCTTGGTGATGTGGCCGTCGGAGATCTCCTTCCGCAGATCATGGCCATAGGCGCCTTCGCAATGGACGATCTCGCCAAATAACCCTAAGCGCGTCAAGTGGGTCGCCAAAAGCTCTTCTTTGTCAAAGCAGCAGTTCTCCATGAGCATGAAAGGGGTGTTGGTCTCTTCTTCGGCGCGCACCAAGGCCCATAATTGCTCCAAGGAGTAAGCCCGTCCAACCTCCATCGCCACGGCGATGTGCTTTCTTAAGGCGTAAATCGCGATCTCGATGTGCGATTCCCAAGAGGAGGAGACCAAGACGGCGTCGATGTTCCCGATGCTTAGCGCTTCTTTGTAGTCAGCGCTAACAAAAGGGCGCACCTTGGTTTCTTTCTCAATGAGGTCGGCGACCTCTTCGGCTCTCTCCTTATAGACGTCGCTCAAAGAGACGAGATTGACGTCAGGCTGCTTCATCAAAATGTCTTTGGTCAGGTTTCTTCCGCGGTGGCCAAAACCAACCACGGCGATGTTCAGTTTGTCTTTTTTCATATGGGCGCTCCTCTTATTTCCTTTTTAAATAGGCGATGCTGACGTAGCGGGTGATGCCGTGCTCTGGCAGCTCGATTTCCAAGACAACGTTCTCTTTTGGCTCGCTCACCTTGTTGACTTTGAAGGAGAGCTTGATTTCCTCGGTGTGCGCCATCTTGCTCATCGCGGTCCAGCAGGGGACGGCAACGTTCAACGCGGTCTCCTCTGATTCGAAATCGGGCGGCAAATGCATTTTGACTTTCGCCGTAAGTGGCTCGTTGCCGTAGGTTTTGACGTTGTTGACGATCGTTAGGCCGATGGTTTTCCTTTCCCCGGCGGTTACATTGATCCCGTTTTCATAAGTAATCACGGCGGTCAATGCACCTAGGCGCGTGGCAAAGGTGTTTTGCTTCAGGGTGAGGCGCAAGGAGCGAATATCATCCTGCTCATTGTCTAAGCCCCAAGGCTTCGATAGCAATTCAACTAAATCGCCTTCCAATTCACTTGGCCCATCGACGAATTCGACGTCTAGACCTTTCAAAACCGGGTCATAGATTCCGTTTCCATTGTAATAGCAGCAGATCTCCGCCATCTTGGCGACCCTGCGGACTAGCTCATCGATGGTATAGGGGATGCGCGAAGAAGCGCCCATATTCACTGAGCAGGTGATGATGCGGTTGCCGATGTAGGCGGCCCAGTCTTCCGGGATTCCTTTTGTGCCCTTGATGATACCAAGCAGCGCGCCGACGGTCGCGCCGGTGCAGTCGGTGTCGTCCCCGCAATTCACCGCGGTGAGGAGCGATTTCTTATAGTCCCCCTCCCCATAGAGCAAGCCGATGAGGACGAAGGCGATGTTGCTCGGGGCCTGGAACCAGCCGTCGCCAATGTCTTTGTTGAGCTCGACGATGGCGTTTCTAGCTTCCTGCCAGCTCTTGCCTTCCTCATGAAGGCGCAACACCGCTTTCGCGCTTTGGGCGACCCGCGAATCCGAGGGGATCTTCGCGAGGGCTATATTGATGAGCGCATGAATGTCGCTCACCCCAAAGGCGGCGCTTTCTAAGGCGGCGGTGAAGGATGCTGCAATCGTTCCCTCGCCCATACCGTGGTCGACCATGGCGTCGTGGAGGGCGTATTTGATCGCCTGATCGATCATAAGGGGATTGGTGCAGGCCCAGATCTCGCTTCTTATCCAGGCCCCGTTAGAATGGCTCCAGATATTAAGATCGCTGCTCCCGGCGATTTCTGGGTGCAGCCCTTGGGCCATATTGTGCTTGCTGATTCCGTATTCCGCCCAAGAAGGGGGGATGAAATTGAGCCAATATTCACCCAAGGTTTCCGAATCGATATGGGTGGGGCCCTGGGTTTCTAAGGCGCGCAGCCAAATAAGCTGCAGGTCCAAGTCGTCGTTAGGCAGAGGCTCGCCTTTGGGGGTGACGAATCCCTTGATGTCAAGGATCTCCCTCCTCCCTTCGGTGGGGCCGCCGATCGTGCCGCCGATGTTCTTGCCGATGAAACAGGCACGCACTTTGTCGAGATATTCTAGCCGGTTGAGTTTCATGATGCCTCTCCTTATTAGGCCCTGCGCATGAGGGGCTATTCAGTTGGATTTCCCCTAAATCATAAAGCGAAAGACGCCTGGCAAACAGGGAAATGGGCAGTATCGATAGAAGAAAGGCGAAAATAGAGAAAAAAAGAGCTTCTTGATGACATGAGGATCGTTTCCGCTTGAGAGATATGCCACAAAAACATATTTTCTTAAGAAGAATGCTTCCGCGCTTACGCACGCCTGAAAAAACCAGCAATCGGAGGAATTCGAAGGTCCTTAAAGGGTGACTAAAAGGCTAATTTCCATTCCTTTAGTGCGAAAAAACATAAATGTAAGCGGATACAATGAGGCTACGAGCGAAATTTCTTTGAAAGGAGATTTTATGAAGAAAAACAAAGCGCTTCTGCTTCTTAGTGGGCTCTTTTTGCTTGGCTTAGCAAGCTGCCAGCCCAGCTCATCCCCCACGGATTCAAGCAACCCCTCCACTACGGAGCAGCCGACCTCAGAAACTCACCAACATGTCTATGTGGCTCATGAGGAGGTTCCTTCCACTTGCTCCAAAGCCGGCACCGCGGCTTATTACAGCTGCTCAGGGTGCGACAAGGTCTTCGACGGACAGAAAAAGGAGATCAGCGCCCCCGAGACGCTTCCTCTTGATCCCTCCAACCATTCCAAGACCCCAACCCTTATCTATTTCGGCGAATACAAGAAGAGTTACGTCGTGGGCGAAAGCTTCTCGATGGGTGAGGCCGTCTACAAAATCAAATGCGATGACTGCGAGGGGACCTCGTTGACCGCCGATCAGACAAAGCTTGTCACCTATACCTATCCTAGCGATGGCGCCTCTTCCTTCACCGCTTCTGACGTCGGCAAAAGCGATCTTAAGGTGATTGCCAAATACAGCAGCTACACCTTGACTTTTGGCGTCAGCGTCGGCAAAAGGGGCAACGCGATCAGCGGCCTTGCCGACATGAGCGAGACCTGCGGCTTCGCGGCCTTCGACACTCTTGAAGGGGTGACCTCCACCGAAGGAGAGGTCGTTTACACCTTCTCTGATGAAGAAGAAGGGACTTACCTTGACGCGAAGGCGTTTAATTCGGCTCACCCCGAAGGCATGACGGTAGGGGGAGATGAGGCTTCAAAGACTTATTACGTCAAAGCTAGTGTCGAAGCCACCGGCGAATACGAAGGCGCCAGCGGTTCCTTTAAAATCACCATCTCGCACAAAACCGACCTTGTTTGGGGCGAGAGCGCGGATAAAGGCAGCGACATCTACGGCTGCCCCGACAAGACCCCGGTTGTCTTCGATAAGACCGTCGACAAAGCCAATCAGGACATCCTCATCAACGACAACGGGGAGGCAAACTATTCCATCGACCTCACCGGCGTCGGGGCTTACGAATCCGTGAAATCCATCAAATACGGGGAATACGATTTAGGCACCGATCTTAGCAACCTCTCGATAAGCGAGGCGCTAAAAGAAGATACGGCTAGCCACGGCGAAGGCAATATCGTGGTCACCGTCCATTCCGCCGAGCTTTCCGGCGCCCCGGAGACCGATCATGAGATCACTGTCCCGGTCACTTTCGTCACGAAGCTCATCGCTAGCAACGACGACTTCAAGAATTACGTCCAATCTAGCGCGGATCGCCAAGTCGTCACCGGCTATTACAGGCAGACCGCCGACAACCTGGATAAACCTGCCGCGGTTTGGGTGGGCTGGAGCGCTTATTTCGCCGGGACCTATGATGGCGATGGCAAGAAGATTTCTTACAATAGCAACGCCTATGGGGGAGGCTTATTCGGGGTCATTGGCAACGAGGCCACCACAGAAGGGGCCACGATCAAAAACCTCGTCGTCGCTGACGGCTGGCATTCTAGTGGCCAGGATGTGATTCTCTTCGCTAAGGCCATCTCGAATTCCACTTTCGAAAATGTCACCGTCAATTTGGCTGGTGGGGATAGCCGGAAGATCGAGACCAACAGCGGCTGGATTGCTTCGCAGAGATTCCAAAACAACACCCTGAAGAACTGCCTTTTCAATGCTTCTAAGGCGAACCTTGGCCCGGTCTTCGGCGGACATGTGAAGAATTATGCCGGCGTGAGCAACACTTTCGTGGATTCCACCTTGAACTGCATTTCCTATCAGTGCCTTTGGCATACCGGCGTTGAAGGGGTTGCGTTCACCAACCCGGTCATGGAACAGACGGGACTCACCATCAACGTCACTGCGGCCTGATTTTCTAGGTCCTAATCAAACTCAATAAGGTCGTTCCCTTTAAGGGGCGGCCTTTTTTTCGCCGTGCTTTCTGCAAGAAAAAAACGGCTGGATGCCGTTTGGATAAGTCCTTTGGAGAAAGGCTTACTGGAGGTTGTTCGGCTCGCTGGATTCGTCCTTGCTTTCTTTTTTCTTTTTGCGGTACTGGGCCGGGGAAAGGCCGTAGGCTTCTTTGAAAACCGCGGAGAAATTGGTCGGGGATTTGTAGCCGAGGGCGTTTGAGATCTCGCCGATCGACATGTCTGAATAGACCAGCAGGCTGCCGGCGTTCTGCATCTTGACCTCGGAGATGTAGTCGATGATGGAGCAGCCCATGTACTTTTGGAAGGAGCGGGCGATATGGGAATGGGAATAGTTCGCGTTGTCCATCACGTCGCTCACCCGCCAGCTCTTGTTCTCGGGGGACTGGATCTTTTTTAGCAGCTCCATGAGCCAAGCTGGCTTATTCTCCCCGAAGAAGTAGTTTTGGTTGATGGTCGCGTTTATGGTGCCCACGATGAGCAAAGAGGTCGGCAGCTCGAGCTTCTCCGGATCGCCGTTCAGCCTTTCTTGAATATAGAAGCAGAGGTCGGTGATCTCCCGGATCTGGTAATCGGTCAAAGAGAGGACGAGCTTCTCTTTGCCCACGAAGTCGTCGTAAAGCGTTTTGGAGAGGTTCAGGCACGCCTCTTTCATTCTGGGCACGCTGATGGTGACGAAGAGACAGACCGAATCCGGCTCGTTTTGGACGATCGAGTGGTGGTCGATCGGGCGAATGAGATAAGCCATCCCGCGGTGCATGATCTCCTTCTGCCCGTTGAAGTTGTGCTTGTAAGAGCCTTTGGTGACCAAGAAGAGCTCCCAAACGGTGTGGCCGTGATAGCCAAGGAAGTTGCGGTAGCCCTGATGAAAGGTCGCCTTGAGATAGGGGTGGAATTCCGAGTTCAGCGTCCCGGGGACGCAGTTTGGTTTGTCTTGGTTCATGGCTTTCTCCTCCTTAATGATAGAACGGATTCCAAAAGATATTAAATAATTTCCTCTTTTTGCCATGTAAGCCCTTTTCACGGGATTAAAACTATTAAAAATCGCCCTTTCGGTAAAAAGAATCCCGACCTAAGCGAGGAAATTGGCGAGCCGGGGCGGTTTTTTGATTAGTCAAGGTTCCCTCGTGGCGATTTTTCGATAGGTTTTTTCTTAGGAAAAAGCGCATTTCCCTAAGGAATGAGGCGATTAGCCTGAATCGATTTGGCGAAAACCAATAGATAAATGAGCGAAAAATCGGTGTTCATGTAAGCCCTTTTTTGCCTATAGTTAGACTGTCATTAAATAACCCCTTTTTGAACGGGAGGGGAAGGAACAGGAAGGAGCATTTCCATGAAAAAACACTTGTTGCCATTCGCTTTGATCGCTTTCGCCTTGGCCTCTTGCGCCGGGGGCTCAACTAGCGACAGCGCCAACCCCGGCGGGGATGAGAAAATCGACTCGGAAAAGACCCAGCTTTACGTGAAATCCTATCAGGGCGGCTTCGGGAGCAAATGGCTTTACGAGGCCAAATCCAAATACGAGGCGCTGCACGAAAATGACGTCTACGAGAACGGCAAGAAAGGCGTCCAGATCGTCATCACCGAGCAGAAGGAGACCCCGGCTTCTGGGGACATCATCAACGGTTACCACCAAGTGTATTTCTTCGAGAACGTGAATTACGTCAACATGGTCAAAGCCGGCGCCTTCGCCGACATCACTAAATACGTCACGGGCGAGAACCCTTATGAGAAAGGCAAGACCATCGAGAGCAAGATGTTCACCCAATATAAGGATTTCTACGGCATCCCGGAGGAAGATGGGAAGACCCATTACTACGCGATCCCCCATTACACCGCCTCCATGGGCATCGTCTACAACAAGAAGGTCTTCGACGAGAAAGGCTACTATTTCGTTGATGGCTATGAGAGCAAAAGCGGCGACGCCAAATTCATCCTCAGGGACAGCGACACCAAAAGCGCGGGCCCTGATGGGGTGAAGGGAACCTTCGACGACGGGCTTCCGGTGACCTATCAAGATTATTACGACCTCTGCGATTACATCCGCGCCAACGGGAACGTGCCCTTTAGCCATCTTGGCAAAAACTCTTACAACTATCTCACTGAGCTAGCGGCGGTGGTGGGGGCCCAGGCAGAAGGAGGGACCATGAGCCGGGTCTCCTTCACGATGGATGGCGAGGTTGAAGCAGTCAAATTCAACAGCGACCTCAGCGATGTCCTCTTTGATTCAAACGGGCTGCCCCAAACGGAGAAAGTCACCGTGCACCCTGAGGCCGTCGACGGGGTTTATGATGGCTACGAGGTTCAAAGGAGCGTCGGCAAATACTACGGGATGGATTTCCTCCACACCCTCATCGAGAAAAGCGACGTCAGCAAGAGCGACAGCTGGCTTTACGTGGTCGCTAGCGGCGAATCCTATTCGCACACCGACGCCCAGAAGAATTTCATCAACTCCACCTTCAACCGCTTGCCGGGGAAAGCGGGCAAAGACAAAAACGTCAACATCGCGATGCTTTTTGACGGCAACTGGTGGGAGAGCGAGGCCTCTGATGCGATTGCCGGCCTCACCGAGAGCGAGCGCACCCAGCTTGATTTTGCCTGGATGCCCCTCCCTCGCCCGAGCTACTCGACCCCTTATTCCCCGACGACGACCGCAAGCCTTGAATCGCACGTCTTCCTTAAAAGCGGATTAAGCGAGAACATCGAGGCTTTAGCCGGAGACTTCGTCCAATTCATGACCACCGATGAGTCGCTGGTGAGCTTCACCAAATCCACCAACGCCCCGAAATCCTACGATTATTCCTTGGATGATGACACTTACGCCAGCCTTTCCAAATTCGGCCAGAGCGTCTGGGATTATTGCCATGCCTCTACCGTCAACCTCTCGGCTTCGCGCAACGAGCAATTCCGCAAGACCTTAGGCAACTACATCCTCTCGCGCCGCTATTTCACCACCGGCACCATGAGCTGGCCTTCCACCCAGTTCAGGTCTGATGCGAACGAGAACGCGGGCACCTATCTTGCGAAGATGTACAAATATTACCGCGACACCGTCTGGAAGACCTTATGACCAACGCGCTATCTAGAAGAGGCAAACGCAGCGCGACCAAGCGCCAGGATCTCGCCTTCCAGCTGATCCTTCTGGCCTGGCCCGTTCTTCAGTTTGCGATCTTCTACATCTACGTCAACTTCAATTCCCTGCGCCTTGCCTTCAATTTCGGCGAGAACAGCAACGGGGGCTTCTTCTATTATTTCCAGACCCTCTTCACTAACGGTGGCTTCAGGGATCTGCTCAAGTCCGCGGGGATCTCGATCCTTCTTTATCTGTCCACGGCCGCGATCTCAATCCACTTGGCGCTAATCTTCGCCTATTACATCTCCAAGAAGTACTTCGGCTCGAAGTTCTTCAAATTCCTCCTCTTCCTGCCTTCGATCATCTCGGCGATGGTGATGTCCATTATCTTCCTGAATTTCTGCAATTGGGCGATTCCGGAGATGGCCGCGGAATTCGGGGTGCTGATGGTGGAATCGATCACCAGCAAATACAGCGCCTCTTCCTATATCACCCTGGCCTCGTTCTACATTTTCATAAACCTCGGGACGACGACGATGATCTACTCCAATAGGATGAGCGAGCTGCCCAATGAGCTTTATGAGGCCGCCGCGCTTGATGGGGTAAAGCCCTTCCAGGAATTCTGGTACATCGCTCTCCCTTTCGTCTATCCCACTCTCACCACCTTCATCATCACCGGGGTGGCGACGATCTTCACCAATCAATACAACCTCTTCACTTTCTATAGCTCTGACCTTGCGAACATGGGCCCGGGCACGATCGGCTACATCATCTACAACAACGTGCAATCTAGCGCCGCCAGCGGGGACTATTCTTCCATCGCCTTCCATCAGATGGCGGCCCTTGGCATCCTCGCCACCGTGATCATCATCCCGATCGTCTTCTCCCTCAAATACCTTTTAGAGCATAAAGGACCAAGCGAGGATTAAGCCATGAAGCAAATCAAAGTTTCTAAGAGGAAAAACTCCCTTGAAAAGAAGAAGTGGAGCCCCTTCACAATCATCATCCTCACCATCCTCATTATCTACGCCTTATTGCTCTGCTTCCTTCTTTTCTGGGCCATCATGACCTCTTTTAAGTCAGATAATGAGCTCATTAACGAAGGCAATTACTACAAATGGCCGAAGGAATTCACCTTCCATTATGCCTCCGTCCTCAAGAATTTTTCCATGGCCGGGGCCAAAGGAACACGCACAGGCTTCTGGGGGATCTTGGGCAACACGCTCATCTACGCTTTGGGCAGCGCCTTCTTCAAGACCCTCGTCCCTTGCCTTACCGCCTATGCCTGCGCCAGGTTCGACTTCAAGCCCGGGAAGGTCGTCTATACCGCCGTCCTGGTCGCCATGGTCATCCCGATCGTCGGCAGCTTGCCTAGCGAGCTCTCGGTGGCCTATTCCTTCAACATCGGAGGCTATTCCCTCATCGTCAATAACCTCGTGGGGGTGTGGATCCTCAAGGCCAACATGCTCGGGCTTTACTTCTTCGTGATGTATGCCTCCTTCAAGGCGATGCCTGCGACCTTCTTCGAGGCCGCGCGCATCGACGGGGCGAACAACTGGCAGATCCTCTTCCGCATCGCTCTTCCCTTGATCCGCAACGTCTTCTTCACCGTCCTCCTCATCAATTTCGTCGAGTTCTGGAACGATTACCAGACCCCGATGATCTACCTGCGGGAAAAAGCGACGCTAGGGTATTCGCTTTGGTACAAGTTCTTCAACGACTCGACCTATTCGACCCTGCCGGTCGTCATGACCACGACGATCCTCGTCTCTTCCCCCGTGGTCATCCTCTTCATCATTTTCAAAGACCGCTTCATGGGCTCTCTCACCGTGGGCGGCATCAAGGGTTAAAAGGAGCAACCTATGAAATTGAAAGCCTTGCCTTTAGCGTCCCTCTCTCTTCTTGGCGGCCTTGCGCTAGGTAGCGCATCCCCTTTCTTCGCCGCTAGTTCCTCCAACTGGAGCGAATTCGACTCCGACTCGGTCGTTTACGGCGCAAGCGCCTCTGCCCCGAGCATGAGCTATTCTAGCGGCGGGGCAACTTATGCGGCCTCTTGCATCGTGACCATGCCTAATGGGGAGGAGGTTAACGGAGATAGCCTCACCTATTCTCTTTACGGGCTTTATACCTTCACCTACACCGTTAAAGCCGGGGCGGAGGTCCATTCGCTCGTCAAAACGGCGATGGTCCCTTATCCCGAGTTCGGCGTGGGGGATCTTGAGAAGAGCTCAATCTCCTATCTTTCCGCGGAAGAGGCCGCCAAATACCGCGCCTCCACGCCCGGGACCATGGTCAAGCTAGCCTATGGGGACAGCATCACCTTCACCGAGCCGATCTCCGTCGATGAGCTGACCGCGAGCAACGTCCTTTTAAAGGGCTACATCATCCCTTCCACCGAAGGCACGGCCGATTTTAGCCAGCTCATCATCACCCTCACCGACATCAACGACCCCTCCATTTATGTGAAGGAGCTTTACTATTCCCATAGCGACGTCTCCAGCATCATGGCCAAAAGCAACGCGCAGAGCACCTACGCCGGGATGCATGATAGCCAGGGTCTGCACACCAACGACACCTGGGGCACCTGGAGTGGGGTCAGCTTCATCGGCATGAACCGCTACAACACCCTCAATCCGGACGAGGCTTTCTTCACCGCGGGCTATGACAACAAGACCAAAACGGTCTACGGGACCAAATATTCCAAGGGCAGCTCGATGGACGGGCAGGTGCTGACGCTTGATTCCCCTCTTCTTACCGGGGCTTTTGAAGGCTTTAAAAGCGACAAGGTCAGGATGAGCGTCTCTTGCGAAGGCTACGCCTCTTCTAGCGCTAACCTCGTGATCACCGATTTCCGGGGCAAAGGAAGCGAAGCGGTAAAAAACAACGTCTATCTCGATTCGGTCGGGCCGCTTATCACCTTGGAAAAGGAGGGCGATCTGCCCGCTGGGGCCATTTCCTACGATTACCCTGTCCCGGAAGCGAGCGCCTTCGATGAGATCTCAGGCGAATGCGCGGTGACGAGGAAAGTCGTTTATAACTACGCAAACCCCGCCTCTTCAAGCGATGTCGCGATCGTCGACGGGCGCTTCAAGATGGATAAGCCCGGGGTCTATAGCATCGTCTACAGCGCGAAAGATTATTCGGGGAACGAAAGCAAGCTCGTCAAATCCGTCTCGGTAATGGAAGAGATCCCCGCTCCGGATTTCGATTTGCCCCTTCATCAGGAAGAGGCCCCCATCGGCTCTTATCTCAAACTAGAGGAAGCCAGCAACCTGCGCCTAGGCTGCGGGGATTTGAAGCAAAGGATCCTCGTGAGGCACGGCGAGGTAGAAGAAGAGGTGAGCGATGGCATCCGCCTGCTGGAACTAGCCCCTTACACGATCACCTACGAAGTCAGCGACATGATCGGCATGGTCAGCAGAAAAAGCTATACGGTGAGTGTCATTGACGGCAAAACTCCGATTCTAGAAAACGCCATCACCTATCCGCGCTACCTCATCTCCGAGGGCGGCTATTACCTCCCGGAAAGCTACGCCTATTATTATTCTTCCGGGACGCTAAGACGCGAAGCTCCGAGCATCACCATCGTCGATGCCTCCGGCAGCAAGGATTATAAGCCCGGGGATTTCTACCGCCCCTCCACCTCTAGCGGAGGCAAGGTCAAGATCAAGACCTCCTATAACGGGGTGACCCTGCAGGAAGATGAGATCGAAGGGGTTTCTTCCCTCGGCACTCCGGAAAACGAAAGCGCCCTTAACCTCAATAACTATTTCCTGGGCGAAGGCTATAGCAAGACCCTAGAGAAAAACGGCATGCGCATTGCTAGCGAAGGAAGTAACGGCAGGGTAGATTTCGCTAACGCGCTTCTCTCTTCTTACTCCACCCTCACCCTATCTCAAGTCATGGGGATGGAAGATGGGGCGGAGATCGAAGTGAAACTCACCTCTTCGCTTGATCAGAGCAAATCCATCAGCGCCACCCTATCCTATTCTGATTCCATCACCTATCTTGAGGTGAACGGAAACAAGAAGCAGCTGCTCAACAATTCCTTTAACACGAGCGCATCTTCTTACGCGATCACCTTCGAAGAGGGAAGCTTCTCCATCGGGGACGTCTCTCTCCCCGTCTCTAGTTACGACGATGGCACCCCCTTTAGCGGCTTTGCTAGCGAAAGGGCCTATCTTTCCTTAGGCCTTTCCTGCCAAAAGGGCTCCTCTTTCCTCTTTGAGAGCATCTGCCAATATGTTTTTTCTAGCGACTCCCTGCGCGATAGGATCGCCCCTTTGATCTACGCTAGCGACGACCTCGGCGGCAGCAGAAGCCATGGCAGCGTTTACGTCATTGATCCTTCCTATTCCTTCGACGTGCTCTCTCCGCTTGTCGAGTTCTCCCTCAGCGTCACCTGCCCTGACGGGAGCCCCGCCAAAGACATCAACGGAATCGAGCTAAGCGAGGTCGATCCTTCGAAGTCCTATAGTCTCCTTCTTGATCAGTATGGCGAATATTATTTCAGCCTCCTCTCGGCCGAGGACGCCTCCTTCTCGCTAAGGCAAAACCAGGCCAGATTGACTTACGTGGTCCGCGTCTATGACCAGAAGGCCCCTAGCCTTTCCTGGACCTCGACTTTGCCTAGCCTCATGAAAGTGGGGGATAGCGTGCTCTTCCCTGACTTTGACTGCGAAGACGAGGTGAGCGACCCCTCTTCATTGACCATCGTCCGTTCCATCGTTAGCCCAAGCGGCCGCATCTCCTATTGGTACGATGATTCTTACGATGGCATCACCTTCCAATACGCAGGCGTCTACAAATTCAGAGTGATCGTCTTCGATGAGGCTGGCAATAGCGCCTCCATCGAACAAAGCGTCACCGTGGAGGAATAAACCATGAAATCAAGAAAGAAACGTCTCCTCTTCGCCTTTTCCTCTTTGGCCTTAATCTCTTCCCTTGCTTCCTGCGGGAGCGCAGGGGACATTGACTCCAATCCCTCCTCTTCTGAGGCTCCCTCCCCGAGCAAAGTCGTCGATGACGGCGGGGCGCCTTTACTAAGCGAAGGCACGCTCCACCAGATCTCAATCCAGGAGAACACCCTCCGCAGCTTCATCAAGAAGAGCGACGGGGAAAGCCAAAGCGAATACCGGGTGATCTACGAGGACTCCAATAGCGATATCGCCACCGCGGCGAGCTATTTCAGCGCCCAGATCGCCGGCGCCTCTGGCTTCTCTCTTCCCCTTACGAAGCGGAGTGAGTTCGAGGGCAGCGTGAAGAAAAGCAGCAAGTGCATCGTCATCGGCTGCTTCGACCTTTTCTACGAAGCCGGATTATCGTAAGCGTAAATTTTCTCCCATTCGAACCGATTCGGATGGGATCGGATTAGGATTTTATGTTCCAAGGCAGCAGCTTTTCGAGCTCCTCTTCCTTTGGGTTTTCCGGGATCTCGGTTATCAGCTTTTCCAGATACTCCCTGGC
>CAVFEQ010000027.1:0-21764 GCA_963621535.1 Paludibacteraceae bacterium | reverse complement strand
GCTATGATATCCGCGACTCAATTGTGGGGCTTACCTACAAAAACGGAACGCTACCCGTTTTGAAGACCGCTCAGCAGCGCTTCAACCGCTCAAGAGTGAAAACAATGCCCGTGCCAACACAGGCCTCCGCAATGGGCAAGGCGATGTAAGAAAGAGGCAAGCCCCAAGAGAAAGATGTCCCTTGGAAGACAAGAAAACTATATGTAATCGCGGTCAAAGCGAGCAAAGAAGCGAAGATGATGCCAAACACGCGCACAATCGTGAAATTCGGCGATCCTCTTTGGTAACGGACCACGAAAACATACAAAGCGACGCCGACGCCGGCCTCCCCCGCAAGAAAAGACATATACATGCTTGAAAGAAACCAAGTAAGAATCGACCCGGAAGAAAGGGAAGACAAGAAATCAATCTGATTATAGAAGAAGGATTGTATGTACTCGAATGCCTTCATGGAGACGAAAAGGGCGATGCCGGTATAGGCAAAATCGTCATTGCGAATATTGCAGGAAAGAAGGATCAGATAGACGGTCGCGTCCAAGACGAAAAAGAGGATGCTAACCCATGAGGTGGACCTGAAATACGTCCATGAGCAATTGATTTCCAAAAAGAGATAATGCCCGAAGAAGAAGAAACAGGCCAAGGTAAGAAAGGTGACTGCGAGAAACTTGTTTTTGCTCATACAGGCGTATGATAGACGCGTTGGCGAAAAAGCAAAAAGGGAAAATCATGATAAAGCCAATCTTCCACTTTGGACTAACTGACGACGCTAAGCTAATTCGCGAAGAGGTTTTCGTAAAAGAGCAGGGTTTTGCGGAGGAATTCGATGAAATAGACAGCAAATCCTGGCATCTTGTTCTCTATCTCGACGAAACGCCGATTTCCACAGGAAGACTCTGGGAAATCGATCCGGAAACCTATCAAATCGGCCGAGTTGCCGTCAGAAAGGAATTCCGTCACATGAAGGTAGGAACTTATACCGTCAAATTCCTTTGCAACAAAGCCCTTAGTCTAGGGGCCAGAAAAGCCATTTTGGCTTCGCAAGTCGACAAGACGAGCTTCTACCACACGATTGGCTTCAGGCCTTTTCCTAATGGAGAAATCTTCTACGATGAGGGCTGTCCTCACATCATGATGTATAAGGTTTTGATCCGAAAGAAAAACGGATACAAGCCTTTCTATTGATGAAGGGGCATCGCAACTTGTCTATAATCTTCTCGTTATGAGATACACCACGAAAAAAGCCATTTCCATCGCCTTGCTTTGCGCCGCAATCCTTGGAGAGGCTTTAGGACTAACCATCGCTTTTATTGTCGAGGAAAACCCTTATCTTTATTACACGAACATCGGCAACGCGCTTTATCTTCTCTTCGCGATCGTGGTTTTGTTCGCCCAAATAAGCGCCCTAGCAAAAAGAAAAAGCCTCCCGCGCTGGGCTTTCGTCCTTCATTACGTCGGCACCGTAACGGAAGTTTATATTTTCTTAATCGCTTCCTTGTATCTGGTATGGTTCCAAGGGCCCGCGATGCTTTATTCCGGCAGCTTCCCCTTCCTCCATATCGTTTGTCCAATCTTGGCCGTCGTGAATCACTACTTCTTTCTCGGGAAGAGTCAATACCTCTACAAAGATGGAGGCTGGGGATTCCTGCCGCCGGTTTTATACGCTTGCTGCATCATCCCCTTGTCTGCTTTGAAGATAATCGCGGCCCCCTACCCGTTCTTGGATTTTTCCAAGAACCAATGGTGGATGACCTTGCTTTATGCCATCGCGGCCTTGGTGATACTTTGGCTTATTTGCTATGTTTTGATCCGCTACGGCAAAAAGACGCAAAATATCACCGAAAAAGATCAATAACCCCGCAAAAGCCTAATAAAAAGGAGCCGAAGCTCCTTTTTAATTTACTTTCGTATCCGTGCGGATATAGCTGCGGTCACGGCTTTTCACGATGCCAATCGTCGTATCGACGTAAGGCATGAGGATCTTCGCGTTGTTGCTTGGCAAACCGATGATCAGCTGAATGGAAAGATCGTTGAAGTAAGACATCGTCGCCGAGATACGGGAAGCGTCCATCTTATTGAAAGCCTCGTCGAGGATGACGATGCAGCCTGCCTCTTTGTCAAAGTTGCCCTCATGGACGATTTGATCAAACGAAGCGGCGATGATGACATAGAACGGCGTCTGCGTCTCGCCCCCGGATTTGCCTCTAGAGATTTTGGAGAAGAAAGAGATCTCCCCTTCCCTATTCGTGATTTGAATATCGTAGTTCATAAACATGCGGTAATCGGTAAATAGGCGCAGCAGTTTCTCTTGCTTTTCATCTCCTGGCGTCGCGGTCAGGCGAGAGAAAAGATCCTTCATCAAAGCGGAATCATTCGAATCAAGGGAATCAAGGAACAGATCCTTTGAAGAAATATCGTTTTTGGAGGTGAAGATATCATAATAAGGACCGAAGTTCGGGTCTTTGCTTCTAGCGATGACGAACTGATAAACCTCGCCGTCATTGCCGAAAGGCTTGTCCGCCAAAACTTTGTTGAGTTTCCTGATGTTAGCTTTCTCGTCGAGGATATGTTTGCGGATCTGCGCAATGTAATTCTCTTTGAACGCGGTCGCGCAATCGCTTTGGGCGCGTTCCAAATCCTTTTTAAACTGCCCTAGCTCCCTGCCCACGACTTTGCTGTATTCATTCAAGAAGTCCGTGATGTTCTCCATTGCGGGAGCGCTATCGAAGCGGAATTCATTGATGTAAGTCGCCATCGAGGAAATGATCGCCCTTTCAAGCGAGGCGATTTGCGGAGCCAAGGAAGCGATTTGCCTGGAGACTTCATTCGGGCCAAGAGAAGAGTTCTGCTTTGCGAATTCCTCCAGTCTTTCTCTAACTTTCGGGTCATTGGCTTTTTCGGAGAGCTCCTCTTCCGCGATTTTTTGCTGATCCTCAAGCTCTTTGATTTGCCTTCCCGCCAGATCGGATTCCGCCTCCAGCTTTGTTTGTCTAGTCAACGAGGCGTCACGCTGCGCTTCAAGGTCCGCTTTTTCTTTGGCGAAGTCTTCGCTACTGCCATGTCCCTCTTCTTGCGAGGCTTTTTCGAGTTCAGCCCTCTCTTTCCTAAGGTCGCTTTCCCTGTTCAGCAAATCCGCATATTGCCTCCAATAATTCGGAGAATCGAGGAGTTGCTTTCTTCGCGACTCGGAAGCCTTGTTGAGCTTCGCGCGCAATTCACTCACGTTTTGGTTGAGTTCCGCAACTTTTTCATTTGATTCTTGCAGGTTTTTCTGCAAAGTAGAAAGCTGGGTCGCGTAGGCGCCTTTGCCGATATAAGGGGTGGCATAGACATCCGGGCGCGTGGCACGGGCCGCTTTGTTGCGGTAGACCATAACGCTCTTGGTGATGGAGGCATCGTAGAACTTAAGCTCTTGTTCTGATTCAACGCAGATGATGTCGCCCAAAACGTAATTGATATAACGTTGGGCATCATGATCGTCGGTGATGACTTTGCTCGCCAACGAATTGGGCTTCGGCTGACGTTCATCGAGCTTAGCGACGTTGACCAAGCCGACGGAGTGAATGTGATATTGGGCTTTGTTCCTTTCGTAAATGGACAGGGCGCGGTCGTAATATTCTTCTTTCACGAATAAGTCGAAACGACGGGTATTGAGATACCCTTCCACCGCATTTCGCCAGCTTTCTTCTCCAGGGACGATATCGATGAGCTCGCAGAAAGGATGAACTTCGATGTCATGGCCTTCTTCTTCTAAGAAAACCTGATGGATCAGCTTCATTAAAATGGAGGTGTTGTAGTCATATTGGGGAAGGCCTCTGCGCAAGGCGTCGTATTTGCTTTGGTACCCGCTTTGCTTTTGCTTGGCCTCGTTAAGCTCGCTCCAGCGAAGCATCATCGCATCGTTAAGCGCCTGGCGGCGGTTTTCAAAGGCCTCATCGTAAGTGGAAAGAGCGCTTTGGAAGCCCGAGAAATCCTCGCTTTTGATGAAAGAGGCAAAATTAGCCTTCAAAGATAAAGAACGCGCCAGCTCACCTTCTTCTAAAATCGCGCGATTAAAGCGCGAGAGGTTCGGCATCAGATTATCGACGTTGCGCTTGTTCTCATCCAAAGCGCGTTGATTCTCCTCGAGATTCTTATACCAATCCTGACCCGAGAGGGCGAAGAGCTTGCGCTGCACCTCGTCGATTTTCAAAACGAGCATCTTGCGTTTGTCAGCCTCATCTTCGATCAAAGCCGCGTTGGTCTTGATCAAAGATCTCAGCGAAGCGATTTTCTTTTCCGTGGAAACCTTGTTTTTCTGGAAAGTCAGAGCCTGAAAAAGGGACTTTTGCAGGGTTTTCTCCTCAAAGTCGTTATTCATCGAAACGATGGATTCGAGCTGCGTTTTCTTTTTTTCGTCGATTTCGACGTCCTTGCGGATCTCCATGTAAGAATGAATGGAGGCGCGGATGGAGGCGATGTCAACATTATGCTCAGGGAGCAAGAAATCGAAGACGAAGTCATTGACCTCGCGGATCGGCTTGAAGGCGATGGCCTTGGGAAGCAATTCGTAATACTTGTTGCTTGCTAAGCCAAGAGCGCGGGCAATCTGTGATTTGATTTCCGTCTTCGTCCCTTTAACCGCGGTGAAAGAGCGTTCCCCAAAGAAGGCATTCGCCCTGTCTTGAAGGATTTTCGCGTTGACGGCCTTCCTCTTTTCGCCCTCTAAGACGAAAAAGAGCTCATCGTCGATATGCCCTCCCCGAATCAAATAGAAAGACTGATCCGCTTTCGGGGCGGCATCGCGGATTTCCAAAGCGCAGCCTAGGACCAAAGATTGGCCGTTAGCGTCAGCGAATTCCAAAGCGACATGAGAGATCAGATCAGGATTTGGGCGGAGGCATTCCCTCCCTTCGGCCCCGATTGTGCCACGCATATAAGTTTCGACGGAGCGAGAGGTCTCATCAACCGCGGCAAGATTGAATTTGCTGGAGCCACCAGCCAAAACGAAATAAATGGCGTCGAGCATGGAGGATTTTCCGGCCCCGTTGTCGCCAGTCACCAGAATGTTCCCAGAGACCTCGATGGTGTTGTCGTAAAAGCTTTGCCAGTTAATCAGCTTGATTCTAATCAGCTTCTGCATCGTCTTTTCCTCCTTCTTTCTTCGAATATGCGGCGAGTTCGGCGGCGATCAGATCGATGTCGGACTGGCCAAGCACGACCAAAATGGTCGGCAGGATCACGAGGCGAGTAGACGCTTCGAGCTTGCTGCCCTTGAAATCGATGATCTTGCTTCTCCTTAGCTTTTTTAGGGAGAGGTCATATTCCGTCATTCTCTTCAGGGGATGGAAGATATTGGTTTGATTCACTTTCTCCACAAGTTCCTCCACCCCGATCGCATTGTCGCTAGAAGAGGCGGCCGTTTTGGCGTTTTCATAGTATTTGAGGCGGAGCAAAAGAAGGAGGACGGTCTCGAATTTGTTGAGCCTGACGCGGCTTCTTTCTTCTTCGGTGGAAATGTAGAAGAAGCCCCTCTCCTGATCGAATTCGAGTTTGTAGTCGGTCAAGGCAAAATAAGAGGAGAACAAAGACTTCCTTTCTTGGACGAAATAGAAATCGTTCGTGTCGGTTTTCTTGTTCTTGAGAATGAAGGTCTCATTCAGAAATTTAGAGACCACGCGGGCGAATTCCTGCTTCTCGCCATCGCCCATGTCCTTGTATTCGCCCACGAAGGTATCGGCGATCTCGTTTTTATCTGCCATTGCGTTTCTCCTTTTTCTTCAGTTTGAATTCCTCGATCTCATGTCCGATTCTGACGTATTTCTCTTCATGCAGATCAAGAGAATAGCCAAGCCCTCTATCCTGGCTGATGAGCTGCATCAGCATCAGCAATATGAGGTCGCCTTGCGTTTGGGTAGGGATCTCCTTTGAAGACATCTCGGTCTTATCCTCAAGGAAGGCCAAAGCAGCGTTATTGATGTTCTCCCGCGAATAAGGATCATCCCCGAAAATGCGGTCGAGTCCATTGGCGACCTCCCCCTCATCCCCTTCAGGGACAGGCAATTCGATCGCCACCGGCTTCTCTCTTTGAAAACGGGGCGAAGAGAGGGACCTCGCATCAACGATGCCTGAGGATTCAAGGGCGATAAGCGACTCGAAAGGATAGTCTTCCGGCACATCCGCGATCGCCTTTAAGCAATCATTGATGCGTCCGGTGACATCTTTAGTGGAGGTGAGCAAGAAATCAAGGCGCGCTTTCGCAGAAGAAAGGTATTTCGCGTTCTGCGCGTCGATGACGTCGAGGTATTTCTCGATCCCCTCAAAGGAGGAGATGATGTAGGAGGCTTCGTCGCGAATCTGGTTCTCGATCGCCTCATAACGTTCTTTCGTGAGGTCTTTAACGTCTTCAACGACCACCGAATTCGCGACCATCTCATCCATGTGCTCGCGGAGCAAATCGCGGAGAATGTTGATGATTTGGGAAGAATAACGGGAGGGGTTATCCCTCATGCGCAGGTTATTGAACACCCGCAGAATGACCTGGTTTTGGTATTTGCCAAGAAGGGTGGAAAGAATATCCTTGGGGTCCAAATCAGGATGATCCATCAAGGCGTCAAGGAATTCCTTGATCTCGCTAGAAAGCCTAGACAAGGCATTCATCAATTCCTTCGTGAGACGATACACCTGCTGGAGAATGGCGGTCGATTTGGAGATATCAAAGCTCTTCAGGGTGGAATAGATGACGTAGACGTAGCCGGTATATTCTAAAGGCTGCTCGGCCCTTTCGGTGAAATTCGTAAGAAACTCCATCGTGGCTTTCCCGGCGCTTGTAAAGGAGACAAGAGCGTTATATCCGCCAAGAGACTCTTCGTTGATCCAGCCAAGATTGCGGAACTGGCGAATCTTCAGTTGGGCTTTGTCTCTAGCGCTGCGCCTAGAGATATCGCCGCCTTCTCCGTCGTCTTTGACTTCCCCCGCGTGGTCTTCTAAAAAGACGGCTAAGGCGCTGACGGCTTCTTCCTTCGGGATGAAGTCGCCGTAATCGACGGATTCCGACAAATGATAAAGAATGCGGAGGAGATCGTAATTCCCCCGCTTATCTTCCGCGGTAAGAGCGGAGAACATTTTGCCGTTGATGCTGTCGAATAGATTGTCCATGCAACCTTCAAATTATGCCACAAAGGACTCTCTTGAACCATGGTTTCTACAAAGTAGAAAGCAGCAAAGAGAGGAGCTACTTCACTTTGGGATTTTTCTTAGAGAGCTCCGCTCGCCGGTAAGCGAGGAATTGCTCATCGAACTCGGCAACAAAGCCGCTGCGCATCGCTTTTTTAAGCCGCACGAAACCCACAAGGCCCGTTGGCTCAAGGATGCGGTAGGAAAGAAGGAAGTCGTTATGTTCCTCGCTTTGCATAGGGACGTCAATCTGATTCAGCGAGCCCATGAAGACCAATTTGCAGTTTCTTCCGATTCTGGTGACGAGAGTCTGGAACTCATTGAGGTCCATGTTCTGCGCCTCATCGACGAGAAGAATGCAATCCTCGAAGCTTCTCCCGCGCAAAAACTCAGGGGCCAAAGGCACGATATCGCTTGGCAGCTTGCGGTAAGCATAAGGGAGCTCATCCTCCCTAGAAGGGCTCGATTTCATTGGTTTAGCCTGGTTTTGCAGGGTTTTTGCATCGTTTTTGCAGCGGTCCATCAAATGCTGATAGTTATCCAATAGCGCTCCAAGATAGGGAGCGTATTTCTCTTCTTCGCTCCCTTTAAGATAGCCAAGGCGATGCCCCACCTCAACGGGTTCCCTGACGTAATAGACGGTTTTGTATTTCTTCAAAGAGCCTTTTCCGCGGACCAAAGAAAGCGCAGCGGCGAGGCTAGCGAAGGTCTTCCCCGTTCCCGCGGACCCCAAGCAATAAACAACGGGCATTTTGCTCGGGTCAACGCGGATGAGGCGGATGAGTTCCCTTTGCTCTTCGTTCGCGCCGAAGTCGATTCCGAATAGGCAATAGGAAACGTTCTCATTCATAAGCAATCAGACCAAGCCTCTCATCATATCCAGAATCATGTAAGTCAAAGCGACCGCGGAAAGAATGAAGGCGGAGCCAAAAAGCAGGTAATCGGCAAAAGCCTTTTTCTTCTTCGGCTTTAAAAGGAAGAAGGTGAGGAAGGACTCAACGAAAGCGAAGCCGATCAAGGTATAGCGAACTCGATCTAAGACGGGCAAAACGGAAGGATTGTAGAAATAAGCCAAGGCCAAAGCCGCTTTCCAAATGGCATCGCCTAGAAGGATCTTCCTCATGACCGCGCTGGCGCGCTCATCAAATCCAGCCCAGGAATAAAGAATGCCCAAAACCCAAAGATAGATAGCAAAACAAGGGATCAACGCATACAAAGAGGCGGCATTTGTGGAGATTTCACTATAAAAGCAAAGGAAAAGAAAAGCGCAAGCGAAAAGCAATATCGGCAGGCAAACCCCGAAAATGATGTAGCAGCGATATTTGCCTCTCCCCCACGCGCGGATCCGCGCATTCTTCATTGCCTTTCCAAGGGCAAGGCGAGGCATCTCCTCGCTTTCGCCAATCAAGGAATGCAAAGCAAGGGAATTGCTTTTCACGATGACCTTATGGGCTTTCGGGGAACGGAGGATATCCTCAAGCAAAGGCAAAAAGCGGGCCAATAAGGCGTCGTTCAAATGCTCTTTGATGAAAAGAAGAGGCTTAGCCAGAGTTTCGAGGTCCATCGTTTTGGGATGGGTACGTTCAATGGAGCGCAGCAAATCCTGCGTGCGCAAAGGAGCCATGCCCAAGGCAAGGGAAGAGGAAAGCAACTGAATCTTTAGTTGGAAGCTCAACGGCTTGATGGAAGAGATCAAGGCTTGGAACTGTTCCTTGGTGATTCCCGGAAGAGCAAGAAGATGGGATAAAACCTGGAAAGCGAAATCATCCGAGGTTTTGATCTTCCCCACCAGCTCAGCGGCAAAAGGAGGGAAAGCGTTGCTGTCTTTTCCCAAAGCTTCCGACTCATAGAAATAAAGCCTGAATTCGTTTTCGTCGTAGGCATAACGGAAAGGGGCAAGGCTCAGATCGTCCTTTTTGAACAAAGAACGGAAACGGAATAGTTCCAAGGCTCTTTCATAATCGTGGTCAAGTGAGAAAGCCTTTTCGGCCTGGGCGTTATAGCAAAGGGAGAAGCTTTTGGCGAAGCGTTCCTTCGCCTCTTTGGTTTCCTTCGAAATTGCCTCTTCCGCGAGGGCCATTTTCCAATGGGGCAGCCCCTCGGTGAAAATCTTGAAATCCTCTTTTCGCTTCTCGCAAATCTCCGCAAAATAAGCATAAACGAAGCCTCTTGCTTCATCGATCATCACTCTTTTGCCCCCTTCCCCTTCTAGGTCGGTAGGCAAAGATAGGCAGCTGTAATAATGTCCGGTTACGCGCGCCTCGCACCAAGCGGATTCCGAATCCTTTTGCTTTTTAATTTGCATCGCCTCAAGGCGGCAACGAAGGGATTTGACGATAAGCTGAGCCTCTTTTTCGGCGAGGAAATCATGGCTCCCAGGGAGAGCGATCCTGACTTTTGAAATAAGATTCAGCTCATGGAAGGCTTTTTCGAAATCGCCTGCTTTGGCCAATGCGCAGATGGAAGAAAGCGCCTCTTCCCAGCGTGCAATAAAATCAGCGAAAGATTCATTGACGAAGCTTTCCCCCGTCAGGGAGGAAATCTCTCTGGCCTCTTTTTTGAGGCTAGCCATCTCTTCATCTTGCTCGCGCAGCTTAAAAAGCAAGGCATTCGCTTTAGGGAGATCAACCTTTGGGCTGAGCGATAAGGAGAGTTCGGCGTCCTCGTTGGGGGAGGCGAAAGAAAGGAGGGCTTTGCTTTCCATCATTCTTCTCCCTCTTCCATAGAAAGAATAGCCATCGTTTCCTGCGCGGATTGCGCAAAAGAAACTTGCAGGCGCTTCGCCTCTTTTGCCATTTCGCCAGCCCGAACCCCTAGAACCTCATACAAGCTTAGGGAAATGGAAGCGTTCCTCTTCAGGATCTCTTTTTCCAGACGCTCGTCAATCATGCTCATCCCCTAAGTCAAGGTCGTTATAGATTTTCGCCAAAGCGAAAAGCGCTTTCTCATCCGCTCCGCGCAAGGCCCTTTTCGTTTCGACTTCGAACACAGTCTTTTTGATCAAAACGTCCCGGCGGATCTCCTGAAGCTGCTTCTCTTGGCTCGCTCGAATCGTTTCGAAACGCTCCGCGAGCGAATCGTCGATGCCAGAAGCGAAAGAAGACACCTTCTCTTGCAGGGCCTCAAGATTGTTCTGCATCGAATTTCCTTCGCTCATCCGCCGTTTTCCTCGGGTCATTTTGCCATCAAAGGCCATTCCGTTCAAGAAAGGAGAGGCCTTTAGGCCTCGTTGTTCCTGCTTCCTTCTGGAATCTCATGCGCCTGCACGTTCATGCTTAGCTCGTCTTCCTTATACACCCCCACGAGAAGGAGCATATCGAAATAAACCATAATGGAGATAGGCAAAAAGCCCAGCTTGACTTGCTCTGGATAGGCCAAGTTGCTGCCGAACAAAGAAAACGCCTTATCCACGAGCTCTTTCAAACGAAGGTAACGTTCATCCGCCCGGTCATTCCCCCAGACATAATCGTCTATGGCCTTGATGATGTCGCTTTGGTGTTCAAAACTTCCCTCTTTATCTTCCACCTGGGAACGGATGCACTCCACTTGGGAGTCCGTCAAATAGGCTTGCTCATCCAGGGTTTCTTCGAATGCGGAAAGGTTTTGGTCTTTTAAATTCATGAATTCATTTTACTCTTCTTCGCTTGGTTGTTCATCGCTATCGCAAGATTAAAGCTCTACGCATGAACCTAACTTTTGGAATGCAAAAGAAAGAGGCTGAGCAAAAAAGCGAAAAGCCCGCAAAAGCCGCTTAAATCAATGGATAAAGGTAGCCACCATATCCCCGAAATAAAGGATACGGCCGACATAGTCCGTTGTCGCGTTCTGGCTTTTTTCTATAGTAGCCAAGAATTCTTCCGGAGAAGTCGGTGGCCACTTTGTCACCGTTAGGCTTGGTTTCGATATAGCCTAGAATCCTATGCGAGAAATCTTGAATGGGTTCTTTCATATTCCCTCCTATGCTCCTAGTCTCTTTTGAAGAGGTCTCTTGTGTAAACCTTGCTAGCGACATCGTCTAGGATCTTGTCATAGCGATTTGCCAGAATGGCATCAGAGCGCTCTTTGAATTTAGCAATATCATTGACCACCAAGGAGCCGAAGAAGGTGCTTCCATCCTCTAAAGTAGGCTCATAGACGATGACCGTGGCCCCTTTTGCCTTGACGCGTTTCATGACCCCTTGAATCGCGGAGGCGCGGAAATTGTCGGAATTGGATTTCATCGTGAGGCGATAGACGCCGATCACGACCTTTCTCTCTTCCTCTTGCTCATATTGGTCGTTCGCCGAATAGTAACCGGCGATCCGAAGCACTTCATCCGCGATGAAATCCTTCCTGGTCCTATTGGATTCGACGATGGCCGCGATGAGATTCTCCGGGACGTCTTTGTAATTGGCAAGCAGCTGCTTGGTGTCTTTAGGGAGGCAATAGCCGCCATAGCCGAAAGAGGGATTGTTGTAGAAATCGCCGATGCGCGGATCTAAGCACGCCCCATCGATGATTTGCTTCGTGTTGAGCCCCTTGATCGAAGCGTAGGTGTCTAGCTCATTGAAATAAGAGACACGCAACGCCAAATAGGTGTTCGCAAACAGTTTGACGGCCTCAGCCTCCGTAAGCCCCATGAACAAGGTCGGGATGTCTTTCTTTATCGCGCCTTCTTGAAGAAGAGAGGCGAACTCATGCGCTTTTTTAGTCAAAGATGGATCGCCCTCATCCATCCCTACGATGATGCGCGAGGGATAGAGGTTATCATAAAGCGCCTTTGACTCCCTTAGGAACTCTGGGGAGAAAAGGATGTTGCGGCAATGATATTTCTCGCGGACGGACTTCGTATAGCCAACAGGGATCGTGGATTTGATCACCATGGTCGCTTTCGGATTGACTCTCAAGACAAGCTCGATGACCTCTTCGATATGGTGGGTGTCAAAGAAATTGAGTTTCGAATCGTAATTGGTCGGGGTGGCGATGATAACGAAATCCGCGTCGGCGTAGGCTTTCTCCCCGTCTAAGGTCGCGACCAAATTAAGCTTCTCCTCTTTGAGATACTTCTCGATGTAGTCGTCTTGGATGGGCGAGATCCCCTTATTGATGAGTTCGACTTTCGAAGGAAGGACATCCACTGCCTTCACCTCGTTATGCTGGCTTAAAAGCACGGCCAAAGAGAGGCCGACATAGCCAGTTCCCGCTACTGCAATCTTCATATCTTGTAAAACTCCTTATACCATTTGGCGAATCTTCTTAGCCCCTCTCTTAAAGGGGTGTTGGGCTTAAAGCCCGTATCTTCTTCTAAAGAGGAGGTATCCGCGTAAGTGATGGGAACGTCCCCAGGCTGCATCGCCACGAGCTGCTTATGAGAAGCAAAATCATAATCGGCAGGAAGCACCCCGGCTGCGATGAGCTCTTCTTGGAGAATCGAGACGAAATCCAAGAGGTTCTCGGGGCTGTTGTTGCCGATGTTATAGATGCGATAAGGGGGGATAGGCAAACCATCTTCCCCTGTTTTTCTCTCCGGCGCCCTTTCCATCACTCTTCTCACCCCTTCGACAATGTCGCTGACGTAAGTGAAGTCCCTTTTGCAGTTCCCGTAGTTGAAGATTTGGATCGTCTCTCCTTTGAGCAGCTTATTCGTGAAGCCAAAATAGGCCATGTCGGGCCTTCCGGCAGGGCCATAGACCGTAAAGAAGCGAAGTCCCGTGGAAGGGATGCCATAAAGTTTGCTGTAAGCGTGGGCCAGCAATTCATTTGATTTTTTGGTCGCCGCATAAAGCGAGACGGGGTTATCGACTTTATCTTCCGTCGAATAAGGGACTTTCTTGTTGGAGCCATAGACGGAAGAGGAAGAGGCGTAGACAAGATGCTCCACCCCCTTCGCCCCCTCATCGTAAGAATGCCTGCAGGCCTCGAGGATGTTATAGAAGCCAATCAGATTGCTTTCGATATAGACATCAGGATGGGAGATGGAGTACCGCACGCCGGCTTGAGCGGCGAGATTCACCACCACATCAGGCTTATGCGTTTTGAATAAATCATCAATCAGGGTTTTATCCGCGAGATTGCCTTTGATGAACGTCCATTTGGCATTTGGATGGGTTTTTGCGAGGTTTTCAATCTCTTTAAGGCGATATTCTTTAAGGGAAACATCGTAATAATCATTCACATTGTCTAGCCCAATCACATGAGTGGAATCGCAATGAGAAAGCAAATCCATCGCAAGGAAGCTACCAATAAAACCGGCCGCCCCGGTCACAAGAATCGTCTTGCCGTTCAAATTGATGTTGGGATCGATCATGCCTGTTTATCTCCGCGCCTCTTAAACGGGAATATGATAACTCTTTTCCGCCTTCCAAATATAAGCAAGATGAACTATCCTGCGCCCTTAAGAAGTCTAGGCAAGAGAAAACAAGCGATAAAAAGAAGTCAGCCTATGACAAAAGGCCAAATCCGTCTTCAAAAGGCAGGAAATAGATGAAAACGCATGTCATTAGGAACAATGATAAAAGACGTACTGCTTTCCTGAGAAGACCGCTCACGAAAAAAGAAGTCCATCACAGCAAGGATTCAACGCAAACACCGTAGCCTTGCAATTAAGTGTTAAGTAAACATGCAATTAAGTGTTAAGTAAAAATCTTCCGACAGCATCGTGTTTTTGCTTATTTTTAGCTTTGGAAATAATGCTTCTTGCAAGTAAATTCAAGCCCAATATGGAACATAGGCGCGGTTCTTGATTGAGGCGGTTTCGCTTTGGAGTTTCAGCAATCCCCGTTCAAGTGCAAGACGGATGATTCTCGACACGATGCTCATATCTTTCGCGCTGAGTCCGTAACGGTTCCTTAGCGACTCGTTAGTCATCGCTTTTCCTGCGGAATAATAATAAAGGCAGGCATGGTAGTAAGCCGATGAAAGTTTCTCCTCAATGGTCCATTTCGAGAAGGGTTTTTGAGCATAGACGTAAACGCTGACGCTGCTGCTCAGCTCATGGACGGAAGGCGAAAGCATGCGCGCTTCTTCAAGGGCGTTCTCCATTTTGTCAAACCCCGTTCCCCGCGCATCGCCTATACCAGCCCTTCGCAGAAAGGAGGAAAGTTTCTCATTCTCAGCAATGGGCTCGGCATCGATAATGTGGTCCGGGCTGACCTTCAGGTTCCCGGGGTTAACAAATTCGATGAAGGCGCTGGTGATATTGACCATCGGGCCGGCTCCCCGTTCAAGCAAATCCTGATGAATGATGGCGTTGGTGAGCCCTTCGCGGAGGACGATATCAGGATAGAAATAAGAGGAGGTGGTGTATCCTTTTTCGTTCACGAAAGTCCTTTGGAGGGTGAAAGATTTCAAATAGGATATAGCTTCTTCAAAGGAGAGCAGATATCCGGTTTTGAATTCCTTGCTTTCGCGATTCTGAATCTTGCTCTCCCCCTCGAAAAGGGTGATCGTGATTTGCTTTCTCCCTAGCGAGGAGAAGTCGCTTAGATCATTAGCAAGCAATACCGCGCCCATCAGGGTGATCGAATAAAGTCCGTCGTCCTGTTTTTTCACCATGCCGTCGTTAGAAAGCCTTCTTAGCATTTCCTCTAAAGTCGAGGGAACAGGGACGCCAAGAACCTTGAAATACGTGCTGAAGGAGAGTTTGGAGGCAACCTCGCTTTCTGAGAGGTCGAACGCTACCAAGCGCTCTTCTGGGACGGCATCGTTCAGTTTGGCCCAAAGTTTTTTCTCGATTAGCGGAAATTCTTTGAGAGGCTTAGTGTAACTGCCCACCCTGCAGTAGGCCGTCTTTTTGAAGGCGGTTGCGAACCCACGTGATTTCTCAATTTCTAAGATGACATAGTTCTTTCCATTCTCGCTCGTCTTATGAAAATCAACGAAAAGGCGCGGCTGCAGCTGCGTGGTAAGCCAGTTCGCAATATCTTCGTTGCCGACTTTTGCTTTGTCGGGATCAAAACTGGTTCCCACCAAATCGAAGGTTTTGTCGGAGACGCCCCAAACCATATAGGCCTTTTCCTCGCCAAGGACGGAGGCCATATTGGCTAAAGCGGAGATATCCTCGCCGATCATGTTTGCATCGGCGTTATTCTGTTTAAACTCAACGACCTCGCTTTCTTTTTTCTCTTTTGCGAGTCTTTTCACTAAAAGTATCCAATTCCATTCCTTTGTCATTGTAAAAACCTCCGAACCAATTTTAGGTCGTTCTAATCAACCTTGCAATTAAGTGTTAAGTAAACGTGCAATTAAGTGTTAAGTAAAAATCTTTCGGCAGCATCGCGTTTTTGCTTATTTTTAGCTTCGGAAATCTCGTTTCTTGCAAGTAAAAACAGCCAAAACCGAAGTCCGGGTTCAATTTTTTGATCAAAATTAGAAAACGCTATAAGCAAAAGTTGCAAACGGCTATATTTCGAACCGCAAAGCTAACCTTTTTCAGCGCCTTTTTTAAAATCCGCCATTTCAAAAATTTGACGAAGTAAAGTTGATCAGCGTTATGAAGGAGAACCGCCATAGATATTTCCGCTGTTTTAGACGGAGGGAAACTGCGCTGGAGACTTTTGAAGATCGCACCCACAATGCAAATGGTGATTGTTAAGCAAAGCTTCTTCTTCCCAATTACGGGGATACTTTGATCAATTCTCTTATAGCGTGAGGCAACCATCTCCATACACGGATTACACTTTATCAAAGAGAAAGACGAGATAAATCAAGCGCATGATCCTTTTCCAAAATCCGGTCGTTATGAAGGAACATCACCATATATATTGGCAAATAGATAACATTTCCTTTTGAAGACACATTTCGCGTAGAAAATACAAAACCGCGTTTGAAATAAGGGGTTTCCATGAAATAGCTGAGCGCAGAATGGGAAGTGTAATCCTTCCCTGATTTCACCTCGATTGGCAATAGTTCTTCTTCGTATTCAATGAGGAAATCGACCTCTCCATGTTTTTTGGAATTGAAATAGTAAGTCGGGAAACCATGGGCAAGCAGCTCTTGGGCGACAAAATTTTCGAACATCGCTCCACAATTAACGCTCTCGCCGTGGCTCAGCAATTTGAGAATCGTTGCCTTGCCATAACTTGAGCTAAGCATCCCCACATCCGAAAGATACATCTTAAATAGATTGCTTTTCTTACTTCTTTCCAAAGGGATTTGAAATTCGGTGACGTTATAGGTTGGAATCGCCACCCCGGCAGCGGAAAGCCAATTGAAGTTGTTCTCGTACCGATCGAATTTTAGATTCGAATCCAAATCAGTGAAGACGTAGCGTTTGTTCTTCGAATCAAGCTCGCTAGGGATCAGCTCATAAGTTTTGATCAATTTGAGCTTCTGCTGCTTCTCATATTTCGTGAAATCTCGTTTGTACTCCCTGGAAATGGAGGTGTGGATCGTAACGATTTTGTTTAGATCCTGCTCGTTCACGTATTCTTTCACGGCTTCAGGCATTCCTCCGACGATGAGGTAACGATAAAACGCGTTGATGAGAGTCTCGTGAATCGAATCTTCGACAGGCTCCTTCCTCTCAAACTTATCCCGCAAATAAGAAATCAACTCCTCGCTCAGCCCATTGGCAATGTAAAACTCCTCCAGATCCATCGGATACATATCCAAAGTATCGAGATAACCGACGGGAGCCGACTTCAGATCGACGAGTTCGACGCCAAGCAAGGACCCGCTTAAGATATAGCGGTATTTATTTCCCTCCGCAAAGAACTTGATGAGGGTCAGTATTTCTTTGACTTCTTGTACCTCATCGAGAAAAAGGATGGATCCTTTGCTCGGTCTTTTTCCGCACAGGGTCTCCAAAGACAACGAAAAAGTTTCCTCATCAAACGCAAGACAAGTCTCAAAAATCTTTTTTGCAAACGCGTCCTTCACAAAATTGAACTCATAAAACTCGACACCGCTTTCCTTGAGGGACTCCCGGATAAGATAGGATTTTCCCACCTGCCTAGCCCCATCGATCATCAATGGCTTTGTTCCCCTTTCAATCCAATGATCTATCTGTTTTTTCATTTTGCGAAACAACATTTTCGAAAACCTCAACTTTCTCCGACCAAAACTAATTTTTTCAAGTACATATTACATAGCATTTGCCCGTTTTCCAAGACATTTTTGGCTTTTTTGCCCCGTTTTCCAATGCTTTTTTCGAGGTTTTTGCCCCGTTTTCCAAGTTCCTGATTCAACGTATTGCACCGGAAACTGTGCTGGTAACCTAAAAGTAGACGCGAAGAGAAGAAGCTTGCACGCCAAAAACAAAGAGATGGTACAGACAGGTTGGAATCCGTTTCACGGGTTAACCTTGGCAGACCCAGCCCTAGGGTCTTTCGGCTAATAAATAGTTCCGCAATAAGAGCGCAATAGCGCGCAATTAAGCGCAATAAGAAAAACTTCGATGCTGTGGGAGTTTCCTATTTTCATTTCTCCCATTTTGCAAACCTGCGCAATTAAAAGAATCAAGCCCAATAAGGCAAATAAGAAACGTCTTTCTTATCCGAATCTGAGGCCTTTTTTATTTTTCCTTTTTCCAGTGCGGATGCGTAGATGCGGCTGATCTTGTATTTTGCCTCCACCCCTAGGCCAAAACGCTCCCGCAGGCTTTGGTTGCTCGCGCGTTTATAAGAAAGAAAACAAAGCACGGTGTGTTCATAGGCCGCCTGGATTTTCTCCTCGGAAGAGAGATCGTCGAAATTCGCATCGCCAGAAAGAGCGACCCTCACCCCAGAAGCGGATTCGCTTACCTTCGCTGGCGGAAGGTGCTCCTTTTCCAAAGACGCGACGATTTTGTCGAAGCCGCTTCCGGCGGTATCGCCGATATCAATGCGGCGCAAAAAGGAGGCCAAAGAGGGATTCGCGGGCTTAGGTGCGGAATCGATGAGGCGATCAAGGGGGACGTTGAGATATCCAGGATTCGAGAATTCAACGCGATCGGAGAAAATCTCGACCAAAGGGCCACCAGTAGAAAGCAAGTCCTGATGAATGAGGATGTTCCCCAAAGCTTCCCTCACCGCGATGGAGGGAACCATGTAATGGTCTTTGCGCTTGCCATCCACATAAATGTCCGCCCCTTGGATAGAGGAAAGTATCTCTTTGTAGCAAGCCTCGAAAGAAGAGGCATAGCCATAGGGGAATTCTTTCTTTCCCCTGGTCTCTAAACGATCATTCCCGGCGTAGCGCACGATGCGGAGAAGCTTAGTGGAAAGAGGCTTGAACAAAGAGAGGTCTTTCGCGAACAAGAGCCCCCCTAAAACGGTCAAAGAATAGCGCTCAGCCCCTTCTTCAATCAGGAAACCTTCGCGCACGAAGCGGGAGACCCTTTCCTCCAAAGAAAGGGACTTTGACAAGGCGAGAGCGTTTTCATAAGAAGGGAAATCCAAAATTTCCGATAGTCTTGCCTTGCTAATAGATGCTTCCGCAAGGCGCATCTCTGGCGCGGTGCCTTCTAGTTTTTGCCAAAGCTCTTTCTCCAAAGCGGGATATTCCTTAAGGTTCTTGGTATAGCTTTCAATCCTGCAATATGCCTGTTTTTTGAACGTCGTAGCGAAATAGGAGGCCGCAGGGATCTCAAGGACAAGAAGATGGGCACCGTCCAAATCCAACTCATAATCCTGCAAGTCAAGAGAAGGGATAAGAAGATTCCGCCAATAGGCCAAGATGTCCTGATCGCCTTTCTTCCAGGTCAGGAAAGACAAATTCGTCCCTGCGAGGGCGTGGGTCTTATCGTCGATCCCCCAAACTAAATAGCCAAACGGCTTATTCGCAAGCAAGGCCATATTCGAAAGCGCGGAGATTCTCTCCCCTATTCCATCGGGATCGGCGTTGTTCATTTTGAACTCAACGTAACTGTTTTCCTCTTTCATGGCGCATAAACCGCGAACGATCAAAGAGATTGTTTCGATGTCTTTCATGGATATCCCTCCAGGTAAATTTTAGCAGTTCCGCAATAGTAGCGCAATAGCGCGCAATTAGGCGCAATATGAAAAGCATCGACGCTGTGGGAGTTTCATATTTTCGTTTCTCCCATTTTGCAAACCTGCGCAATTAAAAAAACGAAATTTAGGCATGGCTTTATGGCCGCTCCGGCCCCTCGGGCGAACCTTCTTGCCGCTAGGACCATCCCTTAAAGCAGACGTCCCTTATTCGCGCATTCAATCGTTTGAAGGAAACGTCGCCAAATCGGTTTTTTTCAACCGCTATCAGCAGAAGACTAACGTCAAACTTTCGATGTCTCTTTCGTTAGAACCTGCCTAGGTCTTCTAACGTCACCACGTTCTGGTAGGTGGAGGAATATTCGCCCTCAGACAGACCAAAGGTCGTGATCAAAACGCTTTGGACGGAAAACCTTTTTGGCAGCAAGAAAGAGGCTTTCTCCATCCGCCGATTCGCTTTTTTAAAGTCCTCGACGTCCGCGTGATAATCGTCTTTGGAGAACTTCATCTCGCAGAGATCAAGCACGTTGTCATTTCTTTTCAAAAGCATGTCAACCTGCCCTTTTCCCTCTTCATCCTCGTAATACCAAGGCATGACCTCTGTTCCAACTGCGGAAATCCCTAGCTTAGTTTTGATTTGGTTTACGTGATTGAAGCAAAGATTTTCAAAAGCCAAGCCCTTCCAGGCATTAGTATCGCTTTTTCCGTAATGGGAGATCCAGTAATCCTCGCCTGCGTTTTTCTTGGAGGCAAAGGTGAGATGGAATAGGCAGAAAGGGTCGACCAGCTTGTAATATCTTCTCTTCCTCGGCAATCCAAATGGAACATAGGAAACAAGCAAATCCGACGCGAGTAGGGCGTTAAGGGTCTTTGAGAAGTCCCCGTTGTCGGAGCAGCCAAGCCCTTTGATGATCTCTTCTCTGCTATAGCCCATCTTCTTTTTATAAAGGAATTCGACGATGCGCCTAGCAAGGAGATGATTCGCGAATGTGACGCTGAAAAGCCGCTCGTATTCAAGGCTAAGCGGGGTCCCTTTTTTGAAGAAAATGTCATTGATGTTTTGCGCCACGCTTTTCCCTTTTTTGAAGTAATTCAGATAATAGGGGATCCCCCCTACCGTCATATAGGCTTCCGCGGCTTCGTAAAAGGAGAGGGAGATGCCCCTTTCTTTATGCAAGAATTCCTGGATCTCTTTCAAAGTAAACGGGCAGAGCTTAATCTCGAGGCTAACCCTTCCATAAAGCCCTCCTTGAGCGTTGATGAGCTCATTCTCCATCCAAGAGGCCGCGCTGCCGCAGACAATGACCAAAAGGTTTTTCCGAAGGCAGGCGAACGAATTCCAAAAACCCCCGAACAAGGAAAGGAAACCAGAACCAGGAGTATCAAGCCAAGGGAGCTCATCAAGAAAAACGACTTGTTTAGAACCGTCTTCTTTCTCTAGAAGCAGTTTTTTCAAATAGAAGAAGGCATCAGACCAGGTCTTCGGGGGATTCTCTTCGTTACAGCCATAAAGCTTGAGGGATTTATAGAATTCATCCAGTTGAGCCTTCATTTGGTCCGCCGGGCTTAAGCCTTTCTCAAGGCAAAGCCCCGCGTGCATGAAGGCAAAATCGCTTTGGAAAGTCTCTTTGACCAAAAACGTCTTCCCCACGCGCCTCCTACCATAAACTGCAACGAGGTCGGCCTGATCGTGACGATAAAGTTCACGAAGTTCTTCTTGTTCTTTTTGTCGTCCAATCATAGGTTCAATCAGCGGAAATTTCAGGTTTTTTTGATTTTTCCGCTTTTCCTTCCACCGCAATTATAGCAAGTTAAGCGAAGTTTTACATGTAAAAAGCGGAAAATCGCAAAATTCTTTGATTTTCCGCTTTTTGGCTCAAAAGATTTACTGTCCTCGCCTCTGGGATAGACGAATTTCGACTTTGAAAGCGCGTATTTCTCATCGGCTATTTGAACGCAAAACAGGGTTTTACGCTTTCTTCCTTATGGCTTTAATTCCGTTTTGATTATCCCCTTGTTTTCGCGTAAGAGGATAGCACGTTACGCTTGGGCGCAAGTTGAGCAAGGAATAAGGATGAAAACCCCATCAACTCATACGTCCTAAAATCAAACCTGAAGTTAGGAATGTAAATCCGTGTTGATGAAACGGTAACATCATCTAATTTATTCGAATCCGTCGTTATTTTCGTGTTTTCGCATTGCAAAGCACTAAGTTTATTTTCAACCTTAGTTCACACATGAGTGATAGGTCAGGAAAATTTATGGTACTTTCCTGAAAAACATCGCGCAATTTGATTCTTTCGCGAATCAAAATCGTCATTACAAGGAACCGTTTGATTTTCTCCGGGTGGTGACGGGCTTCGGCCATATGGACCAGAACAAATTCCACCATCTGTCCACGTTCATCGGCGACGCCCAAACTCAAGATTTATTGTTTATATATCCTTCTGTCGCATTGTCCTTGTGCTTAATAATGCAGGGATTCCCAAGAACAATGGAATGATCGGGAATGTCGCAATTCACATACGAATTCGGAGCAATCAGAACGTCGTTTCCGATTTTTATTTTTAAAACCTTGGTTTGCACAGGTGACCTGATAAATCCCTATTTATCGGCTTTTTTTTGCAAAGACCTCTCGAAATCTTATTACTTTGTGCGTCAAAATAGCCATCTGAAGGAACTTTTTCACCTTCTCATCAATTG
>CAVFEQ010000026.1:0-22423 GCA_963621535.1 Paludibacteraceae bacterium | reverse complement strand
GTCCCCAGTAACGGCGACAAAGTGCTCGTCCACGGGAAGATCACCGTCTATCCCCAAAGAGGAAACTATCAGGTCACCGTCCTTTCGATGCAGAAAGACGGGGAAGGAGAGGAGAGGAGAAAGCTCCGCGAGCTCGCGCTTAAGCTGAAAAAAGAAGGCCTCTTCGACGAAAGCAGGAAAAGGGCGCTGCCCCTTTTCCCTAAGCGCATCGCCGTCATCGCCGGCAGAGGGAGCGCAGGGATGCGCGACATCGAGGTAAATCTGGCCAAGAGGTGGCCCTTAGCGGAAGTCTTGACCTTCCCTTCCTTGGTCCAAGGGGATGAGGCGCCCGCTGACCTCATCGCCAATCTAAAGAAAGCCAAGGAGGCGAACCCTGACGTCCTCATCATCGGACGCGGTGGGGGCTCTAGCGAAGATCTAGGAGCCTTCAATAACGAAGCCCTTGTCCGTGCCTTAGCTCTCTTTCTCGTCCCTAGCGTCTCCGCGGTGGGACACGAGATCGACGTGACTTTGACCGATTTGGTCGCCGATAAGCGCGTTTCCACCCCGACGGCGGCCGCGATCGCCTGCGTGCCCGACCAATATGAGATCATGCAGGGGCTAGATGAGACGGAGCGGAAAATCGATTCTAGAATCCATGCGCTTTTGCATTTAGCGAAAGAAAGGGTGGAGAAATACGACGCGAAGCCTTATTTCAAGAACCCGCGGGCCCTTTACGCCAACGAAATAGAGAAGCTAGGGAACATCTCCATCCGTTTGGATAACGGGGTGAAAAACGCCTTGGCGATGCGGAAAAAGGAGTTTGATTACGCCTCAAGTCATCTGGAGCCTCCTTTAATTAGTAGACTTGGCCTATGCAAGGAGAGGATAAATAGCCTAGACTCCCGTCTAGAGGCCCTAAACCCGGATAAAGTCCTTAGCAGAGGCTACTCGATCACCTTGACGGAGGAGGGGAAACCCTTGAAGAGCAAGAGCCAGCTCGAAGTGGGGGATCGCATCAAAACAAGGCTCAAAGATGGTATCATTGTCTCTCGCATCACGGAGAAGGAGGATCAAAATGGCTGATAAAAAGGAAATGAGCTTTGAGGAAAAGCTAAAAAGACTAGAAGAAGTCGTCGCTAAAATCGAAGGCGAAGAGCTCCCTCTCCAAGAGACTTTGTCCCTCTATAAAGAAGGCAAAACCCTCATCAAAGAACTCCAAAAAGAGCTTAAAGAGGCGGAGGAGAAGGTAGGGGACCTCGCGGTGAGCGAAGAAGATTTAAGGTAATTTTTTAGTAGTTATTTAGTATATGAAAAAGAAGGATGGTGTCGAAATAATTAAGCTAAGTGACATCAAAGACCCTTCTTTTTTGAAAACGCTAGATTACAAGCAGTTGAACGCGCTTGCGAAGGACATCCGCAAGGAAATCATCGAAGTCACTTCCAATAGCGGCGGCCATCTTTCGAGCAATCTTGGGGTGGTCGAAATCACGCTGGCTCTTCACCGCGTTTTTGACTTCTCCAAAGACAAGCTGATTCTCGACGTCGGACACCAATGCTACGCCCAGAAGATCATCACAGGCAGAAACTTGGAGCACCTTAACGAAAGAGGCCACTGCAACGGTTTCCAAAACAGGGCCGAGTCACCTTTTGACTGTTATGACGCCGGCCATAGCTCTACCTCGCTTTCCGCGGCCGAAGCTTTTGCCTATGCGCGCGATAAAAACAAGGAAAATTACGATGTGGTGGCCCTTATTGGGGACGCCTCAATCGTCAACGGCCTCGCTTTCGAAGGGCTTAACAATATCGGGGAACGCGGCAATAAGGTCATCGTCGTGCTCAACGACAACGCGATGTCCATCAATAAGCCTGTCGGAGGCATGGGGAGATTCTTCCGCAAAATCTCGACCGGGAAGATCTACAACAAGACCAAAAAAGGCTTTCAAAAAGCGATGGCCCGCTCCTATTTCGGCAAGAAAATCTACAATCTCACCTACAGGTTCAAGCGCGCCTTGAAATACCGCCTCGTGCCAACGACCATGTTCGACAACATGGGCTTCACTTACGTTGGCCCGGTGGACGGGCACAACATCAAAGCTCTCGAGAAGGCCATGAAATCGGCGCGGAATTCCACCAAATCGGTGGTCATTCATTGCCAGACGACAAAAGGCAAAGGCTATCCCTTAGCCGAAAACGACAAAGCCGGAAACTGGCACGGGGTCTCTCCTTTTTATATCGATACAGGCAAAGCAAAAAACCCGCATGAGGGCGAGATTTCTTGGCCTAGTTTCTATGGGAAGCTCGTGAAAGAAGCCCTAGATGAAGATGAGAATCGCATCCTTATTACGGCGGCTACGGCTACAGGAAGCAAGCTCGTGGAGGCCTTCAAAGCCCATCCAGACCGTTGCCTCGATATGGGCATCGCCGAGGAGCATGCGCTTACCTTCTCTGGCGCCCTTTCTTTAGCAGGCAAACGCCCGATCGTCTCGCTTTACTCGACTTTCCTTCAAAGGGCTTATGATGAGATAAGCCATGACTGCGCCCGCATGGGCTCGGATCTGACCTTGCTTATCGACCGCGCCGGGCTATCGGGGAAAAACGGCGAGACCCATCAAGGGATCTATGACGTCGCTTTTCTCCGTTCCATCCCCAATATTTTGGTGACCATGCCTAGCGATGAGGAATCCGCGCGCTGGCTCTTTGAAGAATCGCTCCATCATAAAGGAGTCTTCGCCATCCGTTATCCAAACGCTTTCTTAAAGCAAAAGGAAGAGAGGCTGAACAATCTTTCTTTAGGCTTCCGGGTACTAGGAAAAAGTTCCGACGATGAAGCGTTTTTATGCGTCGGGCCCAAAGGGAAGGAATTCGCTTTGGATTGCTTAAACAACGGGATTAAAGGAACCTTCATCGACCCGGTTGTCCTTTCGGAGATCTCCGAAGAGGACCTCGCCTCGCTGCTAAGCTTCAAGAAAATCTTTATCTACGATCCTTATGAAGTTAAGCAAGGTTTCGCCGACATGATCCTCTCTTCGTTGATGGAGAATGGCTATTCAGGCAAAATCAAAGTCAAAGCCTTGCCGTTGCGTTTCGTGAAGTTCGGCAGCTTGGAAGAGCAAGAAAAAGAATGCGGGGTCGATTTGGATACGGTTTTAGAGGAAGCAAAAGCTTTCTGATGCTTTTTTCTTCTGCGCTTAGTTAACATAACGGGAAACTCGTTTTACAATTATTCTATGGCCAGGGTCATCATGCACATCGACTTGAACGCTTTCTTCGCGACGTGCGAGGAAATCCGCGATCCTTCTTTGTCTTCCTTACCCGTTCTTATCGGGCATTCGGGGCGTTCAGGCATCGTTTCTACAGCCAATTACGTGGCCAGGAAATATGGCTGTCATAGCGGCCAGCCGACCTTTCAGGCGTTGCGGCTGTGTCCTAACGCCAAGATCATCAGCCCCGATTTTGATTACTATTCGATGATGTCGCTTTCTTTCTTCGCCTATCTGCGCAGATTCACCCCGCTTGTGGAGCCGGCTTCAATCGATGAGGGATACGCGGACATGAGCGAAGCGCTGAAGGGAGAGAAAGACCCCAAGGCTTTTTTCGCTGACCTTCAAAGCGAGCTGAAAAAGGAAACGGGGCTATCTTGCTCTATCGGCGTGGCGCCGACGAAATGGCTCGCCAAGATGGCTAGCGACCTCAAGAAGCCGATGGGGCTCACCTTTTGCAGGAGGAAAGACATCGCGACCCTCCTTTACCCCTTGCCCATCGAGTCCTTTTGGGGGATCGGCAAGAAAACCGCCCCTCATCTAAGGAGCCTAGGCATAAACACGATCGGGGATTTCGCCGCCAGAGCCAAAGAAAACGACCCATTGCTAGTGAAGGAGCTAGGGAAATTCTTCTTCGCGGCGAAAGAATGGGTCGAAGGAAGAGGGGAGGATCGCCTGCGTTTAGAAGAAGAAGATCCCAAATCCATCGGGGCGCAGCTGACCTTGCCTTATGATTGTTCTAGCCTAGAAGAGGTTTCCCCGTTTTTGGGGAATATCGCCAGCGACATCTCTTCCAGGGCTAAAAAAGAAGGCAAGGCAGGACATGGGATAACTCTTTCGGTGAAGACCTTGGATTTCCGCCTCCATAGCAGAGCCGCTCTCCTAGAAGAGGCTACTCGCGATCCCGTTCTCATCGAATATGAGGCTGAGCGGCTATTCAAGGCGCTGATGGCTAAGCTAGACAACCCCAAGATCAGGCAGGTCGGCATCACGCTTGGCAAACTCGTGAACCCCCAAAGGGAAAGCGTCCAGATGAGCTTATGGAATTATGGGGATTACGAGAAGAAAGACGAGACCAGGCTTTTAGTCGCCGAGATCAACCGCAAAATGAGCCAACGGATGAAAGCCCCTGAGCTGAAGATGGCCTCCCAAGTCGAAAAGAAAGGCAAGAAGAATGGAAATCAATCAGGCGATTGAAGAATATTTCACCTATCTCCTCGCAAGCAAAGGGCTTGCGGAGAAAACGATCGACGATTACAAGGAAGACCTGCTTATCTTTCTCCGCGACTTCCCGGAGAAAAAGACCACCGATGACCTTTTCGAGAGCGATCTGAACGATTTCGCCATCAAAGAAGGCGAGAAGGATCGTTCCTCCGCAACGATCGCTAGAAGGCTCTCCGCGCTTTTTAATTTCTATACCTTCCTCGCTAAAAGAGGGATCATCGGGACCGCTCCAGAAAGAGTCGACCGCCCAAAGGAAGAGAAAAGCCTGCCCGTCATCCTCTCTTTCGAGGAGGTTGAGCGCCTTCTTGAGGCCCCGGATACCAGCAAAGAAAGCGGGATGAGGGACAAGGCGATGCTGGAGACGATGTACGCCACAGGACTCCGTGTCTCTGAGCTTTGCTCTCTCCCCCTAAGCGCGATCAACGCGCAGAACCGCCTGATCGTGATAAGACACGGCAAAGGGAATAAGCAGCGCACCGTGCCGATTTCTCCCTTCGCCCTAGAATGGCTGGAGACCTATATCCATGATTTCCGCTCCCATAACAAAGGCAAGAAAAGAAAAGAGGTCTTCCTCAATCTCCACGGGGAGCCGATCAGCCGGAACTATTTCTTCATGCAGGTGAAGAAATACGCCCAGCAAGTCGGGATAGAGGTCTCCATCAGCCCCCATACGCTCCGTCATTGCTTCGCGACCCATCTATTAGAGAACGGTGCGGAGCTGCGCGCCGTGCAGGAAATGCTCGGCCACGCCCATCTTTCTACGACCCAGATCTACACCCATGTCTCAACCAGAAGAATTCTAGAAGCCTATGACCGATTCTCCTCGCGCAAATAGGCTATAATGAGGGGCGAGATAATCCTCTCGCCCTGGAGGTAAAGAAAATGGAAAAAGAAGGCAAAAGATTCAAGCGGATCTTCCTGATCGTCGCCGATAGCGCCGGCATCGGGGAGGAACCTGACGCCGCCTCTTTCGGCGACTGCGGGTCGAATACCTGGGCCCATGCCGCTAATAGCGTCGGGGGCTTAAACGTCCCGAACATGGAAGCCATGGGCATAGGAGAGCTTGATTCCATCATGGGGGTCAAAGCCGTTTCCGCTCACCCGAAGGCCTATTCCCTCGCTTGTCGCGAGACCAGCAAAGGCAAAGACACGATGACGGGCCACTGGGAGATGATGGGCATCAACACCATCAAGCCTTTCCAGACCTTCACGGATACGGGTTTCCCCAAAGAGCTCATGGAAGAGCTAGAAAAGAAGACGGGCCATAAGCTGCTGGGCAACAAAGCAAGCTCAGGGACGGTGATTTTGGATGAGCTAGGCGAAGAGCAGATCAAAGAAAACGCGCTCATCGTCTACACTTCCGCCGATTCCGTCTTGCAGATCGCCGCCAACGAAGACCATATGAGCCTAGAGGAGATTTATCGTTGCTGCCAGATCGCTAGAGACCTCACGATGCGCCCGGAATGGTTTGTAGGCAGAGTCATCGCGCGTCCTTATGTTGGGGAAAAGAAAGGCGAGTTCAAGCGCGTCGGGGCGCATCGGCACGATTACACGGTCTCGCCCAGCTCAATCACCGCCTTGGATATCCTTAAAAACAACGGGCTTATGGTCAGCGCCATAGGGAAGATCAATGATATCTTCAATGGCGTGGGCATCGTTAAGACCATCCATACCGCGAGCAACGAAGAAGGGATGGATGAGGCCATTAGACAGCTAAAAAGCGAAGACTGGACCGGCCTATGCTTCGTAAACCTCGTCGAATTCGACAGCGAATACGGTCATAGGCGGAACCCCGTGGGATACGCGCGCTGCCTCGAGGCCCTAGACAAGCGAATCGGCGAATTCATCGCCTCTATGAACGAAGATGACCTCTTGCTCGTCACCGCCGATCACGGCAACGACCCGACTTTTAAAGGCAGCGACCACACCAGAGAGAAGGTCCCTTTGCTTTGCTATTGCCCCAGTTTCAAAAAGGGCAGAAAATTGGCTGAGCAGGCGACTTTCGCCGTCATGGGCGACACGATTCTAGCCAACTTTGGCCTCAAGAAAGACCCCTCGATGCTTGGCGGGGTCATCTCTGAGCTGCTCGAGGACCGATAAAAACTTGCAAAGCGTTTGCGTGGATGAAGGTTCGTCAAAGGCTCATAATGGGTAGGAATTAAGGAGAGACTTATGAAAAAGAATATTCTGGCTTTGGGGTTAGCCGCTTTCGCCCTAGCTTCCTGCGGGAACGGGGAGAAAGACCGTTACGAGGTCAAATGGGTGACGCCTACCGGCGCCCCGACCTTGGCTTTCTATGATCAAGGGGATAACTCCAACTGGGTGAGCGCCGCCAATCCTAGCGAGGTCGTTGTTCCTAGCTTCGCCGCCAACAGTTATGACTTCATCGTCTTCGATGGGGTCAGCGGGCTCAATCTAATGAGCAAAAACGCCAAAGCGGCGAATTATAAGCTCGCGAGATGGATTAATAATCTCGGCTTCTATGTGGTTTCCTTGAAGCATACCCAAGAAGACACCAAAGCATGGGATCCCTCTTGGACCATCGACGGATTCGTCCAAAGCGGCAATTCCTCGCGCGCTTTCCTTTCTTTGGCAAACAGCGTCTGGGGCTGGGGCGATGTCTCTAACCAAGTCACCTACGAGACCGGGGTGAGCCAAGTCGCGAGCAATCTCGCCACCAACGGCTATGATTTCTACGTGGTAGCCGACCCCGTCTACACCAATTTGAAAGCGAAAATGGGCGATAAGCTCCACCTGATCTACGACATGCAGGAAGAGTGGGGCAAGGCGCATGATGGGATGAAGATCCCTAGCGCCGCCTTGTTCGTGAACTCCTCTCTCTATGCGACCCATCAAAGCGAGCATGATGCTTTCTTGATGGAGACCGACAAGCGCTTAAACACGCTTGTCGACACCCCTTTGACCGCTCAGCGGGCTTTAGAGGAATACGCTGAGAATAACAGTGATGCGGTGGTGGAAGGCAATTACGTGAAATTCGGCATCTCTACCGCGATTGTGAGTAACCTTGCCTCTTATCAAGCGAATAACACCTTCGGTTTTGTCAAAACCTCGGATGTGAGCGATAAAAAAGCGGTCGCCGATTCCTTCAATAAAGCCTTAGAGGAGAGCGAATTCTCCGCCGATCTGTTCTTTTGAGCTAGGAGAGCGAAGTGGGGGATAAGAAAAGGGAAAAGTTCGCCGTTGCCTGGCTTTTCGCTCTCCTCGGCGTCCTTTTCATCTTCGCTTTATGGTATCTGCTCGCCTTTTTGCTGCACCAAAAAGGGAACTATGGGGTGCCTTTCCCGCATGAAAGCATCGCTTTAGCTTGCTCTTATCTTTTCGGCACAGGGGCCGTTACGACCTGGAAGGCCATCTTTTGGACGTTGCTACGAATCTTCCTTGGGCTAATTTTCTCTTTCGTTTTGGGAGCTATTTTTGGCATTCTCGCCGGGCTTTTTAAGCCTTTCCGTTATTTCTCTAAGCCAGGGATTGGGGCCCTTAGAGCCATCCCAACGGTCGCCGTCGTCCTTGTTTTGGTCTCCGTGATTATGGGATCAAGAGCCCATGAATGGCTTCCCTGGGTGCCCGTTGTTTTGACATTCGTCGTCGCGTTCCCTTTGTATTTCGAGGCTTTCCAAAGCGGTGTCTTGAATGAAGATAGCGACATCAAGGATTCCCTTTCCTTAGAAGGAGCCTCTAGGAAGATTCTTACCATCAGAAAGGTCTATCTCCCGGATTCCTGGCCCTTCATCAAAATGAGCCTTGCCCAAAGCGTCGGGCTTGGCTTTAAGGTCTCCATCATGGCCGAGGTGCTTACAAACACGAGCTCAGGGCAGATCGGATTAGGGACCTTGATCGTCTTGTCTAGACAGGCCGATGGAGGAATAGAGGCCATCCCGGCCTATGCCTTAATCGCCTTGCTTCTGATGCTTATCTTGGATCTGCCTTTTTTCGTTCTCAAAGCGAAAAAGGATCGTTGAGCGTTTTTCATTGACGAAATAGCCGTTAGAGAAATATCAGGGTTAATAGAACGATCGCATAAGCGTTCTATGTACCGGGCGATGAATAGCGTCTGTATTTTTGAGTTCGATGATGAAAAACGCAAATATTAGTCTCTAGTATATTTTTAGTAGTTTCTAATTTCGGCGTAAACTGTGGCAAACTCAGTGTGGATAATCAGTTTGTTTAATCGTGAGAACGCAAAAAAGCCTTTTATTATCTTAAGAAATATTCTTTTACTTAACATAATAGACATTATGCGAAGTTGCCTTATTTTTGACGGAAACCGGTGAATTTCGAAAAATCCAAATCGACTAATTTCAGTAACAAAAAAGCAGCCACCGCTGTGGCTGCTTCTTCTTTATGTGTCCTTAAGCTCTTCTTGATGTGACTTCCTTTTCTAGGAGGCCTTCAAGGTCAATTTCTTTTCTATTGACGTCTAGGAAGATATGGACGACCACTTCCCCTGCTTCCACGATCATCCATCCAGACTCCGGGATGCCATCGGTTTTGATGTCCGTAAAGCCCGCTTTCTCGAATTCCTCGATAAGGGAATCGGAGAGCGCACCGAGGTGACGGATGTTATTCGCCGTGGAAAGGAGGTAATAAGAGGAGAATGGGCTGAAGCCCTCCACATCCACCACGCTTATCTCTTCCGCCTTATGGTCTTCAAGGCACTTTTTCGCGAGTTCCAGTTCTTTGCAATCACTCATTTTTTCTTCGCTCCTAAATAGTATTCAAAGCATTCTTTCGTCATGGGATTATCGACTTTATAGCCTTTTCCCGTCAAGTACTTACGGTTCTCCTCCAAGACCGTCAGAAAGCCCTTATCCAGGTCCTTTTTGCATTCCTCGATCATCCAGGCGGAATCATAGCCCCTAAGGGGGTCGATCTTGTCCGCGGCATAGACAATCTTTGCAAGAGAGGACATGTTTTTGGCCCCGGTCGCATGGGAGAAGATCGCATCAAAAATATGCAGGTTGGCGAGCTTGAGCTCATCAAAGGCAATCCACATGCCGACGAATTGATGGTAGCTCCATTCGGGATAGTCTAGAAAAGCCGGGAAGCATTTCTTCATGATCTGAAGGGTCTTTTCCTTGGAGCAATGTTTCCCGATGTCATGAAATAGCCCTGCTAAATAGGCTTCACCCGGGGAGGGATAGGCGTTACTTAAGGCAATCTCGTAAGATAGCCTAGCCACGGAAAGGCTATGCTCCAGGCGATGCTCGCTTTTTAGGGCTTCTCCGAGCTTGCCGACGTAATAGAGATGGTTCTTCTCGATGTAATCCCTCACTCCGTCGATGGCAATGAAGGCCTGTCCCTTTCGGCAAGCGCTCTCCTGCGGGGCGACTTTCTTATACCGCACCACATCCGGATCTAGGCGAGTGCTGTTCCGCTCAAAGCAATCCTCAAGGCTCATAAAAGGCCTTCGATTGGCAGGATATCCCAATATCTGCTCCAGCTCGAGCTCAAGAGGATCTTTCTGCAAATAGGAAAGGTCAAGCGAGAAATCGCTCTCGCCCTCAAGGGCGATTTTTAGCATCAAGACGCGATCTTCGTCATCGACGTCATGCTCATCCATTTTTTCCGCGGGTAAAGGGGCGAAAACGATGGGGCGACCAGTTCTTTCGTGCTCTTTTCTAGCGAGTTCAAGAAGGCCTTGGTTGATGGGGTCGAAATCGCCGAAGAAATAAAGCGGCTTCAGTTTTCTTTCCATCTTACTTTGGCAGGACGATCTTCGGCGCTTTTTTCGAGCGGCGATAAAGCACGATGACCTTGCCGATCACCTGCACAAGCTCGGAGGAGGTTTTAGAAGAAAGGATCTCCCCGACTTCTTTTGGGTTAAGAGGGCAATTGGAGTTCAAGCCGACCTTGATGAGCTCTTTGGCCTCTAAACCCGCGTCGATCTGGGCGAGGAAAGCTTCATCGATCTCCCCTTTCCCGAGCAAATAGCGATGGCTGATGGGGTTAGCGAGCCCTTTGAGGTAGCGTTTCTGGTTTCCTTTTAGCATGGTGACTCCTTAATTTGGCTTAGAGATTTTAGCCCTCGAGGTGTATAAGGCAACTCCTTTCCTGACGTAAATGCGGAAAGTCTGGCCTTCGCCCTTGAAGCTGATCCAGCCAAGGCCCTCGATGCCGATGTCCCTTTCAGTCTCCTCGTCCACCTTAAGATCGAAGGCGTCGGCGTCACTCGCGGTGAATGGAAGATTCCTCTCATTCGTCTTCCCTAGTTGCATCATGAGCTTTCTTACGGCCTGCTCAGCGAGGTTGGCTTTGCTTTTGCTGATGTGGACGGTTTTCGCCGCGTAGGCTTTAATCTGGCTCTTCGGTCCGGAGAGAAGGTCGATACGCGCGAGATAATTCCCAAAAAAGAGCCCTTCTCCGGGAGAAAGGCAGAATGAGCGAGGCTTAATCTCTTCCTTAGGAAGAAGAGAAAACGAGGTCAAGGCATCGACATGGGCCACCATCGAGTTCTCGACGCTTGTCCCTGGGGTGTCATAGAGAGAAGAAGAGGAATCCAAGGGGACGGTCAAAACGCGCAGCGAGGTGCCGGGATAGGTGATTGTGGCAATGGAGCGGTTAGAAGGGTTCCTGTAGGTGCGCAAGAAGGCATTGGCAAAGACGCTTTTCCCTGAAGAGGAAGCGCCGATGATGTAGACATCATGCCCTTTCCTTTCCTTTTCAATGCGCTTAGCGATGGCTTTGACATCGCTAGCAAACTGCAAGGAGACCAGCTCGACGTCAAGAGAAGACACGGCAAGCCTTTCCTTGCGGAAACGATGGGCGACGTAGGATTTAAGCGAGTCATCGTCGGCGTTTTTCGGCAGAAGGTCCCTTTTGTTGGCAAGGACAAGAATCTTAAGCCCCTGCAACAATTCGTTCGCTTCTTGGATGAAGCTCGTCTCAAAGGAGAAGAGGTCCACCACATAGACGATCAATGAATCGCTTGCCTGGGCGTCTTTTAACATAAGCAGGAAATCAGGCGAGGCGGTCGCGGTTTTGGGGCTAAGATTGTAGCGTGTGCTCCTCCAGCAGGCTTCGCAGAATAGCGGCGCGCCCAAAGGGGCGTTATTCAAGGTCTTCTCATTGATGTAGCCAGGAGAAGAGGGATCCTCGCTTTGAAGAATCGCCCCGCAGGCATAGCAACGCCTGACCACGCTGAATTCGCTCATAGAATCTCCTTCCAGGGCTGCGCAAGGCCCTTCTCTTTTATCTTTTTCCTTTTTGGGCGGTCAAAGAGGCGGTTGAACCTCGTCCATGGGGGCTCGTGGGGGTCAAGCGGCTCAGTCAAGATGCAGCGAACCCCGGCCCCATTGCAAGCCGTCACATCAGTCATGATCTGATCGCCGACCATCATGCATTCCTGCGGGTTTAGGCTTTTCTCCTTCAAGAACCTTTTCAAAGGACCGGAGAAAGGCTTTCTCATCATGCTGGCGAACTCGATGCCTAGCTCCTTAGCGAAACGGCTGACTCTAGCGCCCGTGTTATTGGAAAGGATATAGACGGAAAAGCCGTTTCGCCTAGCTTCCGCGCACCAACTCTTCGCCCTATCTTCCGGCAAAGGGCGGGAATAAGGGGCGAGGGTGTTATCAAGGTCAAGAAAAATTGTCTTGATCCCCTGCGCTTTATAAAAAGAAAAGGGAATCTCGTAGAGCGAAGCGGCTAAGGCAAAGGGGATTCTTTTCTTCAACATCAAGCTTATTTTACCTTTAAATAGACCTCCGATAAAGGCGGTTTTTAAGGAAGGAAAAGACCGGATTCTTGCAAATCCGGTCTAAAGAGGAAATTAAGTTTTATTTCGCCTATATCGAAGAAATACCTACTATTTTATAACTAGTTTTTAACTATTTAATCATCATCTCCGAAAATGGAGATCTGCTCGAACCTTTCCGTCGGCTTCTCGATTTCCTCGCTTTCAGGCAAGCTCTCTTCCGCCTCATCGGTGATTGGAGAAGCGTAGGAGACGATGCTGTCGTCGATATAATCCTTCGCCCGGCGATTGAGGGAGAGGACCTTCTCTTTCTTGGGGAAGGCTTCCTCACGCTTGGCGTTCTTTTCCATCGGGGTGAGATTCCAATTTTGCAAGATGATCTCGTGGCGCGAGGAATCGCTTAGATTCGCGTAAAGGGAATAGGGTGTGGCCTTATCCCCCACTTTATCGCCATAAATGGTCTCATGGGGCTCGCTTTTGAAGCACTTGTAAAGCAAGGTGGCTTTGCTTAGCCGCTCGCCTTCAGGGATGTTATTCAGCGAAACGACGCGCACATTGCCCAAATCGGTCACGATGAAGAATTTGCTTTCTAGCTCCTCGGGGCTAAAAGAGAGGAGGGAGACCGCTTGATTCCCTTTGAACGCGGCCGCTTTCACGCCGGAGCTCACCCCCACATTCATCGGGACTTGGCTCTCGTTATAGCGCGAGCACTGGCCGATTTTGGAGATGAGGACCAAGGTGGAGTTGCCGCAAGTTAAGGCGACGTCTGCGACTTCGTCATCGCGCAGCAAACGCATGATGCGGATGGGCCTATTGAAACGGGTGACCGGGAAATCGCTTAGCCTCGCCCTCTTGATTTGCCCTAGCTTTGAAAGCAGAGCGAAATTAAGGTCCTCGCGGAAGGAGCGTATCGCGAAGGCACGGACGAGTTTCTCCCCTTCTGAAAGGGAGATCGCGTTATTCACGTGCACCCCTTCGTCGAGCCACTTGTTGGTTTTAAGCAAATGGACGGGCACATAGAGATAATTGCCCAAATTCGTGAAGGCGACGAGGAAATCCGTGGTGAGGCAGTTGCCTTCGTAAATCAAAGCGTCCCCTGCTTTTAGCCCAGGGAGAGCGCCGGTGAGACCACCGCTGCTCCGCCAAGAGGCGATGGAGCTTCTCTTCACGTAGCCATCGCGGCTGGCGGTGAGAATGACCTCCTCTTTGGCGATGAGGTCGCGCTTATCGACGGAGGTGAGGTTTTGTTTCTCCTCCGTGATTTGGGTTCTGCGGTCGTCCCCGTAGGTTTTGGCGATTGAACGAAGATCCTCGATGATGAGGCCGTTCTTCTTGCTGGGGTCAGCGAGGATGGCTTTAAGCTCGGCGATCTCGCTTTGGAGAGCGTCCCTTTCTTGCTCAAGGATCGTGATGTCGGTGTGGGAGAGCTTATAAAGAGGCATCTCCACGATGGCTTTGGCCTGAGGCTGGGAGAAAGAGAACTTCGCCATGAGGTTGTTCATGGAGTCGGCCTTATCTTCCGAGGCGCGGATAGTGGCCACCACTTCGTTGATGATCGAATAGGCCTTGATGAGGCCAAGGACGATTTCTAGCCTATCCTCATCTTTCTTGAGGTCAAATTTGGTGCGCCGGGTGATGACTTCGACTTGATGGGCGATGTAGGTGTCGCAGTAGGAGGCGAGGTTCAAAGTCTGCGGGCGTCCGTCGACGATGGCCACCATGTTGGCGCTATAGCCCGTCTTCAGCTGGGTCTTGCCCATCAAATAGGCGAGCACCGCATCGGCTTTGAAGCCTTTGCGGATGTCGACGACGATGCGGGTGCCATCTTTATCGGACTCATCGCGCACTTCCTCAATGCCGTCGATCTTCTTATCGTGCCTGATTTCGTCGATGGAGCGGACCAAAGAGCTTTTCACTACCCCATAAGGGATCTCGGTGATGATGATCTGCGCGGTTTGGTCCGCGTTCTCGTTGGTATGGTAGCAGGAAACGACTTCGATCCTGCCTTTGCCCTTCAAATAGATGTCTTTGAGGCCTTGCGATTCATAGACGATGCCTCCGGTAGGGAAATCGGGGCCAGGGATATAGGCCATCAGGCTTTCGATGGGACAACGGGGATGCTTGATGCGATGGACGATCGCCTGGCAGACCTCTTTAAGGTTATGGGGAGGGATCTCGGTGGCGAGGCCTACCGCGATGCCGGTGGAGCCGTTGACGAAAAGGTTCGGGAAGCGGCTTGGAAGGACGCTTGGCTCGAATTCGGTGTCGTCGAAGGTGAGCTCCATGTCGACGGTGTCCTTGTTGATGTCGCGGATCATCTCGTTGGCGACCGCGGCGAGTCTGGCTTCGGTATAACGATAGGCGGCCGGGCCGTCGCCATCGACGGAGCCGTTGTTGCCCTGGAAGTCGATGAGGGGCAGCCTCATCGCCCATTTTTGCGACATGTGCACGAGGGCGCCATAGATCGAGGAGTCGCCATGAGGGTGGTATTTGCCCATGACCTCGCCGACGATGTGCGCGCATTTCTTCGTGGGGCGATCAATCGTATTGTGGGTGTTATACATCGCATAGACGATGCGGCGCTGGACGGGTTTGAGCCCGTCTCTAGCATCGGGGATCGCGCGGTCTTGGATGACGTCTTTGGCGTAGACGTCAAAACGCTCACCCATCAGCTCATCAAGGGTGCTTGGCTCGATGTTCTCGATGATGTTCTCGACTTCGCTCTTCTTGCGGGCGCTCATTTTTTGACCTCCTTCAAGAAGGTATCTTCCTCATTGAACTGGATGTTCTGCTCAATCCATTCTCTTCTTTTGCTCGCGTCGCTCCCCATGAGGACGGAGATGCGGTTCTCCACGACGAGCGGATCGTCGATGCGGACGCGGAGAAGCCTCCTCGTCTTCTTGTTCATGGTGGTTTTATAAAGCTGGTCAGGGTTCATCTCGCCAAGACCTTTGTAGCGCGAGATCGCGTAGCCCGGCCCCACTTTTTCCTTCGCCTCGGCGAGGGTTTTGTCGTCCCAGGCGTAGACGATGTGGCTCTTGTCGTTCTTCTTGAACACCCCATATAGCGGCGGGCAGGCGATGTAGACCATGCCGTTAGTGATCAAGGGCTTCATGTAGTTATAGAAGAAAGTCAGAAGCAAAATCTGAATGTGGGCGCCATCGGTGTCGGCGTCGGTCATGATGATGATTTTGCCATAATGCGACTCGGAGGCATCGAAATCCGCCCCCACTCCCGCTCCGATCGTTTGGATGATCGTAGAGAATTCGACGTTGGCTTTCATCCTTTCCATGGTGATGGAGTCGGTGTTCAAAGGCTTCCCTCTTAAGGGGAGGATGGCTTGGTGGAGCCTGTCCCTGCCGGTTTTGGCGCTGCCACCTGCTGAATCGCCTTCGACGATGAATAACTCATTCTCGGCGTAATCCTTGCTTTGGGCGGCGGCTAGCTTATCAGAGATCACCGCGTCGACTTTCTTGCTCTTGCCTCCGCGAGCGGCTTCTCTAGCTTTCCTGGCCGCTTCTCTAGCTTGTTTGGAGGCGCTGCACTTATGGACGAGGTCGATAGCGAAAGCCTTGTGCTCGGCTAAGTAATACATGAGGTTCGTGTAGACGAAATCGTTCATCAGGGGCGTGACTTCGGCGGTGTCTAGCTTGGCTTTCGTCTGCGATTCGTATTGGAGGATGTTCTCGGGGATCTGGACGGAGATGACCACGGTAAGGCCTTCGCGCACGTCGTTGCCGTCGAGCTTCTGGGATTCTTTGATGAGCCCGTTTTGGATGGCCCAGTCGTTGACCGCGCGGGTGAGCCCGGCCTTGAAGCCGGTTTCATGAGATCCTCCGTCATGGGTGCGGACGTTGTTGGCGTAAGAGATTAAATTGTCGTTATAGTCCTTCACGCACCACTGCAAGGCCACTTCCATGCGGATGGGGTTGGCGGTGGTTTTAACGTTTTTGGAGTCGCTGAAATTCAAAATGTCCCCAAGCGGGGTTTTATGCTCATTGAGCGAGGCCACGTATTCCTTCAAGCCGTCTTTGTAATAGAACTCGACGCTTTGGCCGGTCCGCTCATCCTTGAGGACGAAATGGATGTTGCGCAAAAGAAAGGCTTCTTCGCGCAGATGGTTGTAGACGGTGTCCCATTTGAATTCGGTGGTCGAGAAGATGCTCTTGTCGGGCTTAAACCGCACAAGGGTGCCGTGCTTTCTGGTCGTGCCGATCTGTTCGAGCTTCTTCACGAGATGTCCGCCGTTCTCCCAGCGGATATGGTAAGAGAGGCCCTGGCGGAAGACGGTGACGTCCAAATACTCGGAAAGGGCGTTAGTGACAGTCGCGCCCACGCCATGTAGCCCGGCGGCGGTTTGATAGGCCTTATCGGAGAATTTTCCGCCCGCGTGGAGCTTTGTGTAGATGATTTCGATGGCTGGTTTGCCCGTGCCTTTGTGCATGTCGACGGGGACGCCGCGGCCCTCGTCTTCAACAGAAACCGACCCGTCTTTGTTGAGGGTGACGTAGATATGGTCGCCAAAGCCGTTGGCGGCTTCGTCGACGCCGTTATCGACGATCTCCCAAATCAGATGATGCAAGCCTTGAGCGTTGGTGGCCCCGATATACATGCCAGGGCGTTTCCTCACGCCCTCCATCTCGGAGAGAACCTCGATGTTCTTAGCCGTGTAAAGTTGTTCCGCTTTTTCGATGTCTGCCATGTCGCTTTATAAGATAAAAAAGATATGTCCCAAGGACCAAAATTCATTATACAACCGAATTTTAAGGAAGACTATGCGCTTTTTTCGATATAATAGGCGCCGGAAAAGAGGTCCTTTACATGGAAATCGTCTGGATAAACGTCGCCGTCGTCGTTGTTAGTTTGCTTGCAGGATACCTCTTCGGATCGATCCCTAGCGGGGTCATCATCGGCAAGGTTTTCTTCCATAAGGATCCTCGCGACTACTATTCACACAACTCAGGAGGGACGAACTCCGGCCGCGTCTTCGGCAAGAAGATCGGCGTCACGGTCATCATCCTCGACATGATCAAAACCGCCCTGCCGATCTACGCGATCTGGGCGACGCTGACCTTCTCTAGCCTCCGCGGCTACATGGTCTGGAGCAATGGCTACGATGCCGCCCCTCTTTATTATTGGATGGCGGGATTAGCCGCCGCGATCGGCCATTGCTGGCCGGTTTATATCCACTTCAAAGGTGGCAAGGCCGTCAGCTGCTACATGGGGACGAACATCATGACAAGCTGGGTCGAGTTTCTCTTCGCCGGGGTGACTTACCTCATCATCGCTGGGAAGAAGAAGATCATCTCTCTAGCTTCGATCGTCACCTCCATCGTGGGGACGGTCACTGCTTGGGTCATGTTCATCCTCGCTTTGACGATCAAGACGAACACGCCATTCGACCTTTTCTATTCTTGGGGATTCGGGTTCCTGCCTTTGTTCCATTTCGGTTGGGAATTCGCTTTGGTTGACACTTTGATTGCTCCTTTGCTGATCTTCCGTCACCGGGCGAACATCAAAAGGCTCAAAGAAGGGACCGAAGCGAAGACAACTGATAAGCTAGAAAAGATTTAGTACTTTTTTAGTGGTTTTATTCACGGTGGAAATCCTAATGTGGATTTCCGCTTTTTTATTATTTCTTCCGATAATTGGCCGGTTTTTGATTGACATTATTTTTGCACAAACCATTTTCGAGGATAAAGCCTTGAAAAAGGCGATTTCATTTTTATGAGGATGTAATTTAGACTTCACGTCACTTCTCTCTACAAAAAAAGGCGGTTGAGCCGCCTTTTTGATTGACGTTAGACTTGGTTTTTATTCAAGGGCGAAGATGAAGGGGTAGACGTCCTGCCCTCCTTCAATGGGGAAGAAATCCATCAAGGGATATTTCTTCTCGATCGCCTCCCCTACCGCTTCTTTCTGCTCAGGGGTGACGCTCTTGCCGAAGAAGACCGTGATGACGGAACGGTCCTCGATGTCCTCGACTTTGGAGATCGTCTCCATCAGGCAAAGAATCGGATCGGAGTTGTCGGAGACAAGAGAGCCAGAAAGGATGCCGATGTAATCGCCGCAGGTGACCGAGATGCCGTTGTTTACGGAATCCCTCACCGCCGTGGAGACCTCCCCGGCGACCACGGATTCGATGGCTCCGTTGATCGTTTCTATCGTCCCGTCTAAGCCCTCGCTCTCGAAGTCAATGAGCTGGAGGGCGCTATAGGCCTGGACGACGGATTTAGAAGAAATCACCACCACATTCGCCTTTTGATAAAGTGAGGCGGCTTGTTTGGCGGTAAGAATGACGTTGCCGTTATTGGGGAAGACGATGATGTTCTCCGCGCAGGCGTCATCAAAGGCTTTGATGAAGTCGTCGGCGCTCGGATTCATGCTCTGTCCGCCGCTAACGATGGCGTCGACTTTGAGCTCGCGGAAAAGAGAAGAGATCTCCGTGGAAGGAGAAACGGCGACCACCGCGTACTTTTTCTTCTTTTTCTCTTCTAAAGGCATCTCCTTGAGAAGAATCTCGTTATGCTGAAGATTCATGTTCTCCATCTTGAAGGTGAGGAACTCGCCGTACTTCTGCGCGTAGATAATCGGAAGCGAGGGGTCTTTGGTATGGACATGCACCTTGACGATGTTGCCGCTTCTAAGGGCGACGATCGAGTCGCCAAAGCTTTTGAAGTGGTCGATCATGGCCTGCAGATCGAATTTCTTGGGCCCGTTCTTGCAGTTTTGCAGCTGGAGGATGAACTCGGTGCAGTAGCCATAGGTGAGGACGCTATCCTCGTTGAAGGCGCTTAAATCGGTGGTCGTGGCGCCACTACTTGGCCCGTCGAAGGCGGAATCCTCCACCTCTTCGCCGTTGATCTCTTTGCTCATCCCGTCGATGACGGTGAGTAGCCCTGCTCCGCCAGAGTCGATGACGCCGGCCTCTTTAAGGACCGGGAGCAGGTCCGGGGTCTTTTTGAGGGCTTGGCCCATGGCAAGATGGAGCATCGAGAACAATTCCTCGATGGTGGCGAGCTTTTCGATCTTGTTCTCCACCGCGTCGCTGCCTTCTCTAGCCACGGTGAGGATCGTGCCTTCCACCGGGGTGACGACCGCCTCATAAGCCGTGTGGGTGGCTTGTTGAAGAGCGATCGCAAATTGGGTTGGATTGACTTCCTTTAGCCCGTCTAGCCCTTTGGCTAAGCCGGCGAAGAACTGGGAAAGGATGACGCCGGAATTGCCTCTAGCGCTAAGAAGCATGCCTGAAGCGAGGGCCGCGGATTTGGCGCTCACGGTCTCCTCTTTTTCTTTCTCCATCGCTTCGACCCCGCCTTTGAGCGTGGCGGTCATGTTGGTTCCCGTATCGCCATCAGGGACAGGGAAAACATTCAGGTCGTTGATTTTCTGATAGTTTGCTTTCAGGTTTTTCAGGCCATTGGTAACCATGGCCTGAAACACGTTTGCGTTGATGCTGTTCATTTGGGGAAAACCTCGGAACAGTTATTCCCCACAGGCAGTGACAGCTTTACCAAAAATGTAGACGGCGACGGTGCCAGGGCCGGTTGAAGCGCCGATGATGGGGCCGATATTGCCACGATAGATCTTCGCGTTAGGAAGGCGGCGGAGCAAAGCCTCTTTGGTGATTTCGGCGGCTTCGGCGTTGTCGGCGTCGGAAATATAGAAGGTCTCGTTCTCAGGGTCTAGGCAGGCATCGGCGGCCAGCTCGGCGATGCGGCAAAGGGCGGCTTTCTTGCCTTTTGCTTTCTCCACGGCGAAATTGTGTCCTTTGATGTCGCTAATGAGGATCGGCTTGACCCCGAAGATGTTGCCAAAGAAAGCCGAGCTAGCGGTCACGCGGCCCGCTCTTTTCAAGGCGGTGAGGTTCTCTACGGTCGCGAACTGGTTGAATTTGAGAAGGTTCTCTTTAAGCCAAGCGGCGGTGGCGTCGATGGTTTTCCCCTCTTCCCTCATTTTGCTGGCTTTGATGGCCATATCGGCCTGCGCGTAGCCAGAGATCAAGGAGTCGACGCAAATGATTTTGCGCTCAGGGAACTTTTTCATGAGCTCATCGCTGACTTTGACGGCGACGCTATAAGAGGCGCTTAAGCCGCTAGAGCAGGCGATGTAGAGGACGTCTTTGCCTTTTTCTAGGCTAGGCAAGAAACGCTTGGTGGCTTCTTGCTCGGTGATCTGCTGGGTGAAGATGCGCTTGCCATCCCTCATGACCTGGTAGAAATCATGATGGCTCATGCCCTGGTCGTAGTCTAAAGAGGCATCGATCCTGTCCCCGTCTTCGACGGCGACGCCCATGCGCAGATAGTCCACGTCGTATTTGGTTCTAAGCTCAGCGGAAATATCTCCGGTGCTGTCGATAAAAATGTCAAAATTGCTTTTCATGTTAAAATCCTTTTCTAATCAAAAAGCCGCTGAATTCAGCGGTTGCGTTCGTTGTCCATTTGCTTCATGACGGCTCTGATCTGAGCTTCCGAGGGCTTGCGCCCCATGGAGCGGAACATCGCGCGAATCATGTTCTCATTGATGGGCGGATTGTCTTTTAGCTGCTTCTTGAAGACGAAGCGCGCAATCAAAAAACCAGCGACGGCGCCGATGATAAGTGCGCCGATAACCAGGCCGAACCAGCCCCCGTCCCATCCAAAAAACGCGGGAAGGGTCATTCTTAGGCCCTCCCGTCGTATTTGCCAGTCGAGGTGTCGACGGAAATCTTATCGCCTTCGTTGATGAAAAGCGGGACGCGGATGGTGATGCCGGTCTCGAGTTCAGCGTCTTTGGAACCACCATTGCTCACGGTGTCTCCCCTGACGCCAGGCTCGGTCTTCGTGACGGTCAAAATGGCCTTCGCGGGAAGAGAAACGCCGAGGATCTCGTCTTCATAAGTGACGATGGTGACTTCGCTATTGGGGGCGATGTATTTGATTTCGTTGGCCAAAGTCGCATGGGGAAGAGGGACCTGCTCATAGGTCTTGGGGTCCATGAAGTTATAGGCCTGTCCGTCGTCATAGAGGTAATTCATCGTCTTCTTGTCGACGTGGATGTCCTCGACGCCATATCCGGAGTTGCGGGCGAGCTCGACGATCGCCCCGGTCCTCATGTTCTTGACTTTAAGTTTCGCGACCATCTTCCTCATCGCGGTCTTGTTGAGGAGGATGTCGATGACCTGGTACATATTGCCTTCATCGATGAAGTAGTTGCCAGGACGGAGTTCTGTGACATTGATCATAAATTAAAATAATCTCCTTTAATGCCGGTTCGAATTATAGTCCTTTTGGACCTTCTAAAAAAGGACGAGTTTATAGGCCTTAGCGTTCCGCGAATGCAGGCGCTTTAAAGAAAAGGAAATTCCACGATTAGGTCGCTAAGAAAAAGGAGGAACTTACAAGAGTCCAACTTGCCGGGGAACGACTTACGAGGACAAGATGAAATGCGGTATCGGCGCCCCGGCGATGAGCTACGACATGAGAAAGCCCTTCTCCCGGATCGAATAAGGGTCGCTATGATATCCGCGCCCCTCTCCTTGTTTGTTGAAACTAGACTTTTAGTTTGCCTTTTTCATATAAGCGTAAATTTCGATGATTGAATCATCTAACTTATATACTTGAAACTGATTTTCATGGGAATATGACGTATAAGTATAGTCCCCGTCCCAATATTTAATGTATCCTTCTTCCTCTGTTAAAGTAGGAAAATAAGGAAGCAAAACTTCATAAGTTTCATTTTCTAATACGACGATTCTGAGAACTTCAGCGTTGTTTTCCATGAACTTTAAATAGTGAGTTTCCTCATCATTTTGGACAATCTCGATATCATCGCTTTTTTCAGAAGAAACGTCGTTAGATCCGCATGCAGCTAATCCGAACATGAAGCAAAACATTAGGGAAAATAAAGCCTTATTTCTTAATTTTTTCATTTTCGTATACCTCCTTATTTTGTGTGCATCTTAAGCACTGGCCCATCAGAACCATCAACCCAATTTTCAAAGAATACCGACGGCAATGAAGATAGTTTCAAACTGTCTTTTCTGGTGCAGTTGCTCTTTCTGCTTCCCGCAACTGACTCTTCTTTTAAAGCGGTATAGTAGCAATTAGCAAACTCACCGTTTTCTTCTGTTCCAGCAATGTAGCCAAATGTATTCCCGTCTTTATTCTTTGTGACGCCATAAACAAGACACATAGAAAGCTTTGGGTTGATTAATGAAACCCCAACCTATCCCCTATACGCCTAGGCTCTCGCCGAGCTCCTGGAT
>CAVFEQ010000025.1:0-23449 GCA_963621535.1 Paludibacteraceae bacterium | reverse complement strand
GTTGAAGAATGACTTGATATTTTATTTTTGGGAATGTAACGCAGAAAACATTTTGTAAATATGGGGATTTAACCCAGAAAACATTTTGTATTTATGGGGAAATCACCGGTAAAAGATTTTGTATTTATGGGGAATTGACCGGTAAAAGATTTTGTATTTATGGGGATTTAACCGGTAAAAGATTTTGTATTTTTATATTGAAACACGGTATAACCGCGACTTTTCTCTACATAGGTAAGGGAGAACGAGCTTCCTTATCCTTGGCTTAAGCGCGAAGCCATTCAAGGCAAGAATAGAGCCATAAAAACACGAAAAAAACTAAAAATATCGGCTATATCGAAATTTATCATATGTCATTGGCGATCACATCATACGTCAATCATATGTCGAGTGGCATGACATATGATGAAAGAAGCAAGGAAGAAAATCCCCTTGATCACCAAAGGATGTCTCTTTCTTCCTGCAAGAAAGGACGTCTGTGCTAAAATTCCCCTATCCACCTAGGAGACATCAACCCATGAGCAATTTGTTAGATGGCAAGACCCTTCTTATCACCGGGGGCACAGGGAGCTTTGGCCACGCGATGGTCGATCGCCTGGTCTCCACCCCCATCAAGGAGATCCGCATCCTCTCCCGCGACGAGAAGAAGCAAGACGACATGAGAAAGGAATACGATTCCGAGAAACTCAAGTTCTACATCGGCGACGTCCGCGATTATAACGCCATCGAGCGCGCCTTCCTCGGGGTTGACTACGTCTTCTCCGCGGCCGCCTTAAAACAGGTCCCAAGCTGCGAGTTCTTCCCCATGGAGGCTCTTAAAACCAACGTCGTCGGCAGCGACAACGTCATCTCCGCCTGCGTGAGGAACAACGTCAAGAAAGCCATCTTCCTTTCCACTGACAAAGCCGCCTACCCCATCAACGCGATGGGCATGACCAAAGCCCTTATGGAAAAGAACGTCGTGGCTAGAAGCAGACAACTGCTTGAAAGCGACACCACCCTCTGCTTAACTCGCTATGGCAACGTCATGGCCTCAAGAGGATCGGTCATCCCCTTATTTCTCAACCAGATCAAAGAGGGCAAGCCCATCACCATAACCAACCCCGACATGACGCGTTTCATGATGACTTTAGACGATGCGGTCGACCTCGTCCTCTACGCCTTCGAGCACGGCGAGCAGGGCGATCTCTTCGTCCAGAAAGCCCCCGCTGCCACCATCGGCGTCCTCGCCGAGGCGGTCCTAAGATTAGAAAAATCAGACATGAAGCCAGAATACATCGGGACGCGCCACGGCGAGAAGCTCTTCGAGACCCTAGTCACCCAAGAGGAGATGCTGCGGGCCGAGGATATGGGGGACTTCTTCTGCGTCCACGCGGACAAGAGGAACCTCAATTACGACCAGTACTTCACTAAGGGGGACGCCAGATTGAATCTAGGCGAGTCCTACACTTCCCATAACACTTCTAGGCTAGACGTCGAAGGGATGATGGCTCTTCTTAAAAAGCTCGCCCTCTTCGGCGGGCCGGTCAAGCAGCACGACTAAAAAACAACTAAAAACGCGATGAGAAGCCATCGCGTTTTTAGTAGGGAGAGACGTGCCTCTCCTCTCCCCGTTCCTAAAGGTTTGATCGCTTTTGAAGAGCGGCACCGCAAATCCTTTGTCGAGAGGAAATTCTTTACGGTCTTCAGAATCAAGCCGCCCCCCAAAAGAACTCAATAGGCTAAATTCAAGTTGGAAAACCCCTTGGCAAAAGCAGAAGTGACGCCCTCTTTTAACGCAAGTATATAAGCGAAGAACTGGTCAAACTAGAAGTTCGTTGACCGTCAATAAGCGTGAAATTACATCCAAAAAATACGCTTGTCATCGATAGAAAGTTCAAAAGTGTGAAAGAGTGTGAAAAGTTTAAAAAAGTGTGAAAGAGTGTGAAAGAATATTATCGAGAACAGCAATGAGCAAAAACACAGAAAACCCCTTCACTTTATCCTTTGGCGAGAAACCTTATCAGTACGTCGAGCGTTCCTTGAGCACTGATGAACTAATCAAAAGCATCACCTCAACTCGCCCCACTCACCGCAGTTTCATCGTCAGTGGTGTACGCGGTTCAGGCAAGACGGTTTTCCTTACGAATTTGATGAGCAAAATGGAGATGCTTAAGGACTGGGTCGTCATTGAGCTAAATCCCGAGGACGAGATGAGGGAGGCCCTGGCCGCGAAGATGTACACCCACGCCAAACTAAAGCATCTTTTCTTGGAGAAGGAATTCAGTTTTTCTTTTCAAGGGCTTTCCTTTTCCATCAAGGGCAAGAATCCTGTTTTGAATATCGACGACCTTCTTGACAGGATGTTCCTAGCCTTGAAGCGAGGCGGCAAAAAGGTCCTTGTCTGCGTGGATGAGGTTAGCTCCTCCCCAGAGATGAGGCGCTTTGCCCTCTCATTTCAGATTCTCATCCGTCAGGGTTACGAGCTCTTCTTCCTGGGAACGGGGCTATTCGAGAATGTCAGCGAACTGGAGAACAGCAAAAGCCAAACTTTTTTGATTCGCGGCTTTAAAATGGAATTATCGAGCCTTTCTTTGGCCTCGATCGCCTCCTCCTATATGGAAAGCCTTGGGGTGGACAGGCAAAAAGGCGCGGAATTAGCGAAGGCGACGAAGGGTTATGCCTTCGCTTTCCAGTTGCTTGGCTATTTGCTTTTTCGCAGCGGGGAACGTTCCTTAAACGAGAATATTCTTCTTCAATACGACGAATACCTATCCTCCTACGTCTACGAAAAGATATGGTCCACCTGCAGCGAGAACGACAAGAAATTCCTTCTTGCCATCCCCTCTAATGATGGAGTGGAAACAAAAGAGGTCCTCGCGCGCTCGCATTTAAGCAAGGATTCCTTCTCCACTTACAGGAGCCGTCTCCTGAAGAAAGGGATCATCGCTTCATTAGGGTGGGGAAAGCTGATGCTCGCCTTACCGCGTTTCCGGGAGTTCATGGACGGCAAGGCAATCATGGATTTTTGATGCAAGAGAGCCCATGGACGCAAATTCAATCACCTGAGCCAATGACGCAAGTCCTCTTATAGACCTTCTCCTTCCCTTTTATACCAGTTTTTCAAAGGAGCGCCTGAATCATCATCCTATCTTTCTGAGTAAATAACGTAAAAACCCCGAATAATACAGATGCCGTCGACATTTTCCGGGGTTTATTTTTTGATATTTTTCAGCACATCATCTGCTTTTGCTCTTCGCGATGGTCTCCTTGAGCATCGGCCACGTCATGTATCTCCTATTGAGCAGGGTCAGGCCCGTGGAGAGGCGGAGCTGCTCGACGACGGGCGAGTAGTAGGTCGCCATGTAGATGCGCCTCCTCTCGTCGAGCACGGCCAGCCCGACGCGCCTTATGGCCTCGATGAGCCGGTCGGGGGTGACGCCCTGGGCGTACCTCCCGCCTATGTACATGAGGAGGGTCAGCGCCACGTAGACGGTGAAGAGGTGGCCCCTTACTTTCCCCCTAAAGAAAATGGCCGGGCCTATGCCCGGCCATCTAGATAGAACGGCGCTTAAGGTTTCTTATAGCCGCACTTGGGGCAAACGCCTTTTTCGTTGAGGGCGATGCCACATAGGGGGCAACGCTCAAGGGAGATCCTCGAAGGATATTCCTGGCTGGCTTTGTTGACGCCGCTGCTGAAGGTCAGCTTGACGATATTAAGTTGGTCCTTCAATAAGTCGTAGACGATCTTGATCATCCCCTCGACCGTCATCGTCTCTTTCGTGACGACGAGGCGGCATTTGGGGTAGGCGGTGGCTAATTCCGTCTGGAACGCGGGTCCTTTCATTTTGTTGCTCGGAGCGCCATTGCGGATCCCCTGCTTCTCATAGACATCGAGGATGGCGGGTAATAACGGGTCATCTTGCCTTAAGATCAAGGCGTGGTCGAAGTTCTTAAGAAGGTTCCAGGCGGTTTTCTGGATTTCGTTACACGGGAAGACCATGTTGACGCCTTCGTTGATGCTGTCTTCTACTTCGATCTCGAGGATGCCAGTATGGCCATGCAGATACTGGGCCTCCCCTTTGAAGCCGTAGAATCGGTGAGCGTATTGCAGCTCGATTTTGGCGATGCTTCTCATTTTTTTCCTCCTGAGATTATGTTCCCTCTTTTTTTAGCGAAAGGGACCTTCGCAACTTCATTATGGGGGATAGCGATTCCAGCGCAAAGCGATATGCTCACAAGCGAATTTCCTGGCCAATAAACCGTGTGCTGAAATGATTTGAGGCACTCCCTTTCGGGATCGTTTTTGGTGATAGTTTCCCCGCTGAAAGAAAAGGAGAAACGAATGGAAGAAAACATCAACGATGCCCCGGCCACAGGCAAAAGGGCGACCGCCGTCTACAGACCGGAGATGAAACTGGCCCTGATCCGGGAGTATGCCTCCGACGGCCAGGGCGGGACGAGCGCCCAGTTCGCCAGGCCCAAGGGGATCCCGCCGGGAACCTTCGACGGCTGGTATTGGAAATACAGCGGAATCGATCGACGCGCTGAATCCGGGGGCCAGGTCGCCTCTTGGCAAGGCCGACATCTCAGACTGCACACAACAAATGATGCGGGATACCGCTTATCTATCCAATTCTTACGTATTTCGTTGCTTTTCCCACGCCTTCCCTTTGGATATAGCCTTCCTCGGCCAAAGCCCTTAAGGCTCCTTCGACGGCGGATAGGCTAAGGGAAGGGCACAATGCCCGGATGTCGCTTTTGGCGAAATAGCCGATCCTCTGGTTGATGGCCTTCCGCACCATCTCCTTGGCGGGGAGCTTATCGAAGACGATGTCTACGCGCGATTCGAAGTCGCGATAGCCGCTGGCGATTGTTCTAAGAAGGTACTTCACGAAAGGAAGCGCATCGTCGTTCCCTTCGTGCCATCCGATCTGGCTCTCGCTCAAAGCGTCGTAGTAGAGGTCCTTGTTCCCCGCGATCTTCGCTTCCAGGGAAATGTATTTGCCGACTTCGTAGCCGCTTCGGCAGAGAAGGAGCGTGGTCAATAATCTTGATATTCTCCCATTCCCGTCCGCGAATGGGTGGATGCAGAGGAAGTCGTGGATAAAGACGGGAATGAGGATAAGCGGGTGAACGAGCGCGTTCCCAAGGCAGAGGTTCAGCGAGTCGCAGGCCTCCTGCATGGCGAGAGGGGTCTGCCAAGGATCGAGGGGCGTGAAGAGTATGAAAGACTTCCCGTTTGGATCCGTCCCGGAGATGTAGTTCTGGGAGTTCTTGAACTTCCCCGCATAGGGAAGCCCTGTATGGCTTAGCAGGATCCCATGCAGCTGCAGGATGTAGTTCGGGGTGATGGGAATCAACCCGAACGATTCGTGGGTCAGGGAAAGGGCATCTCTGTAGCCGGCGATCTCCTCCTCGTCGCGGTTTCTTGGCGCCGTCTTCCGCTCGCATAGTTGCTTGAGCCTAGTGTTGGATGTGCGGATGCCCTCGATTGCGTTGCTGGCCTCGGTGCTCTGGACCATAGCGACATCAACCAGTTTCTCCAAGTCCTCGGGCCTCTGCTTCAGATAGAGTTCCTGCTTGCCTTTCTCCTGGCTGATGAACGCGATGAGCTCCAGGATCTCGGAGTCCCATGACATATCCGCGAGTTTCTTGTAGTCGAAGCTTCTCATAATCCTCTTCCTCCTTTCTTTTCCCTTATATTCTATTTAAGAATAAGGGCAAAGCAATGATATTAAGGGCACTTGAGCCATTTTGGACGGATATTTTCCCAAAACGTTGTCCGAATTGTGAGATTAGTGGGCCACTTGGGAGAATAATCCCTCATATGTCCAACTTCCCCTTAAAGAAGAATAAGGGCATAGTCGATAAATAAGGGAAAAGGCGACTGCCACCACAGGCATGAGTGCAGTCTAATCCGGTAAATCATTCCATGATACCAATAAGTTAGCATCCGCGGCGGCTATCTGAAACGTCCTCTTTGAGCTCTAGAAGTTCTAGAAGAAAATCTAGAAGTGAACTAGAAGTAAATCTAGAAGTCCACTAGAAGTAAATCTAGAAGTTCACTAGAAGTAATGCTTTTCTAAAGCAAACACCTTCCAATCAAGTCTTGCTTTATCTAAACGGATAAGACTTCAATTTCTGCCCATTCAAAAAGCAAACGGCCGTCGGTTTTTCCTTTCTGAAGAGAAGTCGACGAGAGGTCAAGCACGCTCGAAAAACGTTTTCGTGGCCAAGAGAATATCTTCAAATTCCTCAAGCGTGGCATCTGGAGAAACGGCCTTGCCAAAGCCATAGGAGGCAAAGAAAAAAGGAAGCCCGATCAAGCGCGTCTCCTTCTCGTCTCCAGCGGTATCGCCGATATAAGCGGCCTTCTCTATCTTGTGCTTTTCCAGCAAAAGCTTAATGGAGCCATGCTTTGGCAGAAGGGTATCGCCATAGCAGATATGGTCCTTAAAAACCTCAGGATGCTTTAGAGCCTTCAGATAATCTTCGATATAGCCCTTCTGGCAATTGGACATAATAAAAAGGTCATAACCACGCCTTTTGAGTTCTTCCAAAACTTCTTCTTCCTTAGAGAAAAGCTCGCCAGGATGATTTGCAAGGTATTCAACTTCATAGACGAAGGCTTCTTTCGCCCAGGCTTTCCCTTTCTCTTGGTCTGGCGTGAGCTTAGCGATGGCTTTGGCAATTTCTTCCATCGGCAATCCCATCTGGGCTTTCACATTCTCCTCGGTGATATAAAAAGATTCGCCAAAGTATTTCTTCCCGCAGAGGCTCCAAGACTCCGCGACCACTTTCGTCGAATCCCACAAAGTGCCGTCGAGATCAAAAATCAACGCAACGTTTCCCATGCAAAATCCCCTTCTTTCTATGAAAAAGCCCGCAAAACCCCTTTAAATAAGGTCATTCAATTCTTTCTCAAGCTTCTTGAACCTTTTTTGCTTATGCCTCTCCCTTACCCCTTTGACGAACACCATCCGCACCTCGTCTAAGGCCCTTAAATCCTCAAGGGGATTCTTGGAGGTCACAATGAGGTCAGCATCCTTATTGAGATCGATGGAGCCGGTCACCCCATCGATTCCAAGGATTTTCGCATTGCCAAGAGTGCCCACGTATAAGGCTTCCTCATTTGAGCAGCCGACGATCTTCTGGTAATAGCAAAGCTCTCTCCACATGGAAGAATGGGTGGCGAAAGGGCAAGAGGCGTCCGTGCCTAAGCCAACTTTAATGCCCATTTGGTAACAAGATTTCGCCGAAGAGACGATGCCTTCGTAGATTTTAGATACCGCGGTGAGCTGTCCTTCGCTGTATTTCGAGACGCTTTTATCAAGCAAGGCGGCAGGAAGGGCCGGGGAGAGGGTGGTGATGAGGCGGCTACGATAAGTCGATAGGCCATTCATCATGTTCTTATCAAGAATCGCGCCATGCTCAATCGTATCGATCTTACCTTCAAGACATAAGGCAAGCCCTTCACTGGATTCGCAATGGGCAGAGACCTTAAATCCTTTTTGATGGGCGTAATCGACGCACCACTTGATTTGCTCTAAGCTCATCCTTGGGGCGCCGGGAACCTCGCCAGGCAAAGCGTCCATCGCCCCGGAAGTGACCATGAGTTTCACCCAATCGCAGCCATGGCTGATGTTCTCATCGATCGCGGCAAGAAATTCTTCCTTGCTGGAGCAGCCTTTGGAAATCGACCCTACCCCATGCCCGTCAGGGGAAGTGATGGCGTAGCCAGAAGAAAGAAGCCTAGGCCCTAGGAATTTGCCTTCTTTCATGGCCTTCTTCGCCCATTCGTCAGCATAATGAAGATCGCCTAAGGAACGCACCGTGGTCGTGCCCGAACGGAGACTTTGCCGCAAAGAGGCCTTCGCCAAATGATGGAGAACGGCTTGCCCTATGCCGGTTGAGGCGAACTTAACTAGGCGTTTCTGGGATTTCCCTTTGGAGGCGATGACTTTCTTAGGGACGCCATTGCCGAATAAATGCACGTGCGCGTCAATGAGGCCAGGGCAGACATAGCCCCCGCGCAAATCGATGGTTTTTTCTTTTCCCTCAGGCTTCATCTCCTGCCCGAAAGCGACGATGTAGCCATCTTTCACGCGCAAAGAGGCCCTTTCTAAAATGCTTCCCTCGCTTACATTCACAAGGTTGCAATTAACAAGCAAAAAAGAATCGTTTTTCATCGGGGTAATTTTCCCCGATAGGCGAAGAATTACAACACCCCTAGGCCAAAAAAATCCCCAGCAAAGCCAGGCGTTAAAAGGGCAAAACAGGCAAGGCACCTAAATGAGAAACGGCCTTTGCCCCTTCTTCATTGGCCAAAGATAGAATGTTTTGATATTCCAGAGCGCTTAAAGCGAAGGGGTCGCTCGCTTTGTCTAGCTCGCACAAAACCCGAGCATAGAAAGCGTCCCCTGCCCCGGTTGTGTCGACTGGTTTTAGAGGAGAAGAAGGCACGAAGGCAGAGGAAGAGGGGGCGTAGCAGGCGCTACCTTTCTCCCCATAGCTTACAAAAAGCAATGACGTCCCCTTCATCTTTTGCCTTTTAAACGCTTCGGGGTCATCTTGCGCAAAGAAGAAGGCAAGCTCATCCTCGCTTAACTTCAGGATATCCAAACAAGGGAAAACCTCTTCGTAAAATGATCTCGCTTCTTCTTCGTCTTGAAAGATGTCTAAGCGAAGATTCGCATCGAAGGAAACGAAAGCGCCGGCATCGTGAACGTAGGCGATCGCCTTTTTCATGAACGTGCGACCTTCGCCTTTAGAAAGCATCAAAGAGCCAAAATGGACGATGTCCCCTCTTTTGATCCCTAGCAGAGGCAATTTGGTTTCGTCAAAAAGATAATCGGCCCCTGGAGAGCGAAGGAAACGAAACGAACGTTCCCCATTCTTAACGGCGACCATCGCTAAAGTCGTGCTGGCTTTGCTCGTCCGTTCAAGAATCAACCCCTTCAAAGGATAAAAAGAGGCCTCTTTTGCGGCGAAATCGCCAAAAGAATCGTCTCCAAGAACGCCGTAAAAGGAAGAAGAGCCGCCTTGAAGGGCGATATTCGCCGCCACATTGAATGGAGCGCCCCCTAATTTAGAGGTGAGTTTCAGAGAATGGCCCTTCTCCTCCCCATAGACGTCTAGAAGTATTTCGCCGATGCAAACTACCATGGTCGTTTTTTCGTTCTTCACCTTAGCCGTTTTCTCTTTAAAAGCAAGGAAAGGTTTCCAAAAAGGCTCCGCTAATCTTTAGACAATGGAGGATAATGAAGCCATGAGCAAGAAAGATAAAAGATCAGAATACCTCCCCTCCTTTTTTGACGGCATAGCCCATCGCGGTTTGCACGGAAACGGGATAAGCGAAAATAGCCTGAACGCCTTTAAAAAGGCTATCGACATCGGCTGCGCCTTCGAACTAGATATCCACCTAACGAAAGATAACGAACTGATTGTTTGCCATGACTCCGATTTGAAACGGGTAACTGGCAAAGAAGGAATCGTCGAAGAAATGACCTTGGAAGAGATCTCTTCTTATTCTTTATTAGACGGAGAAAAGATCCCGACTTTTCAAGAGGTCTTAGACCTGAATCAGGAACGTTCCTTGATTGTGGTTGAGCTAAAGGTCTATAAAGACAACTACAAGCCGTTACGGAAGAAAACGATGGAGGTCCTCTCCCAAATCAAAGACAGCAAGAAAATCGTCTTGATTTCTTTCGACCCAAGAGCCTTGCTCCATATTGGGAAACGTTTCAAACGACAGCTCTTGGTATGCGAAGGCCATGATTGGACCTGGAAGCTATCTAACCTCTACGACTCCGTGGATATAGAAGTAACGATGGCGAAAAGAAAAGAAGTCATCGCCTACCGGAAAAAAGGCGGAATCGTGAATGTTTGGACGGTTGAAACGATGGAACAGGCAAAAGAATATGCCCCCTATGTAGATACCATCACCTATCAGTTCATCGAACCTTCCGCAATAAAAGAACTGCTTAAAAACCAGCAGAAGTGAATTGCCCAAAAGAAATTAAAGAAGGAACAACAAGCCCTTTGCTCAAAGGTGAAGGTAACCTTTATTTTGAGGAGGAAATGATGATTTCACGCGCGCATTCCCTCCCATCGGCGATACAAGAGGCGATGTTCTTCGCTCCCAAGAAGCAATCCCCTGCAGCATAGACGTTTTTATAGGAGGTATGATGGCCGCTTTCTAGGACAAGGTCATCGGCAAGTTTGGAAAAATCCACCTTCTGGCCGATCGCGGAAACAAGCAAATCGCAGTTCAAGTTATATTCCGAATTCGGAATTTCGTGACAAGAGGCCCGAAGAGAAGCATCCATCTCGCCAAGCTCCATTTTGACGAGCCTAACCCCGATAAGTTCATCTTTCTCATTCTTGATGAGGTCTTTGACGTTGGTGAGGAAATAAACGTCCACCCCTTCTTTCATCGCCTCTTGGATCTCATTTTCGCTTGCGGGCATCTCTTTCAAAGACCGGCGGTAAATGATGTCAACCTTCCCTCCAAGGCGAACTAGGCTCCGCGCGCAATCCAAAGCGACGTTGCCTCCGCCCCAAACGAGGGAGGATTTGTATTTTGCGTATTCCTCTTTTCCGTTGCCGATGTTGATCTCACGCAGCATCTGAAGCCCTGAGACCAAGCCTTTTTTCGCCGTGAAGCCGACTGAGTTGTTCTTACTCGCTCCAATCCCTAGGATAATGAAATCGAAGCTCTGCTGAAGATTCCCCAAAGAGGCGTTCGTGTCGATCGGGGAATTGAAATGGAATATTGCCCCCATCGTTCCAAGGTCTTTTTGCACAGCGTCCAACGCGTTTTTAGAAAAGCGGAAATCCGGGATTCCCGTCTTGATCGCTCCTCCGATAAAGTTTTCCTTTTCGAAGAATTCCACCGCAAAACCCGCTTTAATCAAGAAATAAGCCGCGCTGAGGTTGACGATTCCAGCCCCCACCAAAGCAACTTTTTTCCCGTTGCTACGACCTATGGTCAAATCCCTTCCGACCATTTGGGATAGCTCATATTCAATCTGAGGAATGGCGACGGGGTTTCCTTTGATGGCCTTGACGCACTTTCCTTGGCACTGTCTTTTATGATCGCAAAGCAATGAGGTGAATTCGGGAAAAGGATTCACCTCGCGTAGAATCTTTCCAGCGCTTTCATAGTCTTCCTTTTTGCATTCAGCGATCCAGCTGCGGATCAAGTTTCCGCTCGGGCAGCCCGTTTGGCAACGGGGCTTTGGGCAGCTAAGGCATTCTTTGGCGAGTTCTTTCGTGTTCATAAAGCTTCTTCGATTTCTTAAAATTATAGTGGCTTTAGGCTAGGCTGCTATGAAAGAAACTCCGCTTCTGACCACTTCCAGGCTCATTCTTCGTCCTTTCGTTATCGAAGACGCGGAAGATATGTATGAATGGACGGGGTCTTGGGAGGTGACGCAATTTCTTTGGTGGTATCCTAACCGCGATTTGAAGACCGCCGAAACAATCCTCAAGAAATGGATTAGACATCAAAGGAATTACTCTTGGGCCATTGAGAAAGAGAAAGAAGTCATAGGAGAGATCCAAGTCATCAAAGACCTCCCTGATGATGGCTTTGAATTCGGAATCACCTCCAAAGCAAGCTCATGGGGGAAAGGCTACATGAAAGAGGCTTCTTTCAAAGCCATCGAATACCTCTTTTCCTCAGGCCTCTATGAATATGGCTACGCCGAAAGCGATGCGCGAAACCAAAGGTCGCATCATCTTTTGGAGGCTTTAGGATTCATCAAGACACAAGAGAAGAAAAACGTTCTCATTACGAAGAAAAACGAGCGAATCGATATCTATTGTTTTCGTCTAAGCAAAGACAATTTCGCTGCAAAACTAAAGGATTTTAAAACAAAAAGCCCGCAAAAGGGGCATAAGTCTCAATGATATCTGTCTTTGCTTCCGGGGAATATCAAGGAGCCAATGGACTTCGTCAAAGGGATGCAAGCTAGGCCTATCACCACCGCCGTAGCAAGGCTGATCCCCACGCGAATCAAGGTGGTCACCCAGACGATCTTGAACGAATAATCAAAGATTAATGCGTCTAGGAAAGAGACCAATGTGTTAAGCGCGGTCACGCATAAGGAAGCGAAAATCAAAGTGGCGAAATAAGGGACGGGATGCCTTTCTAATGCCTTATCCTTCCTTTTGAACAACAAGGAAACTAGCCCAATCACCAAGGCTCTTATCCCAGGGACCAATACCCATAAAGGGGTCGTTAAGGTGAAACCGTAATTGATGGTTTGGCAGATGAATTCCCCAAGCACGGCCACGATAAAACCATCAATAGGCCCGAAAAGCAAAGCGGAGAAGACAACGGGCAGCGAGCCGAAGCTGATTCTCACCATTGGACCTATCTTGATGTTCACTAACGTCAAAACGACGAACAAACCGACCAGCATGCCATCGGCGCACATGCGGCGAATCAAAGAATCATTTTTTCCCATGCCTAATATCCTTTCTTGGCAGGGAGGTAAGCTTTAAATAGCGGCAGCGAGATCTCACCGCGGGGGACTTCCCCTTCGTCTTGAGGCGACCTCCCATCCCCAAGCACTTAACGCGAAACCTCTACTCTAGAAAGCTTGCTGACTTCTCAGCGGAGAAATCATAACACGGCGAGAGAAAAAGAAAGGGGGACATGCCCCCTGAATTCACTTTTTCGATTTGGCTAGATATTCCGCTAAAGCCTTTTGCTGCTCATGCGCCCTGTTATAAGACTTTTGCTGTTTCTCGATGAGCTTTTGGTTCTCAAAGTAATTGATCCCCATGGCCCGCCTTGCGCGCATGGCGATATAGGCAGCTTTGGCTTCGGCCTTCTTTGAGCCTTCCTCAAGAATCTTATAAACCCCGGCGATGTCTTTTTCTAGCTCATGTCTCCTTTGCCTCATCGGATCGAGGGTGCTATTGATGACGCTGACGAGGAAACGCTTGACCACAACATCGCCTAATCCACCGCGTCTATAATGATCTTTGAGCTCGTCTAAATTCTTGTATTGAGGCAAAAACTGCGCAAAATGCTCGTCTTTTGCAAACGCATCAAGATAAGTGAACACCGGATTCCCTTCGGTGTGGCCGGGATCGCTCACCTGCAGATGGGTGGGATCGGTGAACATGGACATCACCTGTTTCTCCACGGTTTTCTCATCGTCAGAAAGATAGATGCAATTGCCAAGCGACTTGCTCATCTTGGCTTTGCCATCGGTCCCAGGAAGGCGTTTAGAAGCCGCATTATCCGGAAGCATGATTTTCGCTTCCTGGAAGACGTTCCCATAGAGAGAATTGAACTTTCTTCCGATTTCGTTAGCCTGCTCAATCATCGGCTCCTGATCTTCGCCAACCGGAACGAAGGTCGTGCCAAACATCAAAATGTCCGCGGCTTGCGAAATGGGGTAAGTCATGAAACCAACAGGGATTGATTCCCCGAACTGACGCAAAGCCAATTCGTTTTTTACCGTGGGGTTTCTCACTAGGCGAGAGTAAGTGACCAGATCAAGGAAGTAGCAAGTGAACTCGAAAAGCTCAGGAACCCTCGACTGCACGAAAATCGTTACTTTGTTTGGATCAATACCCGCGGCTAGATAATCCAAAGCGACCTCAATCACGTTGTCCCTCACCTTTTGGGGATTGCCGGCGTTATCAGTAAGCGCTTGGGTGTCGGCGATCATCACATACATCTCGTCGAAATCGCCTTGGTTCTGCAATTTAACCCTTCTTCTTAAAGAGCCGACATAATGGCCGATATGAAGACGGCCGGTCGGGCGGTCTCCGGTTAGCATGACTTGGGGGATTTTCTTTTCTTCTTCCATAATTTCTCTCACTTTGTAATTGTAACGCACGCCCTTATTTGCGATGCTCGGCTTTCCACTGCTTTATTTGCTCTAGCCTAGCCTTGCATTTGGCTTCTAGCCCTTGGGTGCTTGGCTGGTAGTATTCACGCCCAGCGAGCTTCGGCGGCAGGCAAACCTCGTTCGTGAGTTTCTCGGGGGCGTCTTGAGAATATTGATATCCTTTGTGGTAGCCGAGTTCTTTCATCAGCTTCGTAGGCGCGTTCCGGATATCCAAAGGAACGGGCTCGGCGAAGGTCTTCTCGGCGTCTATAGCAGCCGCATTATAAGCCACTTCCATGCAGTTGGACTTAGGGGCTAGGGACATATAGACCACCGCTTCAGTCAAATTCACGTTGCATTCGGGGACCCCGATGAAATGGCAGGCTTGGTAAGCGGCGACGGCGACTTCCATGGCTCTAGGATCGGCCATCCCGACGTCTTCGGAGGAAAAGCGGATGATGCGTCTAGCGATATAAAGGGGGTCTTCCCCGGCTTCAAGCATTCTCGCAAGCCAATAAATAGAAGCATCGGGATCGCTGTTCCTCATGGATTTATGCAAGGCGGAGATGAGATTGTAATGCTCCTCCCCTTTTTTGTCGTAAAGAAGCGACTTCTTCGCCGTGCACTGGACAATATCCTCTTCCCCGACTTCTATTGATCCGTCGGCCTTGGTATCGCCATTAAGGATCACCATCTCCAAAGTCGACAAGGATTTTCTGGCGTCCCCGTTAGCGAAATTAGCGATCAAGGCAAGGTTGTCGTCGCTGATTGTAATCTTTTGACTTCCAAAGCCTTTAGGTGAGGTCAGGGCGTTCCTCAGCAGCTTAACGAGTTCTTCGGGCTCAAGCGCCTTTAGAACGAAGACTTTGCAGCGCGATAAAAGAGCGGAATTGACCTCAAAAGAGGGATTCTCCGTCGTCGCTCCGATCAAAATAATGGAGCCTTTCTCCACATAGGGCAAAAAAGCATCTTGCTGAGCTTTGTTGAAACGATGGATTTCATCCACGAACAGAATGGTCTTTTCACCATATTGCCTGTTTTTCTCCGCCTGTTCCATCACCTCTTTTATTTCCTTGATTCCCGAGGTGACCGCGGAAAAATTGATGAAGGTGGCCTTTGTTTTGTTCGCGATTATTTGGGCGAGGGTCGTTTTCCCTACCCCAGGAGGACCCCAAAAGATCATCGACGAAACTTGATCATTCTCGATGAGTTTCCGAAGGACCTTCCCCTCGCCGAGCAGATGCTCCTGCCCGACGAACTCATTTAAATCTTGGGGGCGCAGCCTGGCGGCTAGAGGCTCCTTGATATCCTTTCCGAATAAATTGACTTGTTCCACAGGAACAATCCTACCATCAAGGGGCGTTATCCGCCTTAGGGAAAAGAAGAAAAAGAGCCCCTAGAGGAAAAGAAATCGGAAAGAAAGCGTTTTCGGTCTATCCAAAGCAAGCAAAATGACCCACAATTTCCTAAATGCAGGGGAGACCTATGGAAAAGATCATCGTTCTCGATTTCGGGGGCCAGTACAACCAATTGATTGCTCGGCGCGTTCGCCAGTGCCGCGTTTATTCGGAGGTGTTGCCTTTCACCACGCCTATCGACGCTTTAAAAGATGAAGAAATCAAAGGAATCATCTTCACCGGAGGACCCAATAGCGTCTACGATCCTGCCTCTCCGCATATCGATCCCAAGATTTTTGACCTTGGGAAACCAATCCTTGGAATCTGCTATGGGGCGCAGCTGATGGCCTACACCCTTGGAGGCAAGGTTGAGCCCAACGTCAAATCGGAATACGGGAACATCGAAATCAATCTTTGCAAGGAGAGCAAACTCACCAAAGGGGTTCCCTCCAATAACGCGGTCTTCATGTCCCATAACGACAAAGTGACGAAACTTCCCGAAGGCTTTTCCGTCTTGGGAAAAAGCGAGAATTGCGAGAATGCGATCTTCGAAAACCCTGCAAAAGCCCTCTATGCGACTCAATTTCACCCCGAAGTAGAGCATAGCGTTGACGGCCAAAAGATGATCGAGAACTTCGTCTTGGACATCTGCGGTTGCAGCGCATCCTGGCAGCCTTCTTCCTTTATCGAAACCAAAATTCAGGAAATCAGGGCACAAGTTGGAAATAAGCGTGTCTTATGCGCCCTATCAGGTGGCGTAGATTCCTCCGTCACCGCGGCGATCCTAGACAAAGCGATTGGCGAGAACCTGACCTGCGTTTTCGTCGATCACGGCCTGCTCCGCAAAAACGAAGCAGAGCAAGTGAAATCCATCTTCGGAAACAAAGAGAATTATCATCTGAATTTCGTTCCCGTCGACGCGTCGAAATTGTTCCTAGAGCGCCTTGATGGAGTAAGCGAGCCCGAGCAAAAGCGCAAGATAATCGGCAAATCATTCATCGATGTCTTCAACGCTTCCCAAAAAAGCTTCCCTCATTGCGATTTCTTGGCTCAAGGCACCATCTACCCTGACCGCATCGAATCCGGCTTAGGGATCTCCGCGACCATCAAATCCCATCATAACGTCGGCGGACTCCCTAAAGACACAGGTTTCGAGGGCATCGTCGAGCCTTTGAAAGATCTCTTCAAAGACGAAGTCAGAGAAGTCGGCCTAATGCTTGGCCTCCCCGCGGATCTAATCTACCGCCAGCCCTTCCCAGGACCTGGCTTAGCCATCCGCATCATCGGCGAGATAACCGAAGAGAAAATCAAAATCGTCCAAGAGGCTGACGCCATTTTCCGTGAGGAAATGAAAAAGAGCGGCTTTGAGAAAAAGGCCTCCCAATTCTTCGCGGCTTTGTCAAATATGCGCTCGGTCGGAGTCATGGGCGACAGCAGGACTTATGACTACGCCGCCGTGCTTCGCGCCGTAGCCACGGATGATTTCATGACGGCGAAGCCGGTCGAACTCCCCTATGAGCTGATCACGAAGATCAGCGACCGCATCGTGAACGAAGTCGATGGAGTGAATCGCGTCCTTTATGACTTCACTTCGAAGCCGCCCGCGACAATCGAGTTGGAATAGCCCTTCAATCGTTTTGTTCATCCTGCTTTCAAGGGTGAAGGCTATAAGGGTCCTTCCTATTTGAAGTCAAAGCGAAAAGAGTATCCTCTTATGAGCGAACTCTCTTCCCAGCAGGCAAATACCCCAAAAGAAAAACCTTGCAGTTTTCTCAAATAAACGGATTTCTGCAAGGTTTTTTAGTTCATGGATGTTATTTTCCATCCATGAAATTGGTCATCTCGTGTTTCTCTTCTCTTTTTGGAAAGGCAATTCCACTTGCCTCGCCAAGCTCCTGAAGTTTCATCACATACGCGAAGTTATCCGCTAAACGCCTCATCGTTTGAAGACCCTCAAGATCTTTATCCGCGTCTTCATAAGTGAAGCCGTGAATCATATTCCAGTATTGGGAGCCCGGCACAATGATGTCGTTGATCAGATAGTATTGGTTAAGCCTTTCGAAGGTCGCGGAATTTCCTCCCCTTCTGCAAGAGACGACAGAAGCCCCGACTAGGCCTCTCATATGACGCCCATGGCTATAGAACAAACGATCGAGGAAGCAGGTGATGCGGCCACTCGCCCCAGAATAATAAACAGGGCTTCCGGCGACGATTCCCCCATACACGTCCCCCATCTTTTCGCCGATCTCATTAACAAGATCATTGATAACACAGCGATGGTTTTTATAACAGTATCCGCAGGCCATGCAATCAGATATCGCCGTGTTGCCAAGAAAAACGATATCGGATTCGATCCCGTGGATCTTCAGTTGGTTCTGGATTTCCAAAAGCGCGCGGTAGGTGCAGCCCTTCTCGTGGCTGGATCCATTAAGCAGCACGACTTTCTTCATCGTTAGCAACCGTGGGTGTAGTTAGGGGCGGCGACGGCAATGTTCACGTCGTGAGGATGGGATTCCTTAAGGCCGGCGTTAGTGATCTGAACGAAATGGGCATTCTCGCGAAGCATCATCAAATCCTTGGCTCCGCAATAGCCCATGCCGCTTCTAAGCCCGCCGCAAAGCTGGTAGATCGTCGAAGCGACCGTGCCAGAGCAAGCGACCCTTGCCTCGACTCCTTCCGGGACCAATTTTTCGACCGCGGTCGTGGATTTTTGGAAATAACGATCGGCGGAACCGCGCTTCATCGCTGCCAAAGAGCCCATGCCAACGTAAGATTTGACCTTTTTCCCGTTGATCTCAATCACTTCGCCAGGAGCCTCTTCACAACCCGCGAGTAAAGAGCCGAGCATGACGGTATCGGCACCAAGAGCCAAGGCTTTGACGATGTCCCCGGAATATTTAAGCCCGCCATCGGCGATGACGCAGATCCCTTTGTCTTTGCAATAGGTGGCGACTTCATCGACCGCGCTAGCCTGCGGCATGCCCACGCCAGAAACGACGCGCGTTGTGCAGATAGAGCCAGGGCCGATGCCGACTTTGACGGCGTTCGCGCCCGCTTCGATCAAATCCTTCGCGGCTTCTTTGGTGACGATGTTGCCGGCGATGATTTGCAATTCGGGATAAGTCTCACGCAGCTCTTTCACCACGCGCAGGATGTTCGCGGAATGACCATGGGCCGAATCGACGGTGATGACGTCAACTCCTTCTTTAAGAAGAGCGGCAACCCTTTCCATGGTATTGGCGCCCACGCCGACGGCGGCGCCGCAAAGGAGGCGTCCCATATTATCAGTGATGGCATTAAGGTCATCGCCCACATCGGCCGTTTTGACCAAAGCGACTTCTTTGGCTTGGGCTTCGATGGACATGTTTTTGTGGATCATGCCGATTCCGCCCACGCGGGCGATGGCAATCGCTAGAGCGTGCTCGGTGACCGTATCCATGGCTGCGCTCACCACGGGGATGTTCAAACGGATCTTCCTAGTGAGCCAGGCTCCAAGTCGAACCTCGGCCGGGACGACCTCGGATTTCTGCGGGATCAAAAGCAAATCATCATAGGTAAGGCCTAAACGGATGTCGTCGAGTTTCATAATTTCTCCTTTGGGACGAGCCCCTTTTTATTTCCTTATAGAATATACACATTTCCTTTGAAGTTGAAATCATAGCGCTTTCTTTGATTAACCAACTTTTTTGCAATTGCCCTAACTCGTCCTAGTTGGTACGATAGGCCAATATAGTTCCTGCTTATCTGAGGAGTGCCACCTATGAAAGAATTGGTGATGTCGCAAGAAGAAATCCAAGCCACCTGCGTTCGTTTGGGCAATCAATTGACCCAAGAACTTGCTCACGAAGAGAAAATCCCGCTTTTTGTCGGGGTCATGAAGGGGGCGCTCAACTTCTTCTATTCCCTTATCCCCAACGTCAAAAGGAAGATCAACATCGACTTCGTGGAAACCTCTTCCTATGAAGGAACCCAGTCCACGGGCACGGTCCATTTGGTGAAGGATCTCACTTTCTCGCCCAATGGCAGGACGCTCGTCATCGTGGAAGATGTCATTGACACGGGCCTCTCCATGAAGTTCCTCATCCAGTATCTGAACACCCATTACAAGCCTAAGCGCATCATCATCTGCGCGCTCTTTGATAAGCAGGCGATGAGAAAAGAGAACGTCAACGTGGATTATGCGGGCAAAGTCCTCACCGAGAATAAATTCCTCATTGGCTTTGGGCTTGATTATCGCGAGCTCGATCGTCAACTCCCCTATGTCTATGTCCCGGAAGAGAAAGACATCCAGGAAATGGACGCCGCAATCGATAAAGACAACGCCGTCGGTTTGATGTAAAAACCCTGCAATAAACAAAAATAACCCCGTTTTGCGGGGTTGTTTTCGTTGATGCATCTCTTAATTTTGCGTTCCGAAGATGCGGTCGCCGGCATCGCCTAAGCCAGGGCAAATGTAGGCGTTGGCGTTGAGCTCACGGTCAAGCGAGCCAACATAGAGAGGGACGTCTGGGTTGGCTTCGCAGAAGGCTTTGACTCCCTCTGGGGCGGCGATGATGCAAACGAAGTGAAGGTGTTTGGCCCCGTGCTTGCGGAGCATCTTGATCGCGTCGATGCCGCTGCCACCGGTGGCTAGCATCGGATCAAGGAGGTAGATCTCCATGTCCTCAAGGCCTTTGGGCAGCTTGCAGTAATATTCGTGGGGCTCATGGGTGACTTCGTCGCGGTATAAGCCGATATGGCCAACGTGGGCGGTAGGAATGAGCTCGGTGAAGCCATCGACCATGCCCATGCCCGCGCGGAGAATAGGAACAAAACAAAGTTTATGCCCTTCGACCATCGGCTGGACGGTTTTTTCGATCGGGGTCTCGATTTCGGTTGGGACGGTAGGCAAATCCTTAAGGGCCTCGTAGGCCTCCATCATCGCGATTTCCTTCACGACGGGGCGGAATTCGCTCGTCGGAGTGTTCTTGTTGCGGAGGATGGAGATTTTGTGCTTGAGCAAGGGGTGCTCAAGCAAAACAACGTTCTTATAGGCGGTAAAATCCATGAATGGGTACCTTCTTTCTAGCCTTATATCTTAGCATAGGCAGGGAAACGAAAAGGGGTCTTTTGCGAATGTTTAACGATAAACCGCTTTCATGTTTGCAAAGCCTTTTGTTTATATATAGTTACTTAACGTCGATAGGTCGTATATGTCGGGGATATGGTCCGACAGTCTCTACGCCTGAACCGTGAAGTCAGGCACTACGAGCTAAGAAAGGAAACAAAGAAAAAACGTCGCCAAAGAACTGCTCTCCTTTTGCACTTTTCTTCCTTGTTTGCACCTAAGCTCCCGACGTTCCTACCTCCTAAAGACAAGTCTTACTTAATTTTTATAGGAGGAAAAGACTATGGCTGAAGAAGCTTCAATTGTCGAAACTTCACCCGAGAGCAATCAACCCAACGGTTGGTCTCCCAAAACCGGTTTTGGAAGATGGCTAGACCGTTATTTTGGGATTGGCGAGAGGGGCTCGTCAATTGTCAGGGAACTCATCGGAGGTCTTGTTACCTTCCTTGCGATGTTCTACATCCTCAACGTCAACTCCGGAATTCTATCTAACTGGTTCGGTGGGTTCGTCGACGGCCAAGTTCAGATCTATGAGGGGGTTTCTCTCTCTGGCGCGGAGGCTTATGCGGGCATCTTCATTGCCACCGCATTGTCCGCGGGCATCACGACAATCGTGATGGGCATCTTCGGCAAATTGCCAGTCGGCCTTGCCTCCGGCATGGGCATCAATTCCATGATCGCCCTCCTTCTCGCCGGGAATATGGGCTTCAATTACGCCCAAATGATGTGCCTCGTCTTCCTTGACGGCGTGCTATTCCTCATCATCTCATGCACTCCTCTTCGTGGCATGATCGTCCGTGCGATTCCCAAGAGCCTCAAGATCGCCATCTCCGCGGGCATCGGCTTCTTCATCGCCTATCTCGGCTTCAAAACTTCCGGCATCATCAGCGTTTCCAGCAATGGCGTGGCGATGGGCGATCTGGCCAATCCTTCCACTCTTCTTTGCTTGATTGGCGTTTTCGCGGTCTTCGCGCTTTCCGCCCTTCCTAAGAACAACAAAGTCACCGTTTGGATTTCTCGCTTCTCCGTCATCATCGTCATGGTCGTCTTCGGCATCGTCGAAGCTTCCATGGGCGAAGCTGGCGTTAACGGCGTTTCCGCCAAATTCCTGCTTAATTCCCAAGGCAATTGGAACTCCTTCGGCACTCTTCTTGGCGCTTGCTTCCATGGCTTTGATATCTTGGCCAATCCCCAAGCCTACATCCTCATCTTTGTTCTTCTCTTCATCGATTTCTTCGACACCACCGGCACCTTGGTCGGCGTTGAAGTCGGCGCTGGCATGGTCGACAAAGACGGCAACATCACCGTTTCCGATCGCAACGCCATGATCACGGATGCCGCCGGAACGGTCCTTGGATCCATCTTCGGCACCACCACCGTCACTTCCTTCGTCGAATCCACTTCCGGCGTTGCCGCCGGCGCTCGCACTGGCCTTTCCGCCATCTTGACCGGCGTTCTCTTCTGCCTCTCCGTCTTCGCCTATCCTGTTCTTGGCATGTTCTCGGGCTCTGTTCCGAACATCGCTCTTATCTATGTCGGCGTCTGCATGTTCATCAACCTCAAGGAACTCGATTGGAGCGACTGGGTCTCCATCGTCGCCGGCTTCACCACGATGGTCTTCATGATCTGCATGGCTTCCATCAGCAACGGTATCGCCTTCGGTTTCATGGCCTACACCATCTGCACGCTCTGCGCTGGACGCTTCACCAAAAAAGACATTCCTGTCGCGGTTCTTGCTGCTGCCTTCGCGGCTCTCTTCATTGCCGAGTTCGCGACCGGCATCGCCTAATTCATCTTACGAATTCCTTTAAACGGGGGCAGCATTCTCGCTGCTCCCGTTTATAATTTATCGGAAAGGTTTCTACTCATCATGGACTTAGAAAAATACATTGGAGTCACCCCAGACTTCCCCAAAAAAGGCATCTCATTCAAGGATATCTCTCCCCTTCTTCGCGATCCTGTGGCTTTTAAAGAAGCCGTCGATAGGCTTGCCAAAATGGCGGAGAAATATCACCCTGACGTCATCATCGGGCCCGAATCCAGAGGCTTCACCTTCGGCTGCGCTTTGGCCTATAAGATGGGCATCGGCTTCGTTATGGCCAGGAAAGCAGGCAAGCTCCCTGGCGTGACCATGAAAGTCTCCTATCAGCTTGAATACGGCACGGCGACGATGGAGATCCCGGCCTCCTCTTTCAAAAGCGGAGACCGAGTGCTCATGATCGATGACCTCATGGCAACAGGCGGCACCTTCGCCGCTTTGAAAGAGCTCATCACTCTTGCCGGAGGGACCCCTGTGGCCTGCCTAACCGTCATCAATCTCGAAGAGTTGCATGGGGAGAAATCCGTCGGGCTTCCCTGTGAATCTCTGATGAACCTCTCCGATTCCCATTAAGGAAATTCTTGCTTATTTGGCCTAGGGAACTAGGCCTTTTCTTTTGCTCTTTGAAGACTATACTAACGCCAAGAGGCAAAAACCATGGACAGCAATGAACTATTGGAACTCATCAAAAAACGTCACTCCTGCAGGAATTACAGCGACAAGAAAGTCGAGCAAGAGAAGATCGATCAGGTCATTCAAGCGGGCATAGACGCCCCGACAGGGATGAACAGGCAAGAGACCATCTTCCTTGCGATCACCGATGAAAAAATGATCGAAAAACTCTCTAGGCTCAACGCCTCCATCATGGGCAGGCCTGGGGATCCTTTCTATGGGGCGAAGGCCGTCATCGTCGTCTTGGCGAAGAAACAAGCTAGGACCTATGTCTATGACGGGGCCATCGCTTCCGCCTATATGCTTCTAGAGGCCGAAGCCCTCGGCTTAGGCGCTTGCTGGATTCACCGCGCGAAAGAAAGCTTCATGACTTTGGAAGGACAAGAAATCCTCAAAACCGCGGGCATCGACGAGGATGTTGAAGGGATTGCGAACATCATCCTTGGCTATGAAGGGGGAGAGGCGAATATCCATTCAAAATCCTCCGAAGGCAGAATCTTCAAGATCTAACACAACAAGTTAATAAGTTAGGTACATAGTCTTTGCACGATCCGGAAAAACATCAAAAACGCCAGATTTTTATCGGAATCTGGCGTTTTTTCGCTTGAGGAGCCTTCGG
>CAVFEQ010000024.1:0-23794 GCA_963621535.1 Paludibacteraceae bacterium | reverse complement strand
GCTATGATATCCGCGACTCAATTGTGGGGCTTACCTACAAAAACGGAACGCTACCAGAGCGGCGGCAGCCATAGAGGAGGCGGTGCCGATCTCCGCTTGGCAGCCTCCGACAGAACCGGCAATCGAAGAGTTTTGCTTAACGATATTTCCAAACAAGCCGCCGACATAAAGAGCGTCGCGGATCTTAGTAAGAGGCATCCTTCTTTGCTTGTGTTCAAAATAAAGAACGGCGGGCAAGACGCCGCTTGCTCCGCAGGTAGGGGCAGTAACGACCTCCTCTCCGCAAGCATTGCTTTCTGCGACGGCATAAGCGTAGGCGGTCATAAGCAAGGTATTACGCCCGTCTTCATGGTTCATGGATGAAGCGGTTTCGTAAATCTCCCCAGAAACCCTGTTAATTTGCAGTCTTGGATTGGAATTTGCGGGGATTTTGCCTTTTTGCTTTAAGCCATTTTCCACGCAGAAAACCATTTTCTTTACGCAGGTTAGAAAATAATCGTCAGTAGAGGAATCTTCGAATTTTCTGCAAAAATCAGTGAGATTTGCGAGGTTATTTTCCTTTATATACGTTTTTATCTCTTCGAAGTTATGAAACGGATAAACTTCATTCTCGTTGATTGAGGTGTCTTCGTCACTATGAACCTCGCCTCCGCCCAAAGAAAGATAGGTTGCTTCGTCAACAACCTTCCCGTCCTTAAGCGCGAAAAAAGTCATAGTGAGAGGGTGCCTGACTTTAGTCTCTTTATCCATGATAACAAGACATGGTTTTGGGGCGAAGGCAGAACAAACGGCTCGGTCCGAGCCATGCCCCACGGCGGTGTAAGCTAGCGAACCATAAAATATGGCTTTGTAGGAATCAGGATGAAACGCAGAGCTTTTCCTAAGAAAACTAAGAGCCGCTAGATGCGGCCCGATGGTATGACTAGAACTCGGCCCTGGCCCAATTCGATATAAACCCCTCAAAGATTTCATGCCGTCTATTATCTCTTTTTCCTTACAAAGGAAAATATGGCAAATTGAGGAATGAACCTATAAGATAGCGCCATGCGAACTTTTATCTTGTTGTCTGCTCTCCCGGGATCAGGGAAATCCACCTGGGCGCATTTATACCAAAAGGAGCACGACAACGTGGTTATCGTCTCAAGCGACGCCATCCGTGAGCAATTAAACGGCGACGCCTCTGACGTCAGCAACGATGTAAAAGTTTGGGAGGAATACCGCCGGCAAATCCTTGAATACGCAAACGAAGAAAACATCACCGTCATCGCCGATTCCACTAACCTCTCAAACAAATATCGCATCTATTACGCGCAGGAAGCCGCGCCGCTGTATCACAAATTGATTCTTGTTCGCTTCGACGTTCCTTACGAAGTTTGTCAAAAAAGGAACCTTGGTCGATTCCCGGGAAGGGTAGTTCCTGAGTTCGCGATGAAATCCCTGCGCAAGGAATATGAAGAGCCAAACAAAGACGCGCTTGATCTATACCACGAAGTTTACATTGTTGACGAAAGCGGAATGACTACCCGCATGAAATGAAAAAAACTGAGCGTTTGCCCAGTTTTTTCATTAATCAGGTTTTCTTTTAAGCCTGTGGGTTTTGCGCTTTCGCAGGACGCAGTGAAGCAACAACCGCGCAAAGCAAGAAGAGGATAATAAACCCTCCGATGATCCAAGACATCACGGAGAAATCAAGATAGTTGACATCCGCTTTCCCCCAAGCAGAAGCGACAAAGGATGTTTTCTTATAGCCGCTTTCGTCGGATAAAAGATAAGAGAAGCAGCCGGCCGCAAGGAAGCCAAGCCCATCAACGAAGAGCGACCCGCCAAAGAAGAGGCCGTTAGTTTTGCGCACGATGCCGCTTTTTTCACCGCGACTATAACCAAGCATAGCGACAAGGGAAAGGACAGCAGCGACAAAAGGAACAAGAGCCGTAACAATCAGCTTAGCGGAGAAGAACTTGAAGTTCGGGGCGGATTGGGAGAAGCAAAGGGCAAGTATGCCAGGGATGGCAACGCCGGCATTCACGCAGAAGAAGAGCTTCGAAATCGAAGACATTTGGGAATTCTGGTTCACATCGTCGCCGTGCATTTTCACGAAAGGAACGCTCACGGCAATCGCGATGATGAGGCCGATAATCAGGAAGAAGGCGATCGCGAAACCAAGATTGCTGTAGCCAAAGTTGGTAGTGGTCAAGCGATAGAGCCAAGCGCCGTTAATGAAGAGGAACAAGACAACGAGGAAGCCAAGAAGAATATAGCAAGAAATCGAATTGCGAACAGAGACATCATCGTTAGCGCGCACCATGCTGCGGATGGAATTCACAAGACCAAACAAGGAAAGAAAGGCGCCGGCTAAACCGAAAGCGCCGAGCTCCCAGGCAAGGCCAAAGCTAAAGGAAGGCAAGTCTATCGGGCCAACCTCGCTGATCATGAACGGGGCGACGAGGATGCCAGCCCAAATCCCTAACGCACCAAACCCGGCAAACAGGATGAAAAACAAGACCAGATTTAGGATGCGAACTGTAGATGAATACTTCATTTTACGACCTCTTTTACTGCTTAGAATCAATGCGCTATGCCCTACGGGCAAAGAACAGCGTGAATATTAAAGTCTATCTAACGTCGTTAGTCAACGAGCGTTTTCAATCTTGGTTCAGTAAACTGAAAGCGCAGATAACGCCGCGTCTTGCTTCATCAAGAATGGATTCTTCTTTTTGGGTGGAAGGGAGAGCCGACAAAAGACCTTTTAAGGAGGTGTTGCAGTCATCGTCGGCGCAAATCCGAACAGGAGAAGACCTTCCGTCCGTAAACCCAAAAAGGGTAACGTCATTCGTCTTAACGCCTGGGAAGTTTTTGGAAAAAATAGAGGCAGCCTCAACGAGGTCTTTTTCCAAAAAGGAGGGGAGGGTGGATGTGAGATCTTCCAAATACACCCCAGGGTAATAGGACGTTTTTGGATTCCCGAGTTTTACTGGATTTTCCTCGAAAACGAAATCTTTTAAGGATTCGCAGGGCGCGTAAGCCGGCGAAGATTGGCGATAAAGAGATTCGTAGAAACTCTTAAGGAAGGGGAATACCCCGCTATCGCCGAAATTAGAGAACTCACTGGGCTCGACTTCAACCAGTATCGAGACTGTGTAATTGTTCGTGTTGGAATTTGGGAAAGCGGAACGTAAGAGAATTTCTGAACCGCAGGAAGCATCAGAAAAAACGCGTCCATTCGGATAAAGGTAACAAACTTTAGCTTTTCTTCCCGAAGAGACCTTGAAATCTTTCGAGAAGTAGAAGGCGGGTAGGCCGGATCGGGAAGCCTCATTCCCGTAAACAGCGGCGTTCGCCTCTTTAGCGGGAATCTCAGCCAGCATCCCCATATAGAACGGTTTCGTCTCCGTCTTGACCTTGGCTTTTCCAAGAATCGAAGCCATTGAGGAATCCACTAAACCGGTTGCAAGAATGACACGTTTGCCCTTGATGGCTTCCTTTTTCCCGCCGGCTTTAGCGACTTGAATTCCCTTCACTTTTCCAAAAGAATGCAGAATTGCGGCCATTTTGGTTTTAAGGAGCACTTCGCCGCCCAAATTTTTGATTTCTTTAATCAGCTTGCTTACGATTTCTCTCATCTCGCCCGAGGAAACATAAAAGGTGCCATCGAAGTTCATGTTCTTCGACGCGCCTAAATCCAAAAAGGTATTGAGGGCAAACTGGCCATAGCCATCTAAGTGGTTGGAGAAGGAAACGCCTCCGCACCAGCCGGAAAAGCCGCCCAATCCAGTTCTATAGGCCGATGCAACATTGGGATTGCCAAGCTCATAATGCGAGATGGCCTCGTCTCTAGCGGAAGAATCCGTTCCTTGTTCGACAACGATTGGCCTTAGTCCAGCCCTTGCTAAAACATAAGCCGCAAAAAGGCCAGCTAAGCCAGCGCCGACGATAATGGGCCGGTTATGAGATTTTTTAGGTTGGATGACCAGGGATTCGGAAGGTCCGAAAAAGCCAATGCGAGTATCGCGGATAAAAGAATTGGTATCGACGATCACCCTTAAGTAATAGACGGCTTCATCTTCGACAATATCAAGATTTCTCCGCACAATCTCATAACGAAAGCTCTCGGGGGTCAAAGAAAGGCGCTTCGCAATCTTGTTGCGGATTTCTCTTTCTGAATCGTTTTTATTGACGATCACTCTTTCAACTACGTACTTCATAAACTCTCCGCGAGGCAAAGCGCACTGGCAAGGCACCATTCCAAGTTGTAGCCGCCGCAAGGGCCATCAACGTCCAAAACTTCGCCTAAGAAGTATACATTGGTTTCACGTTTAGACTCGAGGTTTTTGCTTGAAATATCGTTTAAATCAATTCCGCCGATGGTCACTTGCGAATCCTCGAACCCATAAAAGCCATTTACATGGAAAATTAAGTGCTTCAAAATCATCGAAAACGCATACACGTCCTCGCTGTTTTTTAATTCTTTGATTTTCGCAGCTGCTAAACACCATTTGAACAAAGACCCCGGCAAGAACGCTAAATCGAACGAAGGGTTGGCGTCATGAAGTCCTTTAATCTCTGCGCAAAGTTTAGAAATATCCTCATCAGGGAACAAGTCCAACGCCAAGCAATCACCGCCATAGTGGGCCAATTGTCTTTGGACATTGAAGATCACGATGCCGGAAAGACCGTCTTTTTTGAAGAGGACCTCGCCTTCTTCAGTATAGCAAGGTTGCCCGTTTTTCATTACGGTCACTCGAGCGAAATGCCTTAACCCGGCAAGAGAAGAGGTGTTTTCCTTTGTTTTAATTGGGCAAAGGCCAGGGGTTAAGGAACTTATTTTGTAACCGTGTTTGTTGAAAACGTGGAACAGATTGCCGTCGGAGCCTAGATTTCTTCCGCTGCACCCGCCAGAAGAAAAAACTAAGGCGTCAAACTCAAAATCCCTTAAATTACTCCGCAAAACCCACTTATTTTCTTTTTTGAAGTAATCCAATATCATGGTTTCAAAATGAATGAAACCTCCTTTTGATTGGATGAAGTGGGAGAGGCTATCAACATAACCAGAGGAGGTATAACTCTTTGGATAAGCCAAATCCCCAATCTCCATAAGAGCTACGCCCAAAGAGAAAAGGCAGGCTTTCAGTTTGCTAAGAGGCTCTCTATCAAAGACAGCCTCGACAAACTCGGGGGCGTTATAGTCATGGCTCCTAGCTTTTAAATTCAGCAAATTGCAGTGACCATTCCCGGTCGCCAAAAGTTTCTTTCCTACTTTGCTATTCGCATCGAAAAGATGCACTTCCCAATCAGGATGCTTCTGCAGCAGCATTGCGGCAAAAGGAAGCCCTGCGCCAGAGGCGCCAACAACAGCAATTCTCATAGCAAGGGAATTTTAGCGGTGGAATTATCGATTTGATATCGATTTTTACTTGTCGATGTAATTCTCGATCTCCCAGGAGGTGACCAAAGTACGGAAACGGTCCCATTCAATCGACTTCGCTTCGACGTACTTTTCGAAGGTGTGATCCCCAAGTGTTTCCCTCATCAAAGGATCGGCTTCCATGGCCTTGACCGCGTCTTTGAGGTTTTCAGGCAAATTAGGAATGCCCTGTGCTTCTCTTTGTTCGCGGGTCAAAGCGAAAATGTTGTCATACACCGGGCGGATCAGATCTTCGTCTTTGATGTTTGCGATGCCATCCAAGCCGGCAGCCAAGATTACTGACAAAGCTAAATATGGATTCGCCGTACCATCGACGTTTCTTAGTTCAGTCCTGGTCCCTTTGCCTCTGCTGGCGGGAATGCGGATCATTGCCGAACGATTGGCGTCGCTCCAGCAAACATAGCAAGGGGCTTCATAGCCAGGAACAAGGCGTTTGTAGGAATTGACCGTGGGATTGGTGACGGCGGCAAAGCCTCTGGCGTGAGTGATGATGCCGCTAATCCACTTACGGCAAAGAAGGGAAAGCTTCATCGAATCGTTAGGATCGTAAAAGAGGTTCGCGCCATCTTTGTCGCTGAGCGAACAGTTCGTATGCATGCCAGAACCGTTGATTCCGAAGATGGGCTTTGGCATAAACGTGGCAAGATAGCCATTCTTTCTGGCGATAAACTTCACGACCTGCTTAAACGTTTGAACATGATCACAGGCTTCGACAACGTGGTCGAAACGGAAATTGATCTCTTCTTGGCCGGGGGCCACTTCATGATGGGCTGTTTGAATTTCAAAACCGAGTTTTTCTAATTCCAAGGCGATATCGCGCCTAATGTATTCAGCGCCATCCATCGGCGAAAGATCGAAATAAGAACCGCTGTCGACAGGATCCATCGTAGGCTTCCCATCCGGGCCGATCTTGAAGAGGAAGAACTCAGGCTCAAAACCGACATCGAGGTTTGCGAAACCCATGTCGTTCATCCTTTTTACTTGCCTTTTCAAAATATAGCGGGGGTCGCCTGGGAAGGGTTTTCCATAAGAGGTATACACATCGCAGATGAGACGCGCCACTTTGCCATGCGTGCTATCTTCGAAGTTGAGAATAAGCCAGGTATCATAATCCGGATGCAGAACCATGTCCGCTTCTTTGATGCGGACGAAACCTTCAATCGAAGAACCATCAAAAATGATTTTATTATCCAAAGCGTCCTCAAGCTGAACCACCGAAATCTCAACGGCCTTAATCGTGCCTAAAATGTCGGTAAACTGAAGGCGAACGTAAGAAACGCCTTCTTCCTTTGCCATTCTCAGAATGTCGTCTTTGCTGTATTTCCTCATAAAGCCTCCTTTGCTGGCCTTAATACGGAAAACTATTATGGAATTTCTAGAATTAAAATCAACTTTCTTCTTCCATGAAAACGCTTAACCAAGACATTATCGGAACTTTTTTGGGAGTGAAATTTATTTTTTACTCCTTTTTAACAAAAAAGAAGACAATAAATTCAGCAAAAGCCACCAGATAAGAAAAGAAGACCATCCACCCACGGTGAGTGAGGACCACAAAGAATTAAAACCAGGCGCACGTCGAAGCGTTGGCCTGGCAAGGTCGAATTAGGTCTTATTTTTTGTTCAGCGTCTTTTCCATCGCTTTGAACGTCTCATCAGAAACGACGTGCTCCATCAAGCAGCAATCGTGTTCCGCCGTTTCTTTTGAGACACCAATGGACAAAAGATAATCCTTCAACACGCAATGGCGGTGTAAGGTGGCTTTGGCGATTTCTCTGCCCGCCGGAAGCAAGGTCATATCGCCATAATCTTTTCTTGTGATATAGCCTCGATCAATAAGCTCATGCCCCATTTGATGAACGGCCGGCTTAGAAATTTCCAGCTTATCCGCAACAAGCGTCGTTTCCAAAGGTTTTCCCTCTTCTTCAAGCATCAAGAGTGCTTCGAGAAAATCTTCCATGGCTTTTGAAGGCTTTTTGTTCGTGATCATAGCGTTATTGTACCAACAAAAGCGAAGATAGAAATAATCCTTCTTAACATTTTCCGTTGATTTCTCCGTCCCGTCTTTAAGTTATAATCTCGCCACTTATGAAGAAGCTCGTCTTAGTCTGTGGGCCGGCAGGCATTGGAAAATCAACCTGGTCAAAGCACTACGCCGAAGCGCACCCAGAAGAAAAGACCGCGGTCATCGCCGCGGATGAAGTCAGGAAAGACATGTATGGTGGATACGACAAGTTTCCGCCCGATGGCAAGATGATGCACGTCTATCAGGAAATGGTGAATCGCGTCCATCAATTAGCTAAAGAAAACGAAGACATCACGGTCATCCTAGACACCACGATGCTTTATGACGAAAGACGACTCTATTTCGTGGACACACTGAAGGAATTTGATTTCTATTCTTTGATTTTGCTGAAATTGCACGACTATAAAACGTGCCTAGTTCGCAACAAGCAAAGAAGGCAAGACAAATGGGTCCCAGAGAACGTAATCATGGATATGGCCAGCCATTATTACGATCCCTCGGCAAAATGCGCGGAAAGATTTAACGAAGTAAAAGAAGAATACGTAGATTAAATATTTGGGTTTTGCGGGTTTTTTGCTTCTTTAGGAGCCTTGTAAATAAAGAGTTTCCTCGATAGGTAATTAAAAGTCAACGTGACTATCGTGCGAATGACAAAGACGATTAGCCAAGCCCAAAATACTGCTAAAGAACCATCTGCCCCAAACATTTTTTCGAATGAGAACCCGCCAAGAATATCGATCTTCAAACCAGACCATTCGATACAAGTCATATAGCCGATGAACTGAACGAAAGCGCCAAGGACCAACGCTAAAAAGCTCCAAAAGATAAATTTCAGCAAGCCTTTGTATGATTTCGCCGTCTTTTCCGATTCTTCATCCACATTGCGAAAGCCCCAGACGGAAGAAAGCGACCAGTTCGCCGGGGTCGCAAGGACAAAACCGAAGAGGGAGATGAGGAACATCCAAAAGAAAGCCGCCACGTGGCCCGCACCAGCGGTCTTGCTTGAGAACATGGAAGTTACCCAGCCTTCAACGGCCATATCAAGCAGCGTCGCATAGCCGCCGATGACGACAAACCGAATAAGCTCCAGCCACAGGCTGGTATCGCGCGTTTTCTTTTCCATAAGATCTTCTTTCTAATCGTGGGGAATTGTATACCTTGACCGTCAATCTTTGACCGCTTTTATATTCTCGCCCGCTTCGAAATAAGAGGCCTTCCTCACCACGTCCCTATCGCTTTGATGGGTCAAAACGCGAACCGCATCAGCAGGGGAGAGCCAGTATGCGTCCTGCACCTCCTCTTTTTGCACAGTGATTTCGCCTTCTTTCGCGTAAGCAGCAAGCCAAATGACGCGTTTGAACTTCCCGGGGAAGGGGGAATAATCCGTTGAATAACGGAATCCGGGGATGAATTCAACATCAAGGCCCAATTCTTCTTTGATTTCTCTAGAGGCGGTTTTCGTTTCATCGCCCTCATCGCAAGGCTCAACATGCCCTTTGGGAATGGAATAATGGCCCATCGCCATATGCTCGACTAAGACTTTGCCGTCCTTGAAAATAACCGCGCCGCAGCTCTTCTCCTGTTTGCCAAGCACGTTTTTCAAACCGCAAATCTCATCCTCGCTTAAGCCAATCCCTTCTAAATAAGAATCTAAGGAGAGGAAGGTTTCCTTAAATTTCTTTTCCACATCCCTAAGGTAAAAGATGTTGGGATTCAGGCAAACGTCAGGGAGCAACTTTGCCTTCGAACGCCTCAATGAGATCGTCGAATATTCAAGCAAAGGGTAAGAAGCCATGTAATCCGCGTTGATGAAACGGAAATCAACGCCCGCTAAAGCAAGCAAAATCCCCGCAAAAACCCCAGTTCTGTCCTTTCCTGCATTGCAATGAATAAGCAAAGGCTTCTCTTCATGAAGGATAGCAAGAAGCAAAGAACGGACGGAATAAGGGTCGCTTAGCATCTCAATGTAGCTATTCACGCCGTCTTCATAATCGCTAGGGATTCGTCCATCACCGTTGATGTCAAAAGAAACAACTTTGAATCGCGGATCCTTTTCCACGAGGCCGATTTGCTCATCACGGGCTTTCTTCTCACGAATATCAAGAATGGTTTTAATGCCAAGAGAAGCAATTTTCTCAACATCTTCCTCACTCGCATCTTTTAGCGTCGCGGAGCGATAGATGACGCCGAATTCCGTTTCCCCGTAACGGCATTCATATCCGCCAAGATCACGGAAATTCTCAATACCTTGAAATGTGTAAAATCTAGCCATAGCAGCGAAAGTCTACCTTATTTGCCCCTAAGAAAAAAGCGAGTCATAAGCCCGCTTTTTTCCATGGAGGTCTATCGTTTATTACTTATTTTCCGTTTGGGCCGTGCCGTTTTGCTTTTTAAGCTCGGCGAGGATTTGGGTCAAAAGCTCAGCCTCAGTCGGCGCAGGTTTGCCCGGTTCAACAGGAGCGGGTCTCTCTTCCGGATGCTTCTCGTAATATTCTTCAAGAAGCTTAGCATCCAATTCTTTCTTCTTGGCCAAGATGGCGTTGTAAACCTTGACGATGAGGAAAAGAACCAACGCAATAATGAGAAAGGAGATGAAGGCATTGATCAAAGCGCCCCAATCGATCACGGCAGACATGTTGTAGGTGTAAGTGGTGCCGTGGAGGGTGTATTTGCTGAGGATCGTTGTCTTAACAGATTCAATTAAGTTCGGGTTGTCATTCACGACTGTTTCCGTGTAAGTAGCAATGGCTTCCTTTTCCGCAAGGGTCTGAAGTTCCGAGGCGTCAAAGAATTGGGAAAGACCATTCGCAGCATCCATGCCTTTTTGCGCGTCATTGAGGGCGGGGAGAACCGTGACAAGCCCTTTCAAGCCACCAGGGACGGCCCAGGTGCACACGCTGAGCAAGATGTTAACAAAGGCGTTAGTGATGGCGCCAAAGGCACTACCGATGACGACGCCGACCGCGAGCATCAAAGCGTTGCCTTTGTTAATGAATGTTTTGAACTCGTTCCAGAGACTTTCGCGTTTTTCTTTGCGAGCTTTACGCTTCGCTTCTTTTTCTTTTGTCATAAATGTCCTTTCTTAGACCTCCAAATAACGGAGATACTATAGGACTTGTTAACTATCCATTCAACGGCAACAACCTCTCGAAGAGCGAATCAAAAAAGCATTTTCCAGCAAGGTGAAAAACCATTTTCCGTCAAGCGTATGAAAACGAGTTTCATTCGTAAAAACAAATCAATGCATCGGCTCTTTTTCGACGTTAGTTAAACAACCGATTAATTTTTTCCACAGTACCTATGTGGATAATTATGTTTTTGTTAGACACTGTCATATTTTATCGATTTTCATTTTTCCACAGTCTTCTTTTTTCTTTCCCAAGAAACTACTAATTTCGAATTGATTCTTTCGTCCGGGACGAAGATTTAAGAATCTTCGCTTTTTTCGGTTTTATCTCGGTGAAAGAAAAAGCATGAAAACAAGGCGCGTTGCAATTTACAAAACGGATTTTATTATGATGGGCGCGAAACCTGAAAAGGAGACGTGATAGCAAGGATTCCTTAGAGGAATTTTTCTTGCCCTCTTCTACCCAGGGATTTCAAAAAGGAGCCTTATATGTTGAAAGTACGTAAACGCGACGAATCCATCGTCCCCTTCGATCTAAAGAAAATTCAAAACGCAATTTCCCGCGCTCTTAGCGCCGAGCATAAAGTGGTTGCGCCGGAAGTCATCGAGCTTTTAGCGCTGCGCGTCACATCCGATTTCACCAGCAAGATCGTTGATGAGACGATCGGCGTGGAAGATATCCAGGATTCCGTGGAAATCATCTTGATTCAAGCCGGGTACGTCGATGTTGCGCGCTCCTACATGGACTACCGCAAAAAGCACATGGAGCTACGCCAAGTTAAAAGCACTGAGCTCGACTTCAAAAAAGTCGTCGACAGCTATCTCCGCGTCGCCGATTGGCGAGTGAAAGAAAACTCCACTGTCACCTATTCCGTCGGCGGCCTGATCCTTTCGAATTCGGGCGCCGTCACGGCCAATTACTGGCTCTCGGAAGTCTATGACAAAGAAATCGCGGACGCCCATAGAAACGCGGACATCCACATTCATGATCTCTCCATGCTCACTGGCTATTGCGCCGGCTGGAGCTTGAAGCAGCTCATTCAGCAAGGCCTAGGCGGAGTTCCGGGGAAAATCACCTCCTCCCCGGCGAAGCACCTCATGACCCTTTGCAATCAGATGGTCAATTTCCTCGGCATCATGCAAAACGAATGGGCGGGCGCGCAGGCTTTCTCCTCCTTCGACACTTATCTGGCCCCTTTTGCTAAGGCGGACCATCTTTCCTACAAGGAAATCAAGCAATGCGTCCAATCCTTTATCTATGGGGTCAACACCCCGTCGCGTTGGGGCACCCAGGCTCCTTTCACCAACGTCACGCTTGACTGGACCTGCCCAGACGATTTGAAGAACCTCCCCGCCATTGTCGGAGGCAAGGAAATGCCCTTCACCTACGGCGAGTGCAAAGAGGAAATGGACATGGTCAACCGCGCCTTCATCGAAACCATGATTGAAGGGGATGCCAACGGCCGCGGCTTCCAATACCCAATCCCAACCTATTCCATCACCAAAGAATTCGACTGGTCGCCAACGGAAAACAACAAACTCCTTTTCCAAATGACCGCGAAATACGGAACCCCTTATTTCTCCAACTACATCAACAGTGACATGAAACCAAGCGACGTCCGCTCTATGTGCTGCCGCTTGCGCCTAGACCTCCGCGAGCTTAGGAAGAAGAGCGGCGGCTACTTCGGCTCAGGCGAATCCACCGGCTCCATCGGCGTGGTGACGATCAACATGCCGCGCATCGCCTATCAAGCCACCGACAAAGCCGATTTCTACGCAAAACTCGACCGTTTAATGGATATCTCGGCCCGTTCCCTCAGCGTCAAGAGGCAAACCATCACCAAGCTATTGGAGGCTGGCCTATATCCTTATACCAAGCATTATCTTGGTTCCTTCAAAAACCATTTCTCGACCATCGGCCTAGTCGGTATGAATGAGGCCTGTCTCAACGCGAGGTGGATCAAAGAAGACCTCTCGCACGCGAGCGCCCAAGAATTCACCGCGGAAGTGCTCAACCACATGAGAGAGCGCCTCTCGGATTACCAAGAAAAATACGGCGATCTCTTCAACCTTGAAGCCACCCCGGCCGAATCGACCTCTTATCGTTTGGCTAAGCATGACAAAGTCCGCTACCCAGACATCATCACCGCCTCCAAAGAAGGCGACACCCCCTTCTATACGAACTCGAGCCATCTTCCTGTTGGCTACACCTCCGACATCTTCGCCGCACTTGATATCGAAGACAGGTTCCAGACGCTTTATACCTCAGGAACCGTCTTCCACGCTTTCCTCGGCCAGCGTCTGCCCAACTGGCAATCCTGCATGAGGCTCGTGAGGAAGATCGCTGAGAACTACAAGCTCCCTTATTACACGATCTCCCCGACCTATTCCGTCTGCGCTGAGCATGGCTACATCGCCGGGGAACAATGGAAATGCCCGCACTGCGGCAAGGAGGCCGAAGTCTATTCCCGCATCACCGGCTATTATCGTCCCGTTAAGAACTGGAACGCCGGCAAGAGCGAAGAGTTCAAGATGAGGAAGACCTACAACGTCAGCAAGGAATGCGAACTGCCTGAAAATCATCCTCACGAAGAAGAGAAGATCATCGGTCAAAGCACGAAAGACGAACTTCCGAAGGTAAAAGAGCCCTTGCTCTTCACCTCCCCAACATGCCCTAACTGCAAAATGGCGAAGATGATCCTCGATAAAGCCGGGTTCCATTACCAAAATGTGGATGCCGCCTCGAACAAAGACCTCACCATCGCCTATGGAGTCAAACAAGCCCCGACTTTGCTCGTGCCAAGCGAAGGCGGATATCAGCTTTACGAGAACGCTTCCCTCATCAAGGGATACCTCGAATCCAGCAAGAGTTCTAATTAAGGAGATGGAAGCCCCTCACGCAGGGGCTTCTTAATTTAGATTATGATCTACGACACTATCGTCATCGGCGCAGGCCCCTCAGGAATGAGCGCGTGCCTGTATTTGCTGCGCGCCGGGAAAAGCGTTTTGCTTATCGAAAAAGAAGGGGTCGGCGGGCAAATCGCTTTAAGCCCCCGCTTAGAGAATTACCCCTCGATCGTCTCGATCTCTGGCAATGAGTTCGCCGACAATTTGTTCAGTCAAATCAGCAATCTCGGCGTTGCTTTCGAATTCGGGGAAGCAAGAAAAGTCATCAAAGAAAGCGAAGGCGCTTTTTCCGTTATGACAGATTACGATACTTTCAAAGGCAAAAGCGTCATTTTAGCCACGGGGTGCAGCCATCGCTGCCTGAATGTCCCTGGCGAAAAAGAACTGACGGGGAAGGGCGTTTCCTATTGCGCGGTTTGCGATGGCGCGTTCTATGCAGGAAAAGAAGTTCTTCTCATCGGCGATGCGAATACGGCCCTTCAATACGCCATCTCCCTATCGGAAATATGCACCAAAGTTCACGTCGTCACCTTATTCGATCATTTCTTTGCCGATAAGATACTGCAAGAACGCCTCTTAGCCTTGCCTAACGTCGTAATCACCCATGAGCTAAATTGCATCGGGCTAGAACAAAATGAAGATAGAGTACTATCGACATTTGAAGACAAAAAGAACGGCGGATTGGTGAAATTCACAAGCGATGGCGTTTTCGTGGCAATAGGCCAAATCCCCCATAACGAAGCTTTCGCAGACCTTTTGGAGCTGCAAAAAGGCTTTATTGTAACCAACGAGAAAATGGAAACCAAAACCTCTGGAGTCTATGCCTGTGGGGATTGCCGCAAAAAAGACGTCCGCCAGGTTATTACGGCGACTAATGACGGCGCGATCGCGGCGACGATGTGCCAAGCTTATCTACAAAAGCTCGCTTAATCATAGCCGCGAAGCTCAACGGTTTTTATCGATTTTCGGAGAAGCTCAACATAACGTTGGGCTTCTTCTTTTTTGATCATGTGCAGTCCGCGTTCAATGCAGTTTTCAGAGTCTATATAGCGTTGCAAAAAATAACGTTCGGCCCCGGAAAGCCACTCCCCAATAGCGCGGAAACTCGCTTCGTCATGAAATTCCTCCATGATGGTTGTTCGGAATTCATAGCGGCATCCTGAATTTAGAAGAAAAGATACGGAATCTTCGATTTTTGCGAGGTTTATTTTTGATAACCCCGCAGTTTCGGCATATTTTTCTTTGGCGTTTTTGATGTCCATAGCGAAATAATCCACAAGCCCTTTGGCGTAAAGATCCTTGATTAGCCCAGGGTTCGTGCCATTCGTATCAAGCTTAACAAGATAACCAAGCTCTTTGATTTGGACAAGCTTCTCAGTTAAATCGTCCATAAGGGTCGGCTCACCTCCGGTGATGCAGACGGCGTCTAATTCCTTCTTTCTTCTTTTCAAATAATCAAGCATCGAATCCCATGGGATTATCGGGTTGTCTTTGGGGGTAAGAACCAAATTCTTATTATGGCAAAACGGGCATCTGAAATTGCACCCGGACATAAAGAAAGTGGTCGTCAGATAATCGTCGAAATCCACCAAGGAGAGTTTTTCCCAACCATTGAAATCCATCTGTCCAATTTTAGCGAGGGCGGGCTTTTAAGAAAACGAATATCCATTAAAATACAGGTATGAACATTTTATTCTTCATGATTCCTAAAGCTCAGGTTTGCTATGCCGAGGACAATTGGTCCTTGCGTCAAGTCGCGGAGAAGATGGTCGCCAACGATTTGACTTCCATCCCGGTGATCAACCGCGAAGGCAAATACGTAGGAGCGATCTCTGAGGGGGACATGTTCCGCTTCATCAAGCTTAAGGCCAACATGAACTATAAAGAAGCGGAATCGACGCCAATCTCGAGCCTCAGCCATGAACGCGAGGTCGAGCCCATTCGCTTTGACGCTGAGATGAAGGATTTGGTCCGTCTGGCCGGCAAACAGAATTTCATGCCCGTCTTGGATGAGAACAAAATCCTGATGGGAATCGTGACCCGCAAAGCCATCATCAATTACCTTGATGAGAAGCTTAAAAATATCCCCGACGAGAAATTCCCCGAACATTTGCGGTGATTTTATGAAAATTGCGGAGTTTTTCTGGTCTTTTAAACCAGGGGTTTCAACCTACATTCGCATCGTCAATCCAAACGGAAAAAGGACGCCTTTAATCGTTTTGCATGGTGGCCCAGGGTCAACGCACAATTCCTTGGAGCTTCTAGATCCGTTAGCGGAAATAGGGGATAGACCAGTCGTGTTTTATGATCAGTTTGGCTGCGGTCTTTCAACAATCTCAGCCGATCCTAATGCCTACACCGCGGAAAAATGGGTTGAGGAGTTGAGCGCCCTAATCGCGCGTCTAGGCTATCGCGAATTTTTCCTTCTTGGCCATAGCTGGGGAGGGATGCTGCTCCAGCTATACCTTCAGGCAAAGGGGCAAAAGGGGGTGAAAGGAATCGTTCTATCCTCCACCTTATGCTCCGCGTCCATTTGGGAAAAAGAAACGCATCAACTAATAAAACAGCTTTCCCCAAAAGACCAAAAAGCAATCGAAGAAGCCGAAGCCGCCAAAAATTACAGCGCGAAAGATTTCAAAGACGCCACAGAACATTATATGAAGATGACCGTCAGCGACATCTCTTTAGACAAAAGCGTTCCTGAATGCCTTAGCAGAAAGAAAAACATCGGGACCGTCTCCTATCTTTCCGCTTGGGGAGAGAGTGAATTCACGCCAACGGGCTCCCTGAAATCTTATGACACGACCTCCTTCTTGCCGGAAATAAAGTGCCCTGCCTTAGTCCTTTATGGCAAGAAGGACGAGTCGACCAAATTGCAAAACGAAACGATGTTTGCCCTTTTAGGAAGCAAAGACAAAGAGATTCATTGCTTTAAAGGAAGCCGCCATATGACATATTGGGAAAGCCATGATTCTTATTTGCATACTGTCTCTGCTTTTTTAAGGCGCGAGGAAGAATAAGAAACGCCTTTCAAGCCCTTCCAACTTTTGCCGATTTGGCTAGAATGATACCGCTCATCGGAGGATGGCGGGATGAAACCGCCATTGGATAAGATGCCGGGCTAGACCCGCGAAATTGACGAAAGGTATTTTATGACGGTCCATTTACACGAACACCTTACATTCAAAAAGATCTTTTTTGCTTCCTACGCACCCATTCTGATGATGGTGTTTTCTTCTCTTTACTCCATCGTAGACGGGATATTCGTCTCGAATTTCGCGGGCCCGGAAGCTTTTTCCGGCGTAAATCTGATTTTTCCTTTCATTATGATTCTTGGAGCCATAGGCTTCATGTTCGGAGCCGGAGGGAGCGCGCTTGTCTCTAAAACACTGGGCGAGAAAGAGGAAGAAAAAGCGAAAGCGTATTTTTCCTTATTCGTTTATTTCGTTCTTGCTTTGGGAATAGTTTGCGGGGTAATTGGCTGCCTTTGCGTGGAACCTCTCGTCCACTGGATGGCTTCATTAAGCAAAGAAGCAACAAGCCAAGCCATGATCGACGATGGGATCCTCTATGGCAGGATTTTGTGCGGGGGCATTGTTCTTATGATGTTCCAGTACATCTTCCAAGCCTTCTTTTTGACGATTGAAAAACCTAAGCTTGGCTTCTTAGTAATCCTCGGCGCGGGTCTGACCAATATGGTCTTAGACGCTTTATTCATCGGCGTTTTCAAGTGGGGCGTAGCCGGAGCGGCGGTGGCGACGTTGATTGGCCAAGGCTTCAGCACCGTCTTCCCTTTCATTTACTTCGCGACGAACAAAAGCAATAAGCTCTATCTAGGCAAGCCTTCAAGAGAGTTCAAGGCTTTAGGCCAAGCGGCCTGGAATGGCTCAAGCGAATTCGTTTCCAACGTTTCTTCTTCGATCGTGGGAATATGCTACAACGCGCAGCTGCTCATCTTCATTGGCGAAGACGGGGTCGCTGCTTATGGCATCATCATGTACATGTCATACGTCTTCATGGCGATTTTCATGGGATATTCGACCGCGATGTCACCCTTTGTTGGCTATCAATATGGAGCAGGTAACAAGAAGGAGCTGTCGAGCATCCTCAAAAAGAGCTTCCTGTTAATCGCGATTGCAGGTCTAGTGATGTTTGGGCTAGGCGAAATATTGGCAGAGCCTCTTTCTGGGCTTCTTTCCGGAGGCTCCTCGCATATCAAAGAAGTCGCGATCAACGCTAACCGCATCTTCTCCTTTATCTACCTCACGGCAGGATTCACCATCTTCATGTCCGGCTATTTCACATCCTTAAATAACGGCACGGTTTCGGCCATCATTTCTTTCTGCCGAAGCGGCTCCGAATTGATTCTCGTCTTCGTCATTCCGCTTTGGCTGCAGGTAAACGGGATTTGGAGCTCAGCTTGCTTTGCCGAGATCATCTCCACGGCGACGATGCTGTTCTTCTTATTCTTTATGAGAAAACGCTACGGATATTAAAGCGGCTTTTTCTGAGCGTTTTTATACGTGCAGAAGCTAATCCAATGGCCGTTATCCTCTTCTTTTGGAGTGGAGGAAAGCAATTTCCATTCCGCTTTTTCATCGAGGTTCTCGAAAAACACCTCGGCGTTTCCGTCTTCAAGGACTTTCGTCAAAAGAACCTCGTCGCAATAGGGGAGCATTTGGCGATAAATCGAAGCGCCGCCGATAATATAGACGTCCTGTTTTTCAAGGCATTTCTTGATTTCGAAGAGAAAAGCCTCAAAGGAATGCACATTGATCACTCCTTCGTAATTATGCGTTTGGTCTTGGGACAAAACGATGTTTATGCGGTTTTTGAGGGGTTTGGAATGAGGAAAGGAAAGCAGGGTGTTCTCGCCCATCGCGACCACGTGGTTCAACGTGGTATCGCGGAAAAACTTCATGTCCTTAGGCAAAGCAAAAAGCAGGCCGTTTTTTCTGCCGATACCCCATTTCGAATCGCAGTTAAGAATCTCAATCAGTTTGTTCATATCGCTACCGGGATCTTCTTTCCGAGCTTTTCGAATTCATAGTCCTCGAGCTCAAAGTCTGAAACCTTGAAATCATAGAAGTTTTTGATCTCAGGATTAATTTTCAATTTAGGAGCAGAATGTTCGGGTTTTGCAAGGATTTCCTCAACAAGAGGGATGTGCCGATCGTAGAGGTGGGCGTCCGCGATTACGTGCATTAGCTTGCCTGGCTTAAGAGAGGAAACCTGCGCGAGCATCATGAGCAATAAGGAATATTGAAGCACGTTCCAGTTATTGGCTGTGAGCATGTCGTTGGAGCGTTGATTCAAAATTCCGTTTAAAGTGTCGCCTGAAACGTTGAAGGTCATGGAATAGGCACATGGGTAGAGATTCATTTCATGGAGATCATCAAAATTATAGATGTTCGTCATGATGCGACGGGAATGAGGGTTGTTCTTCAAATCGAACAAAACGCGGTCAACCTGATCGAATTCCCCTTCGGGATAAATCGATTTCTTGCCAAGCTGATACCCATACGCCTTTCCAATCGACCCATTCTCATCGGCCCAAGAATCCCAAATATGGGAATGGAGATCATGAACGTTGTTCGACTTTTTTTGCCAAATCCAAAGAATCTCATCAAGCGCCGCTTCGAAATTCGTCTTTCTAATGGTGAGGATCGGCAGCTCTTTTTGCAGATCATAAGTGTTCACGATTCCGAACTTCTTGATCGTATGAGCTGGAGTCCCATCATCCCAGTGAGGGCGCACCGGATAATCCGTGTCCCAAACCCCATTTTCCAAGATGTCCTTGGCATTTTCTTTAAAAATTTTATCCGCGTATGACATGAGTAATAATTTAGCAAAAAGGCGGCCTCTCTTAAAGAGACCACCCTCGTTTTCACGCGATAGTTTGGGCGATTAATTGTCCGTTCGATGATAGTTGTTCTTCATGTCGGCAGAAGAGACTAAAAGAATGGAGGAGAGAACTTTGTTCGTTTGATCTTGAGCTTCGTTGGCCATTTTTTTATTGGCCGCGATAAGGACATCTTCTTTGGCGTTCTCCGCGTGCAAATATTTCTCGTCCGTCTCTTCGACGTGGGCGCGAGCGAAATTCTGCATGGCCTTTTGATAGCGCTCGATGTAGATGGAAGTCGCCGCGTAATGAGCGTCTGCGATGATCCCGATCAGACGGTTTGCCCAATAGAAATTCTGGGAATCCACGATTTTCGTCGTTCCGGAGAAATAGGAAGGGATGCTAGGGACGTTTGGATATATCGCCACGAAAGAGTTGAACGGATTCGGGCCCATGCACAGCCATTCGATCGTCGAGATCTCTTTCGGCAGATTGGGCCTTGCCTGAAGGCAAGTCATAAAAGAGGTCTTGGCGACGCCGATCGAACGATATATGCCATGCAACGAAGGATCTCCAGCTTTTCCGTATGGATCATAAGGCGTGTCTTGATAATGGGAGGAAAGAACGTATTTCACATCTTCCACCGTGATTTTCCTTTCGGGAACCATCGACCAAGGAAGGTCATCAGAAGTGGGAGTGAAATGGGCGCTTGGCCCATCGAAAGAAAAAGTTCTGCCATTGAAATAACGCAGCATAAACCAAGCGCGAGGGGTGTTGTAAACGTGGTCGGAATCATCCCTCGACCCAAAAGCCAAGCGAGGGTTGAACCCATTTCTTTGATCAAGAGCAAGACTATGTTTTTCCACGAATTCCTTCAAATCCGGTGAGCACATATGCTCTTTCTTTTCCCCGTAAGCGTCTTCAAAGGAGAAATTATCAAGCCCGAATTGGTTAGGCATAACAACATAAACATCATCAGGGACGCGTCTAGCGATCCAATGATGGCCTCCGATGGTTTCAAGCCACCAGATTTCATCAGAATCATTGAAGGCGATCCCGTTTGGCTCATAAGTGCCGTATTTCTCAAGCAAAGCGCCCAAACGTTCCACGCCTTCCCTAGCATTGTGAATATAAGGAAGAACGAGCAAGACCAGATCTTCTTCTCCTAAGCCTCCTGGCTTGCCGCTTTTCGCCTTAACATAAGGGTCCGCTCCCAAAACACGCGGATTGCTCGTGATCGTTTCCGTGGCAGTCATGCCAACACCCAAGGAATTGACTCCTGAAGCGGGCCAAACGCCGCTGCTTTTATCAACATTCGGAAGCATCGTGTAACGCAAAGGGTTCTCAGGCAAATCAATTTTGAGTTTGCCGATGACGGATTTATACGTTTTGCCCTGTTTATCAGGCTCTACGACAATCAGCTTTTTCGCGTCGAAGTTGCCATCGTCGTTCCTAGCGATCATCGTCGAGCCATCGTTGCTCGCTTTTTTGCCGACGAGAATAGTGGTGCATGCCATATAGTTAAGTCTCCTTAATCGGATGAAATTCTATCCTTTCTTCGCCAAAAGAATAGAGAAGTTTCGTTATTTCCCGTTTTTCGCGTGGATTCCATTAAAATACCGGGAGAAAGGAATGTCATGCAGATAGGAAAACCCTTCACCTTCGCAAAGGAAAACGCGCCGCTGGACCATTTGACCATTTCAGAAAGAGTGGGCCCGCGCGCGACCGTTTTCTCTTTGGGGAGAGGTACCTCGATTTCGAAAGAAAGCTATCCTGACCCGTGCCTATATCTTGGGTTAAATGGAGAAGGCTTCCTCGTATCAGAAAAAGAATCCCCTTTATCTGAAGGTGAATGCTATTTGTCGGAAGGATCAGAATATCTTGGCAAAAAGACAAACGATGGGTTTGTATATCTGGAATTGATATTGAAAAAAGGAATAAATATGAACCAAGTTATTAACAAAGGCAAAGTTTTTGCCTTGAAAGACACCTTGCCTTATCAAGAAGGCAAGATTGTGAATCTGACCCTATTAGAAAGCGAGAGCGCACAACTCGCCATCCTTGCAATGGGCAAAGGAACTGAGCTTTCTCCTCATAAAGCCCCAGGAGAGGCTTTGCTTCTTATCCTCGATGGAGAGGGAACAATTACCTATGAAGGCATTGAAAACCACGTAAAAGCGGGGGATTCGTTTGCTTTTGCCAAAAACGGATTGCACGCAGTTAAAGCTATCTCGAATTTCAAGTTCGCTTTGCTGCTGGAATTCTAAGATGAACAAGAAATACATCGCCAATGCCGCCAAGCCCATTGGAGAACTTGGCAAAAAACGCGTCGCAGAAATGAACGATCACCATGCTCCGCTGGTGGCCTGGGGCTTTTCCTTTCTTCCAAAGTGTTTGGAAAAACGATGTCTTGATTTAGGATGTGGCGGCGGGGCGACAATTTCTTTCTTGCTCGCTGAAATGGGCGCCTCTTTTTGCTGTGGCCTAGATTACTCAAAGGTCGCCATCGAAGAAGCAAGAAAGAAGAACGCCTCGGCCATTGAAGATGGAAGATGCAGCTTGATCAAAAGCGAGGTTTCCGCGCTGCCTTTTGAAGACGAGACCTTCGACTTGATAACCGCTGTTGAAACGATCTATTTTTGGCCCAGCGCCCTTCAAGCATTGCAAGAAGCGCATAGAGTCCTTAAGCCAGGCGGGCAAGTCATCATCGTTAACGAAGACGATGGGAATGACCGAAACAAGGTGGACTATCTTTTATCCATAATGCCCGCCATGCGGTTCTACAACGAAAACGCATTGACCTCCCTTCTAAATCAAGCTGGATTCCATTCGGTAGACGTTCATTCCAAAGGATCTTGGATTGCTGCTATTGGGCGAAAATAAAAAGCGCCTCGGCGTAAGCCAAGACGCTCGTTGGTTAAGCGATTAGGCGCTATGAGTGTCGTCGCCTTGGTTTTCAATCGCCTCATCCTTTTTCACCGAGACAACGGCGATTAAAGGAATTGAAACGAAAGTAGCCAAAACAAGGAAGCTGGCGTAAATCACCAAAATGACGCCGAAGATAATGAGCTGAACATTGCTGGCAATCACCGTGTTTCCGCTTTCTGTGGTCGCGATGCAAAGCGCGCCAAGAACGATGGAAGCAACAGCGACAACAAGCCCGAAGATCATTGCAGGCAAAGCTTTTTTGATGGCTTTGTCTTTGAAACCTTTGAAGCCCAAGAATCCGGCATCGACCACCAAAACGGCGCCCACAACGATCATCACGAAGGGGACGAACCCGATCAAGACGAACATGAGGTTGCCGGCTTGCTGACGGACGACAAGCCAAATGCCGACAGCCAAAGTGACTCCTGCGCTAACAGCGGCAGCTGCAAATCCCGCTCTTGAGAAGGCAGAAGCGAAAAGACCGGCGAGGATGCCAAGAGAGCCAATCACAATAAAAGACCAGCCCAAAACAAGCGAAATGGATTTGATGGTTTCAGCGGAACCGTCGCCGTTAATTAAAGCGTCCATGCTGGTGTTGCCCATTTGAGCGCCGGCGACGATCACCAAAATACCGATGATTAAAATCAAAGCAGCTTCAACCCATTTTGAGAGGCATTTTTTAACAAATTCCATGTTTATACTCCTTTCCGAGGGAAGTATATCACCGGTCAAAATAGGAGAATAAGATTTTTGCCATTTCTCCCCTCAACAGTCTAAAAACTAAAAAATAAGAATGAAAAATAGGACTTTTGCGGGGTTTTTGTCCACAATTCAGGAATAGACTTATTTAAGCCTTGAGCCAAAAGCCAAATTAGTCTTGTTTCAATCAGCAGCAGAATAGAACGTCGTCGTCACGTTCCCGGTTTCAATAAGAATGGAATTCTGATTTAACGCCTCGATTGTTTCGTCGCAGATTTTATAGACATTCTCTTTGGCGATATCTTCCAAAATGCAAGCGATCGTTCTTTCCTTGGTGATTTCGCTTTTCTCGTCTTTCCAATATCCAGCGGCTTCGTAAATCGTGCAGCCGTCCGTGTATTTGGTGCAGATTTCCGTGACGATAGACAAGCACTCATCAAAGGGGATTTCTTCTTTGTAGGTGTCTTTATCGTTCGTGCCAATATATAAGGTGTATTTGGTTTTCAAACTGCTGCTTGCCTCATTCGCACTTATCTGCATTCCCAAGAGCACGCCAGTTGCAGCGAGATTCGCCGCCAGCAAAACCCCGAAAGCAATTAAACACAAACTCGTCTTTCCAATTTTTCTCTTTTCCATAGCCTAGATCCTCCTAAGCCCGAATATCTTACTAGGGAGCGAAGAAGGTGTGTGCGGAAGATTATTCGTAAGCGTAAATTTTCTCCCATTCGAACCGATTCGGATGGGATCGGATTAGGATTTTATGTTCCAAGGCAGCAGCTTTTCGAGCTCCTCTTCCTTTGGGTTTTCCGGGATCTCGGTTATCAGCTTTTCCAGATACTCCCTGGC
>CAVFEQ010000023.1:0-24052 GCA_963621535.1 Paludibacteraceae bacterium | reverse complement strand
ACGTGAGGTGCGCCCACTTTTTTTGTGGCATAATGTGTGTGTCCTTTCTTCTCCCTATATCCACGTGGAAGCAAGGACATTTTAATTCCTGAGGTTTATCAGACTAAATGCAGTTTCCCCTTTTCTAAACTGCATTAACTATTAGAACTAACGAACAAGAGAGTTCTTTAGCCAGGCAAGCACGACTTGGCCTATAGTTTTATCGTTTATGAAATCAATCAAACTCCTGATGATCGGCAACAGTTTCTCCGAGGATACCTCCCATTACGCGAGCCAAATCGCCTCTAAGCTAGGCCTCTGTTTAGAGATCTGCAACATGTATATCGGCGGCTGCTCGCTGGAGACCCATCTAAAAAACGCCTTCTCGCAGGAAAAGGCCTATGACATGCAGCTTTGCAAAGAAGGCAAATGGGAGTCAAATTTGGGGCGAAGCTTAGACGAAGGCATCCTTTTGGAGGATTGGGACGTCATCTCCCTTCAACAAGCCAGCGGTTATAGCGGCCTCCCCTCTTCTTACGAGGGCCATCTAGAAGGCCTTCTTTCCTATGTCAAAAACAAAGTAAGAAACAAGGGCGCATCTTTCTATTGGCATATGACCTGGCCCTATTCATTGAATAGCCCTCATCCCGATTTTCCAAAGTATGGCTGCGACCAGGAAAAGATGTACCAAGCGATCCTTTCCTGCGTGAAGGAGAAAGTCATCGGCAAGGGTTTCGACAAAATCATCCCGGTGGGGACCGCCATCCAAAACGCGAGGCAAATCTTCCCTGACGATATGCTAAGCCGCGACCAATTCCATCTCTCTTACGATCTAGGCAGGTTCCTCGCCGGCATCGTCCTTGTGGAGACTCTTTTCGATGTCGACGCCACCCCCTTCCCCTTGGGTTGCCCAACGGGAGAAAAAGAGGAAAGAAAGGCCAAAGAATGCGCGTATAAAGCGCTGCTATCTCCTTTCGCGGTCAGCAAAATATTCTGATTGGAAATATCCTTTCCAAAGAAGAGGCAAAACAAAGCCTCATTTTAGGCAGATCGATATTGTCTTATCCCCGTCAAGGGCAGATTTGGGGATTGAAACGGAACGCTTGTCTTCAGAAATCGGCAATTCTTTCTCGTCCATCGAGGCGTTAGCAATATGCGCGCCATAGCCTTGATAAACGATCTTCAAAACGTGCCCAGCAAAGGGCGTCTCCACTAAGGCGTCTTTGAAGGCTTTAGGAAGACAGGGGGTAATCTTTAAGGAGTCGAGGGTGAAATTCACCCCAAAGACCCAACTATAGACCGCCCTTTCGATCATCGCCACGCTGCCGGTGAGAAAGCAAAAGCCGCTTCTTCCGTAAAAAGAAGGAACCAGGTGGTAGCAATTGGTGATTGCAAAGGGGGAGGCGCAGGTTTTGTTTGGGTCGTGCCTATTCTCATCGAAAGGAAGGGCGAAGCCTAGAACATCATAAGCCTCCTCGTGCTTCCCTGCCTTGGCCAAAGCGCGGATAAGGAAACACTGGGAGCCGTGATTGTAGACGCTGCCGTTCTCGGCAAAATAAGGCTGGAAGTCGCCGCTCCCCATCTTGCCGATCCCTTCGATTTCTTTTTTTCCTAATGGGACGCTGAAAAGCTTATAGCCTTCGCTGGTCCTTAGCTTCTCGATTTCCTTGAAGATGGATTCTTCTTTGCAAGAAGCAAGACCGCTAGCAATCGCATAGGCGTTCGTCGGGACATAGACTCTTTTCTCCCCGTCTTCGTCCTTCTCGCTAAATAGCCACTTTCCTTTATCGGTGAAAACGCCATTATAGAAACTGCCGTTCCAAGCCGAGTTATCAATGGCTTTCTTCAGGTCCTCTTTTGCTTTCAAATACCCTGCAATCTCGCCCTTTTTGCCTAGTTTTGCAAGGATTTCGCAGAGATAATCGATACACATAAGCGTCTGGCAAGAAACCATCACGCTCTCGCCCTTCCCTTCTTTTCCGGCGCCGCTAAGGCAGTCGAGCCAGTCCCCTCCTTTGATCTTCACTAGGCCATGGACCCCTAAAGAATCCTTCTCCAGAAGATGGTCGATCCCTTTCTTCAGATGGGTCAAGCCGTCTTCTAAAAGAGGCTTATCGTAATAGGGATATTCCTTCTCAAGAAGAGAGAAGTCCCCCGTATAGGCGAGATAATCGTAGACGAATTCGCTGAAGAAGCAGGCGGAGTCGACGAATTCCCTGAGATCGAACTTGTTCCCATTCCCAAAAGGGACTTGCCTAGGATACCAGCCGTCCGACCTCTGCTTGGAGAAGATGTTCTCGATGACTTTCCTGCAGGAAGAGCTTTCATAGCAAAGCAGGCCCGAAAAATCGTTGGAGGCATCTCTTACCCCTCTCATCCCCGTGGGCCAGCCTCTGTCCAAAGAGGAGACCCAGCTCAGCTCAAGAGGGAGGAAGCCATTGACGAAGCGATCGAAATCCTTCTCCCCCGTTTTCACTTTCCGAACCGAGAAAAGGCTCTCGTATTTCTTTTTTAGTATCTCTAGCTCCTGCTTCTGAGTTTCTTTCTTGAAGTATCTTTTGCCTTCTTCAAGAGAGGCAAGGGCCTCCTCTTCGCTTGAAGAAACCTTGAAGAGGAAGCTGATCCGGTGGCTTTCCCCCGGCTTCAAGGAAAGCTTCCCAATCCCGGCGGCGCATTGCTTGAAGGCGTAGAGAAGATCTTCGCTCTCCTCCCCAATTCTTTTTGGGATAAAGCGGAAGCCCTTCGTGGAGGTCACTAGCCTTTCATAGCTAAGTTCGCGGCTAGAGAAGGTTTCGCTAGAAAGGATGGCGAGGTATCTTCTTTCTTCTTTTTTCCCGGCGACGCTGTATTTCGTGGTCAAGAAGGCGTTTTGAGCCTGATGATATTCCGTTTTGGTGTACCACTCATTCTTGTCCCAAGGGGCCATGAGGAGCTCGTTGAGATAAGGGAAGAAGCAGGCGAGGAAGGAATAATCCTGCTTCGTCACGCTTTTGTTGGTTAAGGTGACATTCATCAGAAAACGCATCCCCTGCTTTGTAACGAAAAGTTCGCTGAAGACTTCGCTCTCGCCAAAATCAAGGCGGTAAGAGACTTTCTCCGGCGAAAAAGTGATGTTGAAGTTTTTGGCTGCTAGGACGTCGAAGTTATTCATGACCTTGTCATCTACTTGGAAAAACAAGGACACGGGTGAGCCGAGTTCTCTTTCTTCTCTTTTAAACGCGGCCTCGCCCACCGGGGGATTGATCTGGGCGAGCATCAGTCCATACTGGTCCAGTTTCAAAAGGATCTCCTCATTTTTGAGGATGTATTCATAACTGCCCGCATTAGGGAGAGAAGTCATCTCATAGCTCCCTAACTTATCGAGGAATTTCCCGTATCGTTTCATAAAGAGGTCCCCCTTAACGTTTGTTCATTAGAACAAATGTCCTCGATTCCGCCTCTTTTTCCAAGACAAGAGGAAAAACTTGTATCCTCTTTGGAACAATTCAGTCCAAAAGCGGGACAGTCAAGAAAGGCTTCTTGTTTTTAACCGGATTAGTTTCTAGGAACCTGGCATAAACATCAAAGTTCAGTTCTTTGAACGAGGATAGGCTGTTCTTAAAGCGATTTGGCTTTTTTCTTGGCCCGCCATCACGGGGTGAAGGTAAAAGCTAAAGCAAGTGGAAAGCGGAGGATGAAGAAAACGTGAATTTCATCGACGAAGGGCAGGCAAAAGAAAAGGGGGATCCCTCTTCAATTCTCTTTTTGTCTAAAACTTTAGTTTTTTATCGTTTTTAGACACTTCCGTGTTTATTGATGATAAAAGGCCTTGTTGAGAATGTGAATTTCCAAATATTTTGCCCGCTATAGCCGAACTATTTTGCAACGCCTCTTCTCGTCGAGCGCTTTTGACGGAAAGACATATGTTTTGTCTAAATCTCCTATTTTTATAAAGTTTTAGACAAACATTCTTCCAAACAGTATTATCTTAACTATACTTAGGCTGAAGCAAAATGAAGGGGGAGATAATGATGATTGGGCGAGAAAAAGAGAAAAAGGAACTGTTGGAGTTGTTCGAAAGAGACCAAGCCGATTTAGTGGCAATCTATGGCCGGAGAAGAGTTGGCAAGACCTTTCTTGTCGATAGCACATTCAACAGCCAACATCTCTTTCGCCATGCTGGGCTATCTTGGGAAGACGAGGAGAATCGTCTCACAAAAGCCCAGCTTGCCCATTTTCGAAGGTCTTTGCTCCTATATGGGGCCGAAGATATGGGCGAGCTCAAGGATTGGCCCGATGCCTTTTTCAGGCTGGAAAAACTGATTTTGGCAAAGGACGATGGCAAGAAGCAAGTCATATTCATCGATGAATTTCCCTGGCTTGACACCAACGGCTCCCACTTTCTCAGCGCTTTCGAGGGATTTTGGAATTCCTTTGCTTGCGCAAGGAAAAACCTTACTCTCATCGTCTGCGGGAGCGCGACTTCTTGGATGCAGAACAACCTGATCAACAGCCACGGGGGGCTTTACGGCAGGACGACGCGCGAAATAAGGCTCAGACCTTTCACCCTGAAGGAATGCAAAGATTTTTTCCAGGCGAAAAAGGCCAATTTCTCAGACTACGACATCGCGCAGGCCTATATGGTGGCGGGAGGCATCCCCTACTATTTGGATTACTTCGCCCCGGAGAAAAGCATAGCTCAGAACATCAACGATTTGTTTTTCAGCCCAGGCTCCCCGTTGAACACAGAATACGATAGGCTATTCAATTCCATGTTCGATTATGCCGATGCCTCCAAGCGCGTCGTCGAATTGCTTTCTAGCAAAAAGCTTGGCTGCACAAGGGAGGAGATCATCGCTAAAACCAAATTGCCAAGCAATGGAAAAACCTCAAGCCTCATCCATGCCTTGGTGGCCGCCAACTTCGTCACTGAATATGTCCCATTCGCCCCTAAGAAAAAAGTCAAACTCTATAAGCTGACGGATCCTTTTTGCCTCTTTTACACCCATTTCATCTTAGGGAAAAAAGCAGGCGAGGACTTTTGGCTCAATCATTATCTTGGCCAAGACGTCGCCTCTTGGACAGGATTTGCCTTCGAAAACGTTTGCTTCAACCATATCGCCCAAATCAAAACCGCCCTAGGCTTCGCCGCCGTAATCAGCGAGGCAAGCACATGGTTTTATGAGGAAGAGGGCGAGAAAAGTCAAATCGACCTGCTCATCAAAAGAAATGACAACATCATTAATGTCTGCGAGCTGAAATTCTATGCGGAAGAATACGAAACCACAAAGGAAGACTATCGTAAGATCCTCTCCCGAACGGCGAGATTCTGCAGATGCATCCCTAAGAAATACGGCACGCAAAACACCTTGATCACCACTTTCGGGTTGAAGAAAAACATGTATTCCTCCATTTTCATGAACGTTGTCACGCTCGATGACTTGTTTAGATTCTAAAAAGGGCGGAAAAGCCATCGTAATCATTGATTAGGAAATCGACTAATAAAGACCCGCAAACGATCTGCCGTAATCCGTTTCAAAAGAACGTGGAATAAGCCGCCTAAAAAAGACCCCCGTGAGGTTGAAGGAGGCTGCTTTAGGAGTAGGAACGCAAAATAGGGAAGGCGCAAAGGCACTTCCTTGACGAGCGAAAAACGAAAGCAAGGTCTATAAAGCCTTGACGGTCGCCGCAAAAGCGAAGCCGCCAATCAAAGGGACTCTTCTTCGACGAAATAACGGTATGCCCCGGCCGTCCAGCCGATCATGGGCATCGTCTCGTATTCGTTGCTTACCCCGATTTTCCCATTAGAGGCGTCGTATTTCTCCCAGAGCCTGCCAGTTTCTTCGAAGACATTCCTTGCCACGTCGACGTATTTCTTCGCGATTCTTCTGGCCTCTTCATGAAGGCCGATCTCTTTTAAGCCCATGTAGGCAAGGGTAGTGGCCGCCGGCCACATGAGGGGATAGTCCCATTGATAGAAAAAGGTATCTTCCCTTTTCTCGCAGGCGGGGAGCCCATAAGGGAGCTCGAGGCGAGCAAGCGTCTTAAGCGCGCCTTCTTTGTCATTAGAGACCCCGAAGGTATAAGGATAAAGCGAGGCCGCGGAGAGGATCGAGGAGAAGCATTTATCCTCGAAATTGTAGTCGAGGTAGATGCCTTCCGGGGTGAGGTAATAACGCTTCATCAACTCTTTGCGCTTGGCGGCGTTATCCCTAAATTTCTTCGCTTCCTCTTCTCTTCCTAGCAAAGAGAGCATCTCCCCTGCTTTGCTTTCCATGTCGAAGAGGATGCAGTCCAAATCAAGATGGGAGAACTTATGCGCGTCGAGCTTGCTTTCCTTAGTCCTGAAGCGCATGTTGAAATCAAGGCCGCTTTCGGCGACCGCCATGATGTCTTTGCCTAAGATTATCTGCTCTTCTTCGCTGTCTCTATATTCCCCTACTCTAGCGTGGTGCCATTTGTAATTCTGGAGGATCTCTTCTTTGCTGCCATGCGTCCCATAGGAATTTAGCCCAAGGACGTTCTTCCTCTTGCTTTGCCAGAAATCGTATTCCTTGAGGATCGTGGTGATGTAGTCTTCGATGATGCTGAGGTCCTTGGTTTTCTTGTAGTAGTGATAGACCATCCTGGTGAAGAAAGGAGGCTGGGAACGATCTAAAAGGTAGTTCGCGTTAGGCATGAAGCCAAGCGCGTTGATGAAGGTAGCGATGTTGTCGATATTGTTTCTAGCTTGCTCCTCATAGCCATCGAGCAGGAGGCCGAGATTGATGAAATAGCTGTCCCAATAATAAAGATCGACGTAGACCCCACTAACGCAGGGAGAGACATAGGGATGCTTGATCTTGATGTCCCCTTTTAGCTCATGCGCGGGATGGAAGGTCTTCTCCCAATTCGCTTTGATGTAGGCGGATATTTTGTCCATTTCGCTTTGCTCCTTCTTGTGATTTAAGCCTTAAAAAATGTTTTATTCGTCCAAGGGAATATTCTCATCGAAAAGCCCTTTGTGGTAAAGCCCATTCGCGACCTTCTCGTTGATGAGCTCATCGAAAAGGGCGACGTCCATCAAATAGAAGGCGAATAGGTCCAAAGGGTAATAGACAAGGAAGCAAAGGATCAACGCCAGGTAACGAAAAAGCGAAGAAGGAAGGAACAGAAAAAGGAAGGGCAAGGCGCTAGAGAGGATGAAAAGCAAGGCTTTGAAGAAGCTCTTCGCGGTCAAGACGAAGCCGTTTTGGAGAACGATAGAGAAAGAGGAATCGTAAATAGAGCCATAGGAGAGGGTCGTGAAAGCCCAAGGAATGACGAGGAAAAGAAGCAGCCCATAAGGGAGATAGGAGAGGAAAGAAAGGGAAATCAGGCTTTTGTAGAAGGCGCAGGCGAAATAGCCTCCCCCTAATAGCAGCCCCAAAGCAAGAGTGAGCTTCCACGTCCCTTTGAACCCCTTTTTAAAGTCGGAGAAGAAGAACACCCCCTCCCCGAAGATGAGGCTGCGATAAATCCGCAGGAAGCCTCCTAGAGGCAGGGTGAAAAAGAAGATAAGCAGGCCAAACAAGGAAGCGAAGACCAAGGACATGGAGGAAAGCTCGCTGCTTCTGCTCGCCTCGTCCAAGCTCGCGTCATGGGCGATGTTATGACTCACGAGGTCCTGCGCGTAGATAAGCCCCACAAGCAATAAGGAAGCAAAGGCGAAAACAACGCCCACTTCAAGGAAAAGCCCCCAGCGGTTCTTCAGACAATCGAAGAACTGCCTCCTCCTGGTGTTAGGAAGGCCTTTGAAGGAGAAATCCTCCGCGCTGCTTTTGATCCTTCGCTTCTTAGCCATGGATATCCTCCGAAACATGGCTAGCCATCATCGCCCTGATCAAAGGGTGAGAAGAGAAGGCAAGCTCCTCTTTCTTCAGCGAAAGGCTGATTTTCCCCTCTTCAAGCAAAAAGATCTCATCCGCCAAAGACAAGACGTCTTCCTGCAAATGGGTGACTAAGATTATGGTGAGCTTCCTTTCTTTAACGATGCCTTTTAAAAGCTCCCTTTCCTTGTCCCTGCGCAGCTCATCGAGATTAGAGAAAGGCTCATCCAGCAAAAGGAGGCTAGGCTCTTTGATCAAGGCCTTCCCAAGGCAGGCCCTTTGCTGCTGTCCGATAGAGATTTGGCGAGGAAGACGGGAAAGAGTCGCGGATATGGCGAGTTCATGCGCCATCTTATATACTTTGCTCCTTATTAAATCAGGATCCATCCTCATCATTTTCAAAGGCAAGGCGAGATTATCGAAGATCGAGCGGTTGGGATAAAGGGTGATTTCCTGGTCTAGATAAGAGAGGTTCCTTTCTTTCGGGGACATCTTGCTAGAGAGTCTCCCATTGAAAAGGATCTCCCCTTCGTAAGGCAAAATCCCGGCGATGGCTTTTAGGAGGGTGCTTTTTCCTGACCCTGATTCCCCTAGGACCACATTGCATGCATCGGAGACGAAGCAGCCCTTCAGCGCGTCCAGGCAAACGAATTCCATTCCCTTTTTCGCGGGGTAGGCTACCGTCAGATTGTTCAGTTCGACTTTAGGCATGACTAATTTTACAACCTTAAGAAAATCCTGGGCCAAACATTGCTCGGCCCAGGATATCTTAACGAAACCTTTTGATAAGAATCGTCAAGTTTAGATGGTGGCGGTCAAGGAGGTGAAGGCGAATGAGTCGTATTGGTCTTTTCCCGTGCCGCCATTGCGCGTCCTTTCAAAACGAAGCGCCTTCTTCCCTTTGGCGACGTCCTCGCTTAGCTCTAGCGGATCGGTATAGTCAGTGTCAATCTGGGTGGAATCGCCCGAAGTAGAAATCGTCACCTCAACACCCCATGTCTCACGATCGCCCCAATAAAGTCCACTGGCCCAATCTTTGCCATCGACTTTAAGGGCGAAGCCCTTCCAGTCGCTTGGCGAGGCTAAGAAAAAGCTTACCTTGCTATAGGCGGCGTAATTGATCTTCGGGAAGTCAATGTAATAGGTATGGTCTCCGGTATAGCCACCACTTTGGAGATCAATGCTTACATAATTGGAGGAAACATTATCATTGGCGGCGTTGAAACTCACCCCGAAATTAGCATCGCTATAAATGCCGCGGGCGTTCGCCTCGTACCAACTGCCCCCGCTAGAAGGAATTGAAAGCACTTCCGTGGTTTGCCCCGTTAAAGCGGTTTTGACCGTCGCGATTTTAGAAGGCGCGGAATAGTTCGCTTTTTCATAGGCGGTCATGTTTGCTTCCGCTTCAGCAAGCGCGTTTGCGTATTCTTCATACGCGGTTACGGCGTCGGCTTTATTGTCGTCGCTGACATCATCAGGCAAAGCATCCGCGCTCGCGGATAGCCATCCCATATAATCAAGCGCATATTGTTTGAAATCGGTGACAACCAACGACTGATGTGTATTGAATGATTTCCTTTCGAAGGTAAAGGAAAGTCCGCTTGTCCCGGATGCAACATCGCTTCCATAACTCGTTAGCAGCATCCCCTCAATGTAGAAATAGGCGTTAGTACCATCGGCAACGACATAAGCATGAGCCTTGGCCGCATTGATATAGGAATACTTGAAAACACCCGTGCCGGCTTTGATTTCGCCCCAAGAACCCATAATCTTTGCTCCATAACCGTTTTCGAGGATGAAATCCACTCGCCCGGCGGCATTATAATCAAAAGCAGGCAAGGTTATTGCAAAGGAAGTCACGCCCTCTTTCTGAAGTTGGAGCTCTACCCCATCGTCTTTTTCAATAATGGCGGTAGCGTCTGCGCAGACAACGGAATCGGTATTGATTGTCTCCGCAACGGAAGAAACCGTATAAATGGATTCTTCAGAAGGGACGCCCCACTTCGCAGTTAAAGCCCCCGTAGAAGAAGTAACGGCATCTACTTTGTTCCCGGATTCATCGTACCAACCAAGGAATATCTTTCCTGCCATAGTCGGTGTGGTCGGCAAAGAGCCCAAAGAAACGATTTCGGTTTTGTCGCTACCATCGCTATTGACGTTGTTAAGAGTCACCTCTTTCGCGGTTTCAAACGACAGCCCGGAGATCATGATGTACCCGCGCAGATCGGCGAATTTAAAGATGAAGTCCGTGAGGTTGGAAGAGACTTCCGAGGTGGCGGAGCTCTCGGCGTAGTTGAGCGTCACCGTGTGCCATTGCCCGTCGTTTTCGAGTTTGGAGGAGACGTCCAATCCGTAGTAGTCCCCATCCTTGAACTGGCATAGGGCGGCAAAATTTGTAGGCTCGCTCGTGCCGGTAGACCCGGCCCAGGCGCCCTTCCCCCAGTTCTGGTAGCAATAGGAGAAGGTGACGGATTTCGCGGTTTTTGACTCGCTTGGCACGGAGAAGCGGAACTCGGCGCAGCCGGTGTTATCTTTGGGGTTGGTGGCCTCCCCCGTCTTGCCGGAGGCGGAGAAGTATATCGCCGTCTTTCCGGAGTCCTTGACGAACAGAGGGGTCGACGTGCCACCCGCGCCGTTAACACCGTTAACGCCCTGGTCGACGTATTTGAACTTTTCGAAGTTGACGTTTGCGATGAGGTCATCTTCAGCGATCTCGCTAGTTTCGGCCCCGACGAGGGCGGGGATGACGACGTCTTCAAGGGAGACCTTCTCCTCTTTGCTCTCATAGCCGTATCTCGCCGAGGAGACGTCGGAAGCGCAGCATTCGTTGCACATCCAATATGGGCGGTAGCCCTCCTTGCCGACCGTAGGGGCCTGGAAGGCTTTCTCGACGAGGGTGTGGGTGGTTTCGTGGTCAACGGCCTCGGCGGGGACGGCCCAAGCGCCGTTTGTGGCCGCGCCGACTGCGGCAACGCCAAGGGCCAGGGATACCCCGGCGACGGCGACGAGGACCATTTTCTTGTTTTTCATGGGTTTTTCCTTTCTCTTTGGAAAGGCTTTTCTGCTGGTTCGACTAAAGGATCCCGGCAAAAAGCGTTTCCTGATTTAATAAAAGAATTGTAAACGCTTACACGCTCAAGGCATTTTCCTTTTTTATTTTCAACTTGTCTTATTTTTGCCTTTCTTATGGAAATTCTTGGCTTTTCTTGCTTTTTTTTGAAGGCAAAAAGAAAAGGCAAGCCGCTTGGCTTGCCTAGAAGAAGAGGCGAATTAGAATTCCCCGACAAACGGCGTGAAGCCGAAGGAGTCATAAGCCATAGAGAGATCCCTGTCGCGCGTGATGTCGAAGCGGAGGCCTTCTTTGCCATGAGCGACCTTGTCAGAGAGCGTCAGGGTAGTCCCGTTATAGGAGATCGTGGTCTTGCCTTCGGAGGTGGTGATTTTAACCTCGCCCAGCTCTTTGCCGATGCTGCTTGTCAAGGTCTCCTCCCCGATTTTAAGGGAAGCCCCGTCATAGCCGTGCTTCATCTTGAAGGAAACGGAGGTATAGAGGGAGTAGTTGATCTTCGGAAATTCCACGAACTGGGTGATCGAGTCGGATACGCCCCCGTGCTGGAAGTTGATGATAAGTTCTCCCTCCTCTGCGCTTCCACCAAATCCTTTGCCATCGGTGTTGATCCCCATGGCCCTGATCGTATCCCAGTTATAGGTGTCAGGGAGAGTGAAGAGTTGCACGCTTTGGCCTTTCAAGACGTTTCTAAGCGCGGCGATTTTGACGTTCTCCACATAAGTAGAGGCCTCATATGGGGTGAGGTAATCGACCATTTCGGCGTAGGTTCTCATTTTCTCTCCCGCCTCCTCTGCGCTTAAAGAAGAGGGGTCCTCCGGAAGAGAGGCTATCAGGTTTTCGATCGCCTTCATGTAATCGTAGGTGTATTTGGTGAAGGCGCCGATGTAGAACTGCTGATAGAGATGCCCATCAAGGCGAGTGAAGCGCAAAGAAAGGCCCTCCTTGCCGCTAGAGACGTCCTCGCTTAGATCGGTGAAGTAGCTGCCGCCGAGATAAAGGGAGGCTTTCTCCCCCGCGGGGATCACGGAAACCTCTAGCCTTGTGGGAATCGAGGAATAAGTCTTCTCGCCGATCGTTATGCTGTCGCCCCCGTAGTTGTCTCCGAAATAGAAATCGACCCTGCCGGAAGAGAGGAAGTCGAAGGAAGGGAGAGTCAAGTCGTAATCATTGACCCCTTCCTGCTGGAAATTCAGCTTGCAGCAGCCTTCCGTCATCCCCGTGTCATACTCTGAGCCTTCTTCGTAGTTGATGAAATTGATGCCTTGGATGAGGCTCATGGAGCAAGAGAACTCGCTGGCTTTGGCCGAGGCGAAGCTGCGGACGAACTCTCCTTTCGCCCCATCGATGTTCCCGCTCTCCGCGCACCAAGAGGCATTGAAGGAGGTGTCGTAATCAAACGCTCTCCCTTTCTCGTAGGCCTTCCCCTCATCATCGAGGAAGGATTTGAAGACATAGCCCTCTAAGGTGGGGGCGGCGATATCTAGATTCAAGCTTTCCCCGTTGAGGATCTGATGTTCCTCAAGGAGAGACCCTTCGCTGAAGAAGGAGATTTCGATGGTCTCTTTGACTTCGAAGGCAATCGTCGAGGTGATCGTCTCGCCCTCGTAAAGTATGGAGACGGTAAGGTCGACCTGCCCTCTCTTCTTGCCCACGAGCTTTCCATCAACGATCTCAGCGATCGACTCGTCGCTTAAGGAATAGAGGAAAGAGGAGGTGAGCTTAACTTCCTCATCCGCGACCAGCAAAGAGAAATCAAGCGCCAAGCCTTCCTCCCCTGCCACGACGCTTCTTTCTTTGAAGTTCGGGGAGATGGAAGGGGTGAGGGGAAGGACTTCAACGCTGGCGTAAGCGCTGGCGCTATAGCCGTTATAGGTGACTTTGGCATAGATTGAGGCACTGCCTTTGGCCAAGGCGCTCACCTTCCCATCCACGTAGCTAGCGACTTCCTCGTCGCTGCTGCCGTATTCGATGGAGGCGCCTTCGACCACGAGGCTGCCGAATTTCACGCTCGGAGAAAGGGAGATGGACTCCCCTTCGTAAAGGGCGAGGCTAGAGGAAGAGAAGGAGACGGAGAGAGTGGAAATGGCCTCATCGGTCACCGTGACTTTGGCCAGGGCCTTAGCGCCTTCTTTTTCCGCGGTGATGATCGCGCTGCCCAAAGCGATGGCGCTGACTAGGCCGTTGCTATCGACCTTGGCCACGCTTGCATCGCTAGAAGAATAGCTAACCCCGGAGATGGAAGCGACCAATTGAAAGGTCTGTCCTAACCCCAAGGAGAAGTTCGTGCTATTGAGGGTGAAGCTTTCCTTAGTTTCCGAGGTCGTCTCCTCCTGCGAAGAAGAGGGGGCATCGCCAGAGTTAGCGCAGGAAGCGAGGAGCAAGGAAGAGGAGAGGATAAGCAAGGCTAATGATTGTTTTTTCATGAGTAAATCTCCTATCAATCGAAGGTCGGCAAGCTGCCGCCTTCAAGATCTTTTGTCACGCCGAATTCGGCGCAGTATTTGGTGAAATCGCTCTTTTTGAGGCTCAGCTCGTCATTAGAGAAATATTGTCCATAGTAGCTTAGCTCCAAGAAAAGCACGGTGAGTTCGATCTTCTTCAGGCGTTTGTAGTAGCAAAGATAGAGGGAAGGATTCTCGAGCTCAAGGGAGGCGATGGAGCGATAAGCCTCATCGAAGCAGCGCCGGAAGGAGCTGACGAGCTCCTCGCTCCAAAGATCGCTGCTGCCGATCTGGCTATAGATGCCGCCGATGTAATTGCCATCCGCGCGATATTTTGCGCAGGCATTGAACGTGAGGTCCCAGTATTCCTTCACATAAGAAGAGGCTGGGCCGTAGTATTCGTTAAGGAAAGCGCGGAGCAAAGTCTCGTAATCAAGGGAAACGTCCCACATGAGCTTGCTTTCGACGTAGACCCTCGCCTCCTCGAAGCAAGGAACGGCGGTGTCTAGCGGCCCTTGCGAATACATGTAGGTCACCCCAAAGTCCTTATAGAGCCTATACATGTTCTTCACCGAGTTCACGTTGTAGAAGTTGATGAAATAGTTCCGGAAGTTAATGTCGTAGATGTAGCAGAGGATCCTGCCTCCGGCGAGGACGTTCCATCCTTGGATGGCTTTGTAATAGGTATCGTTGCTGACATCGTCTAACCCTGAGGAGAAATCGCTCCCAATCGGGGCGAAATAGAAATAGAGGTTCTTATTCGGGATCACCTTATCGCTATAAGGAAGGTAGCGCCCGCCTTCCTCCTTGACCGGGGCGCTTGTGGTTTCGTTGTAGGCGAAGACGACGTAGCGGACCGTTCTACCGGGCTCGTTCTCCTCGAGGTATTTGTCGGTGAGGGCGATGACCTCGTTCATGAAGGCGATCTGGAGTCCGGCGGTGTTGCCGCCCCACTCCTCTTTCGCCTTGCTGCAGCGCTCGCAGGCGCAGAAGTTTACGTTATCCTGCTGCCCGAACATGAAATAGGTGATTTCCTTGTGGATTTTGATCTTCTCGATCATCGCCTCGGCGACCATCTCCACGAGTTTCTCCCCGCCGGTATAGCAAAGCTGGTTCACCGCGGCGTCACTAGAAGCGTTAGCGAACCAGTCGTCCTGCCATTCTCCGGAGGAGACTTTCTCTTCTCTATCGGCCACATTGAAGTAGAGGCCGTTGATCTGGGAGTGGCCAAAGCCGTACCAATCCTCGGCGCTATACTGGTTCTCTAGGCGGAGGCGCCTAGAGAGGGTGGAATCGCTGTTGGTGCTTTTATAGCCGATAGCGCGGGTGTCGAAGGTTGGAATGACCTCCGAATCGAGGGCGAGGTAGGTCACTTTGTCCTTGATCTGGTAATGATAGTCATCGCTTGCGTAGGCTTCATAGCCAATGGCGTCGCTTAGGAAATCGTAAACGCCATAAAGCGTGCCTGCCTGCTTTGCGGAGGTGCCATAGATATAGATGTTCTCGTTCTCGGCATAGACGCGGTAGCCAGAAAGCCCATAATCCTTATCCTTATCATAAGAAGAGGAGGATAGGAGCTGGCTGGTGAGGCCAAGGGAGATGTATTTGGAGGGGGCGAGTTTCTCGCTTACGACGTCTAGCTTGCAGCCGCTAGACTGGAAGAGGAAATAGCTGAGCTCACTAGAAGCCAAGTTAAGATAGGTCGGGGCATCCTCGGGAATCAGGATCTTATAATCGCTTAGCCCCTCGGAAATCAGGGTCAGAGATTGCCCTTTCTCCTCGCTAGAAGAGCTAGAGGAGCTTTCCTCTGCTTGGACGCTTCCGCAAGAAGAGAGCCCTAGCAAAGCAAGTAAAGGAAGGCAAAGAAGTCTTTTGTTCATCAGTTCGCTCCTTTCACGTTAAAGGTTATTTCTTTGGTGGTGACGTTGTAGAACCGATCGTTTGCTATAACGAGCAAGGTATAACGCCCCGCTTTGGAAAGCTTGAAGGAAGTCGAGCTCACCTTATAGGAAGAATAATCGTCCTTGTCGAGATAATAAGTGAGCGAGCCGCTTTGATCTTTTAGCAGCACGATCCTCTCATAATCGGGGGTGAGCAAGATGAAAACGAGCTCATAATCAAGAGAGTTGTCGCTCACCTGATAGCTAGGAAGGGCGATTTCCTCATTAATCTCATAGGTCTCCTTCAAAGAGGAGGTAAGCGTGATGGAGGGCTTTTCGGTCTCATATACGCTGAAGAGGCGGATGGTCTTCGAGGAGTTCCCCATCGCATCCGTTGCCACGTATTCCAGGCGGTAGGAGCCGTATTGGGAGAAGGTGATGAGGTTCTCCTTGCTAGGATCGAGAGTCTCTTGGCTGCCATCAGGCTTGACGAGAGTAAGGAGGAAGGAAGAGACTTCGTTCAAGACGTCATAGGCAAAGACGCTAGGAAGAGTGACGCTCGCGCCGAGCTTCTGCTTGACCGCGGGCATATTGCTAGGCAAGGAAAGCTCGGGGCCGATTTCATCTGCAGGCGCCCCTCTTCCTCGCAGGCCAAAGCTTTGGTTGTTGATTTTGCTTAAGGAGATGGTCCGCTTCGCGCTTAAAGCGAAAGCAAGGGTGATATCCTGCTCGAAGCCAGAGAAGGAGGCGCCTTCATCGTCTTGGTCGAGGATAAGGACCTCTAGCCCGGAGGCGTCTTTGATTGCCCTGCTTGAATTATCGTAACTAAGGGCGATGGAGCCATCCGTTTCAAGGCTTAGGCTTGCTTGCTTCCCAGAAGGAGAAGTCAATGAATAGCCATTGGCTTCCTTCCGCAGAGTCAAGGAAACCGCGTTCATCCTCACGCTCATCGCCTCGTTTTCCTTCATATCGGGAAGAGTGAAGCGCAGGCTTAGCGAGGAGCTCTTCAAAGCCCTCAGGAAAGTGACTTCGCCTTCTTCGCTCGTTGTGAAGGAGATCTCGTTCTCATAAACCTTGCCCGTTCCATCCCCATAAAGGTATTTCTCTTGCTTTGCGCCTTGCTCAAGATCCACCACGGGCACGGTGAATTCTTTCTTTAGCGAGGAGGCGAGGTAGGCGATCTTCACCGAATCTCCGCTTGGGACGAAGGAATGCCCATCGATCTTCGCATCGTTGACGTAGATTTCTACCGGGCAATCCACCGGGTTATCCTCTCCTGGCATCTTGGCTTTGCTCTCCGGCAAAACGGCTTTCTCCCCCTTCACGAAGGCGACCGGGAGAGAGATCTCGCTAAGGAAAATCGGCTCAGAAAGGTTCTTGACCTCGAGCTTCAAATTGGAGATCGTGGCTTGGCCTAGATAATCAAAGGCCTGGTAGCGAACCGTATAAGTCCCGACTTCGCTCGGGGTGAACTTATCTTCCTCGCATTCAAGCAAGCAGCCGGAGGGATCGATGATGAAGCGGCTTTTCTTGATGCTCCCGCTTCCCCCGCTGACGGCGAAATCGTCTAAGCTAGGCAGGCTCACCGTATCATAGACTACGCTACTTACCTCCTTGAAGGGCAATAACCCCAAAAGAGGCTCACTCGCCCTTCCGCAATATAGGGAAAGGGAGATTTCCTTTTCATTGAGGAAACGGTCTTTCGCGGTGTAGACGATCTGGTAGTCGCCGATATGAAGGGGAGTGAAATATCCCTCTTCCACATCCACGTCGATCTTCTTGCCCTCCGAGGAAAGATAATAGACTTTTACCGCGGTTTCGACGTCCCCGTCATACTCGTCGAAGGCAGAGGCTTCAAAGATCTTGTATTTCCTTCCTTTGACTGCCTCAGGAACGTCGAGGTTCCCCGCAAGGTCGACTTTGATCTCCGGGGAAGCCTCGTCAAGGTAGTTCCCTTGGGAAAGGTCTATCCCGGCCACGGAGGTGAAAACGACGTCCCCGCTGCCGCTATTGAAGTTTTTAGCCTCGAAGCTTAAATAAGCAAGACCTTTGGAAAAGCCCCCAAAAGGATCAGTGGGATGGTCGGCTTTGCTCGAAAGCCCGACGATTTTCCTCTTCGCAGGGGCAATTTCATAATTCGGGTAACCATAGACATCCTGGGAGGCGTAATCGTAATAGAAGCTCGCCTGATGATAGGTTCCGCTTAAGGAGATGGAGCGGAAAGAGCAGCGGATCGCCGAGCCAAAGGAAGGATCGCTGTGGCGATTATCATCCCTCTCGTAGCCATAAAGCGTCTGTCCGGCGGCCCCCGCTTTCACATACATCGCCTCGCCATAGGTGTTCGTTGTGCCGCTGTCGACGCAATTGATCGTCACGTAGTTTGCTGGCTCGTAAGCATCGGTAAGGGTGATGTTGAAGGTCGAGAAATCCGCCGTCCCCACCGCGCTTGAATCAATGAGGAAAGAGACCAAGGGGGTATCAGGGGATAGGCTATTGAGGTCAATGGGCTTAACAAAAGACAAGGCAGCGTTGTTCTTGAAGGTCGCTTTCACCCCTTTGAAGGATTCATCGTAAGAGAAAGCCCCGGAGGAGACTAGGACATCGCCATCCGCCTTGAATAGGTCCTGCGCGCGGTAATCCACGCGGATGAAATGGGTTTCCTTTTCCTCGTGGTCGCCAAAAGTCGCCCGATAGGTCACCTGATAGACCCCGGTTTCAGAGATTGTGAGCTCTTTCCCCGAATAAACGGCCCCGCTAGGTGAGGTGATGAGGATGTCGGCGTTCTTGCTTTGCCCTTCGTAGGTAAGCGTTTTCGCGGGGATACTTACCGTATCACCCACGCTAGCCTCTTCCATCAGCTCCCCTTCCGCGAATATCCCCAAAGGGGTCGCGAAAGAGCATAGGCCTAGGGAAGAAAGCAAGAGAAGAGGGAGGAATCGTTTCTTCATATTTTCTTTCCTTTCTTTGAAAAAGAGTGATTCAAGCAGGGCGTTAGCCCTTGATGCCGCCGACGGAGAGATTGACCATCAGGTGCTTGTTGAGGAGGGCGAAGACCACCACGATCGGGGCGGCCATGATGAAGATGCCAGATAGCCTAGTGGGCGTATTGGCGAGCTCAGTGGTCAAGACATTCTGGAACTCGTACATCCCAAATGCCGCGACCGGATGAGAGGGAAGATAGACCATCGGAATCTGGTAGTCGTTCCAATAGGTGATGAAGTTCAGGAGGAAAACGGTCATGATCGTCCCTAGGCAAAGAGGCAAGACGACCTGGACCAGCACGCGGAATTGGCTGGCGCCATCGATCTTCGCGGCTTCTGAATAGGCCATCGGCAGGCTCTTGAACTGGGCGTAGAAGACCAAGAAGTAGATGCCAAGGAAATTGGCCTTCATGATGAAGAGCCCGATGAAAGTATCAAAGATGCCGAGACTTTTGGCCATTTGGATCTCGCTAGGCAAAGCGCCGACGATAGGCAAAGCCATCGTGATGATGACGATCGAGTAGATGACCTTGGAGAACTTGAAGTTGAAGCGTGCGACCGCGTAAGCCACTAGACAAGGGGTGATGGTCGCCGCAAGAGAGCAGAGCAAGCTATAAAGAAGCGAGTTCCCGAAGAGGTCGAACATGTAGAAATAGGTGTAGTCGTCGGTAGCGGAGTTATAGACACTCACGTAGAAGTTCTTGTAGGCGGTGACGTAGTTATCGAAGCTCCAGCTCTGCGGCCAGCCGGTCGTATTGCCCATGAAGTCATATTCGAAGGGGCTCTTGAAAGTCGAGATAAGCGCCCAGAAGACCGGGAAAAGGAGGCTTAACGTATAAAGGAGGAGGAAGAAGAAGAGAATGAGGGCGAGCCAATTGAAAGGTTCCTTCAGATGCCTTTTGCCCTTTTTGGAACGGCTAAACGAGACGAAGCTGCTCATGCGTTATCCCTCCTCATCAAGAAGCGGTTGGCAAGGAAAGTTAGGGGCAAGGCGATGACGGTGCAGCAAAGGCCCAAGGCGGAGGCATAAGGATATTCGGAGATCCCGAAAGTCGTGTTATTGACCAAATAGAAAAGATAGTACCCTAACGTCCAATCGCCGTATTCGGCGTTGGCGCCGAAGAATGACCACAGGTTGGCCTGGTTCGTGAAAATCATCGCGATCCCCGAGATAAGGAAGGTAGAGATGGTCGGCAAGCAGGCTGGGATGACGATGTGGACAAGCTCCCTTAAAGGGCCTGCCCCGTCCACTTTCAAGGCGTCGTTGATCTCCGGGGAGATCTGCTCCATCGCCCCGGTATAAAGAAGAACCTGCGAGCCAAAGCCAATCCACACGTTATAGAAGAGGATCGTCTTGAAGCGGGTGGAAGAATCGATGAGCAGTCCCTGCATGTTCGTTCCGAAGATGTCGTTGATGTAGGTCACAAGGCCTTCTTGGACGAAGTACTTGTAGATCATGACAAGCAGGATCGAAGGGAGGACGCTCGGCAGGAAAAGGATGAACTTGAACGTCTTCGCCAAGAATTTCTTCTTGTAGATATAGTAGGAGAAAAGGACGGCTAGGGTCGTCCCTAGAAGCGTCACGAAGAACCACACGATCAAGGAATTGAGCAAGGCGTCGCCCAGGATCGAAGACGTCGTCAGCTCTCTCCATACGCGGGCGAAGTTCTCGAAAGTCCAGGAATAGGTCCCGGTGGCGGTGTCATAGCTTTTGAAGGAAAGCAGGATGACGTTGAAGTTGACGCCGATGTAAAAGATGCAGAACTGGGCAAGGGGCAGGATGATGAGGCAGAGATAGAAAGCAAGCGCGCCCCAATCGGTTTTCTTTCTCCGCGCCTTTCTATATCTTCCGTTAGGCAAAAGGGTCGCTTCCATAAAGCAAATCAGCTTTTCAAGGCTTTCCAGCTGGTTTCGCCATTAGCAACGGAAAGGCCCTCGAAATACTCTTCCGCGGTCGTGCCGCTGGTGGCGGAATCAGAGAATACGGTATAGGGGTTTTGGTATGCCTTGCCGTTGATATTCGTGTTCCAAGCATAGTTTTCAAGACTGAAATGCGAGGGGTTGTTGATGACTTTCTTGTTGGCGGAGACGGGGTTAAGGATGTTGCTGTCGTTCTTCATCGCGATGAGGTTCTTGCCATAGAAGGTCGTGCTTGATTCATCAGCTTCGCTGAGTTCATAGGAAAGAGAGCGCGTCAAGGAAAGCTCCGAAGTAAAGGCGCTTAAATTAGCGTCGGTGTGGGCGTATTGGAAGAAAAGCTTGGCTAGTTCGGGCAGCTTGGTCTTTTTGGAGATGAAGCAATAGGATTGGTTCTGGTTGAACAAAGTCTGCTTTTCCCCGATTTTTTCTTCGCTGGCTTTCGGAACGGGGAGGAAACCGTATCTTCTGTCGGATTTTCCCTTGCCGTAGGCCGCTTCGCAGTTTTTGAAGATGTTGGTGGATTCGTTCTCCCACCACGACCCGTCGAAAAGAAACGCGTATTGGTCGGATCCCTCATTGTAGTTTTTGATGAATTTGGTCTGGGCCACGGTCTGGGACTCGCCATTGCGGCCCATATGCGGGGTGATCTTCTTCATGAACTGCAGCGCCTTCAGCTTCCCCTCCTGCTTTTGCAAGAGGTAGCCGTTGCTCTCGTCAATCTTGGTCTCTTCAATCGTCGCGACGCCGTCATTGATCGAGCTGACGAGGGGGACGGTGCCGTCCAAAGTATAGTTGACCTTCACCTTTTCAAGCCCCTCGAAATCGCTCCAATAGGAAGAGAGGACGCGGTAGACGTAAGGAAGGCCGCTGGAGCCGGAGAAGGAGAAAGGATGCATGCCAAGGCTTTCAATGCGGTCGACGAGTTTGTAGAACTGATCATAGGTTGCGGGGAGGCCATCGTCATAATCACCTTCCTTGCCGTTTGGCCCAGAGGATTTCTTGGCCGTTTTGGAAGAGACGAAAGCCCCAGACTCGTCGAAGAAAAGGTTCTTGTCCTCAAAGAGGTCATAATCATACATCAGCCCATAAAGGCCATCATAAAAGGGGATTGCGTAATATTTCCCATCATTCGCCTTGAGGTAGTCTTTCATTTCTGAGGTCAGCTTATCCTCGATCGACTTCTCCTCGCCCAAGGCGGTGAGCTTTTCGGTGACGATGTCGCTGATGTCGAGGAAATTCCCCTTGGTGACGTGATCGAAATAGGAAACGTCCTCTGTGAAGTAGACATCTTGCTCCAGGGTGCCGCTGATAAGGGTGGTTCCGTTGTAGGAGCGGCTGGCGAGGACGCGGACCGTCACGCCCTTCTTGCCTTCTTCAAAGGAAGTGTCCTTATATGCCTCCTGGAAGCGATTGGCCAAGCTTTGGAGCCAATTCGTGCCAAGCCCTCCATCGTAAGTCGCCACCAGAAGCACGCTTTTTCCTTCCGAGCCTCCCCCGCTTTCGTTGTCATTGTTGTGTTTGGTGCCGGCGCAAGAAGCAAGCAGCGCGACGGCGCTTAGAGAGAGTGCAAGGTTTTTCGTTTTCATGTTTTTTCCTTCCTTATCGCGACTTGCCTGATTCATTTTTGTCCCATGGTTTTCATGCGAAATCGATGAAAGGGGTTACAAGTCTGCTTAATTCTATTTTGCCTATTTTGCCCTTTCTTGCACTATCTACTTAAAATGTTGCCCTTTTTTATCCTTGCCCAGCAAAAGCGAATTTCATTTCCTTTCCTTAAAAATCTCAAGCGACCCGTGATTTTTTGTTTTTTCTTTCTTTTGAGCGTAATCGCCAGGTTTTTCCAATTTGCGTTTTTCTATCCCCGAGTAAGCGAAAGGCAGAGCCCTTCAATCGCCCCATTGTTCTGGCCTAAATTTTGCCTCACCAATTCTCAATTTGCCTTTTTTTATCTCCAAAAATGATTTTTGTCTTAAACATCAACATTTTTTGATACCGCATTTGATATTTTTTCTATTTTCTAGTTCAACTACCTCGCCTTAGGCCATACAATAGACCCATGAACCATTTCAAACTGGACTCGGCCAATCCGTCGATGCCCTTGACCTCCCATCAGATCTACCATGATTACCCCCGTTTCCACACGCACGACTATTGGGAGTTCTTCATCGTTACCGACGGCTGCTACCGCCACGAAATCAACGGGCTCAGCATGAAGGCAAGCGTTGGGAACGCCTATTTGATCCGCCCGGAGGACTGCCACGCGATCTTCGATGAGGGGAAGGAGAAATCGGGCCACCTCAACATTTTGATCCAAAGCGAGGCGATCGAGGAGACCTGCGCTTTCATCTCACCCGCTTTGCTAGAAAAGCTGCGGAAGCCGCAATGCCTCGCCTGCTCCCTCTCTCCGCGCCAAGTCAAAAGAATCACCGACACCTGCAACATGCTTAGATTTGGGAAGCTGAAGGACGAGAATGAATTCAAGCTCTACTCTCAGCTGCTGATGAACGACATCGTTTCCATCATCTTTGATCAGAACATCCTTTTTCATGACGACCGTCCGAAGTGGCTCAACCAGATCATCGCCGAGATGCAGCGGCCAGAGAACGCCTCCTGGGGAGTAAATGACGTTCTGGAGAGAGTCGATTACTCCCACGCCCATTTCGCCAAGCTTTTCAAGCACTACATGGGGATGTCGCTGGTTTCTTATCTAGCGATCGTGAAGATGAACGTCGCTCACGATTACCTTCTCCATAGCGACCTCCCCATCAATGAGATCGCCGCCGAACTCGGCTACGAATCCAATTCCCATTTCAATCACGTCTTCCATAAGCATTACCACACCTCCCCTTCCCAGTATCGGAAAGAGAAGAAAGGAAAAGGAGGAGGCAACGCCAAAGCAGGCGCAAGATCATAGGACTTTTTAGGTTTTTCCGGTGGCTTTTCTCCGTCCTTTGGCCTTGGAAAGCGTCTCTAATCTATCTAAGTCAATCCAAAATCCCCGAACGATCGATGACTTCTCCTGTAGAATCGACCTCCAAATCCCCATCGAGCAGGGCTTTCAAGACCACCGCATGCCCCGCGGGAAGAGGGAAATTAACTACGTCCTTCATCGTTTTTACGTTTAAAAAATCAGTGAGGGTGAGCCTTGTGCTTGCTTGTCCTCCCTTGCATTTTTTCGAATAGGACTCATAAAGCTTTTCCTTTGCCTGGTCGCTATAGAAATTGAACGCGTCGAAGTCGACGAGGGCGATTTTCTTTCCTTCTTTTAAGAGGCTTTTGAGCCAAAGGAAGCTTGGGGAGTTATAGACGAGCTTGGCGTATTCCCTGAAGTAGATCTTCTTCCGGGATTCGATGTAGCCTAGGGCGAGCCATTTCTTTGTTTCTTTATCGAAATAGGCTTCGTAAAGGGTGTCGCGCGGGGAATAGCCTAGCTTCGCCCAGGGGCGGCGAAGCTCTTTATGATCCTTGAGGGAAGACAAGGAATAGTAGCTATCCCTCCACTTGAAATAATCCTCGTTTGGGACGCCGTGGTCATCGAAACCGGGGAAAACCTTGCTGCACTGCCAGAAGAGTTCGAAGATCTTGCACTCCTTCCCGTCGCTGGAAGTAAGGGGCCCGATAAAGAAAGGAGAGAGGTCCTTGGCGAAGCTAGGGTGCTTTGCCATGAACGCTTTATCCTGCAGGCAGCGCGAGGTCACGTCAAAGACGAGGTAATCCTGCAAACACGAGCATTGGTTAAGGTAGAAGGGATTGTCGAAGCGCACGTTCATCACCGGCTGATGCCTAAGCAAGATGACGTTGTGCTTGCTTGATTCGTCATATCCTCCATATAAGACTGCGCGCGGGGATTTGCTTCCCGTCTTTTTCTTAGAGGGAGAGTAAGTAAAAGTCTGTGTAAATAAAAAATCACCGACCAGTCTAGAACTGGAAGGTGACCCAGGTTTCTGTACAATAT
>CAVFEQ010000022.1:0-24656 GCA_963621535.1 Paludibacteraceae bacterium | reverse complement strand
TTATATTTATTGTACGCTTCGCGCACGGAAAAGCAACAAAAAAAGCCTTTTTTAGAAGGCTGTTCTTCAAGGATCCTACAAAACGGCGCAGATCAGGCGCTTTGTATAGGGGATGCTATCTGGGGTTTCATTACTTAAACGTCTCAAGCCTCAGAAAAAAGTCATCGTTTCACGCTCTAACTCCCTATCGAAGAACTGGAGTAGAATATCAATTATGGATAAACGTTCATCGAAGACAATTCGCAAAATATACTGTGGATTCTCCGCTTGTCTTGCGGAAAAGCCCTACCGCCTCATGAACGTCAGAGACATCATTAAAGCCGGAGGCGTTTCCCCAACCGGCTTCTATTCCCATTTCAAAACGAAAGACGACGTTCTGCAAGGTCTATTGGCAAAGCTGTTCCTCACCGTCAAAATACGCGGCGAGTTCGATTTAGAAGAGCATCTTTCTCTGCTTTTTTTCAGGATTCAAAGCGATATCGATCTATGGAACTGCATGATGAAACTCGATGAAAACGCCATTCTTTTTCATCATTATTTTCTTCCCTGGTGCAAGTCGTTTTTGCCGCGAGGCAAAGATGGAACCAGGGTCAGGCTTTCCTGCGAATTGCTTTCTGCGGCCTTAGTTCAATTCATGCGCCACCCAGATGAAAGCACCCCAAAGAAAATGGCGGGCATGCTCGTTGAGCCGTTGTCTCAATTGCTAGAGCTCAATTTAGAGCCCGTCAGCAAATAGAATTTCTCCCCTTCTTCCGTTTTCAAGATCCTGAAATTCTTTTCGAAGAACCTCGCTTCCTCTTTCGGAGAAGAAAGGCTCCTTGAAATCCGCTGAGGAACGTTCGCGTGATGGGCGTCCAGCTCTTTTCTCCCAAGAGAATGGATAATCGCGAATCTGCCACCATCATTAAGGTGTTTGAAGAAGCAATCGCTTAGCAAGGAAGGGTCACTAAAGTGGGGATAGGCGTTATACAAAACGATGACGTCAAATTGTCTTTCGCTTTCCCAGGTCAAGAAGTCATTGGCCTCAAAATGGGCCCATTCTTGGTCTTCGTATTTTTTCGTCGCAATTTCAATCATCTTAGGCGAGAGATCAAGCCCAAAGACGGCCTCTTTCGAAAAATCATGCAAAAGCCCGGTGATTGTCCCGCTCCCGCAGGCAAGATCAAGAACCGCATCCCCTTTTTTGATGCCGATTTTGTCAATCAAAGAACGGATGAATTCTTTTTTCTCGGGCTGGCAAGCGTCCCAAAAAGGAGCAATCGAGTCAAAATAATCCTTCACGGGATTCATTGAAAGAATTCCTCCACGTTGATTTTTTGGTATCCTCCAAACGAATTGGCGTAACTTGCAATCTCTTGATAAAGGGATTTGCCAAGGAAGGCATTCGTGATCTCGTCCGTCTTTTTCTCAATGCTGATGTCTTCGAATAGAGAAGGATAAACGACCTTCGCGTAATACCAGGTGTTGGCTAGAGCGATCTCTAGATTGGTGTAATAGGCGTTATAAGCCATTTCTAAATATACCTCGCCGCTCTTCCAGGCTTTCGTCGATTCGAAAATCTCTTTGTTTTCCTGATAAATCGGCTTGATGTTTTTAATCGCCGCCGCATCGATGATGATTTTGTCGGCGCTCTCGCCGATAGAAACGAATTTCTCGACGTCGATTTTTTGGATGCCATCGCTGCTTAAACCGCTCACCGCGTTCTTGATATGAGCGACATTGAACGAGCCATAATTCTGGGCGGTCATCAAATGATTCGTCGTCCCCCAATTGCCTAGACCGCAGATATAAACGCTTGGCTTTTCGCTTTCAAGGATATTTTCGGTGCGCGTAGAAATCTCGTTTTCCTCTTTCTCGATGAACGAAATAAGGTCAGAGGCTTTTTTCTCTTCAGCGAGAACTTTGCCTAGAAGAGTGAGGCTGTCTTTTACCTTCTGATCGAACACGCCATTTGACCCATACCCAAGCGTCAAAACAGGGACTCCGACTTGCTCTTGCAAGGCATTCGCTTTATCCGCGTCTTCGTATTCGGACAAAATCAAATCAGGAGAGCAGGCAAGAATCTTCTCCGCTTCCGCTTTTTGGTTGTTCGGACCACCAACACCGCAAGAGGGGAGTTTGGCAAAAGATTCGTGGTTGGCGATGAAATAGGGCCTAGCGACGCCATCAAACATCTTTGGCCTATCACTCAAAGCCTCATTGTCGATATCTTCTACTCCAGCAAGCAAAGAAACATCGCCCACATAGCTATAAAGCCTGAGGGCTCCCGCGCCGATGCAGACGATCCTCTTGTAACTGCCTTTTTTAACGGCGATTTTCCTGGAAACCGAATCGACAAGATAGGTCGCCTCATCCTCTGCTGGCGCTTTGCTCACGCAAGAAGAAAGCAAAGCCAAACCAGCAACGGAAAGAATCAAAATTTTATTTTTCATCATCATGCTCCTCATCTAAATGAAAATGAATATGCTTATCCCCTCCGGCGAGGGAAATGCCAACGTGAACACCAAAAGTCTGGAAGACATTCTCTTCATTGAATGCCTCCTCATCGCCTTGCCCGATCAGCCTTCCCTCTTTTAAGAAATAGAAGCGATTCCCTAAATCCAAAGCGGAATTTAGATCATGCGTCGCGATCAAAATGGAAATCCGATGGGTTTTTGCGAGCTTTTTGCAAAGATTCTGCAAAAGCACGCTGTTTTTGATGTCGAGGTTGCTCGTGGGCTCATCCAAAAGCAAAAGGCTTGGGCTTTGGTTTAAGGCGCAGGCGATCGCCACCTTTTGCAGCTCGCCTCCACTAAGCTCATTGATCGCCTTATCTGCCAAAGAGAGGAGGGCGAGTTCGTCTAAGACCTGCAATGTATTCTCTTTGTCCTCTTTGCTTGGGGACAAGGAAAAATAAGGCATCCTCCCTAGCAAAACCGTTTCGAAAACGCTGAGGCAAGAAGAAGGAATCCTTTGGGGCACATAGGCGATTTTCCTAGCCCATTCCTTCTTTTTAATGTCTTCTTGGGAAGCCCCGTCGATCAATATTTCCCCATTCTTCTTTTTCAAAGTCCCTAAGATGGATTGGAAAAGGGTGGATTTGCCCGCCCCATTAGGACCTAAAAGAACGCCGATTTGGCCATCTTCTAAGCGAAAGGAGACGTCATGCAAAACGTCTTTTCCCTTTTTGGTGTAAGAGGAAGAAAGATGATTCACGATCAGCATGCCTCTTTCCTCCTAGAAGCGAAGATGAGATAGAGAAAGAAGGGGGCTCCTAATAAAGAAGTCACCGCGCCGATCGGCAAAGAGTTTCCTGGGGCGATGGCTTTGGCGAAGAGATTCGCCCCAAGCAAAAGGATCGACCCGCAAAGCAAAGAGCCGGGGATCAAGAAGGTATGGTTCTCCCCGAAAAGCTTTCTGGCGATATGAGGGCAGATAATCCCTACAAAGCCGATGATCCCTAAATAAGAGACGCAGACGGCGGTAACTAAAGAGGCAATAAGCAAGGAAAAGAACCGCAAAAGGCCAATATTTATGCCAACGCTAGTTGAAAAAGCGTCCCCTTGAAGAAGGGCGTTGAACCGATAACGGAGCAAAAAGAAGGAAAGGGAAGCAAGAACAACGACTCCCCCCATCACCGCATCGCTAAGGAAAGTCGCTCTTCCTAAATCACCAAAGGACCAAATGACCGCGGCGCTAAGCCCGACATCCGTCGCATAGAATTGCAAAATCGTCGTCCCTGCGCTCCAAACGGCGCCTATAGCAACTCCAGCGAGCACCACCGAAGAAGGGGAGAAGCGCTTAATCTGGCATAGACCAAGAATCAAAAAGATGGAAAGGAAGGCGAAAAGAAAAGCGAAAGAAGAGCAAGCGAAAGGGTTCGCGGAAGAAATTAGGCTTTCCGCGTTCTTCCCCGTAGAAACATAGCCGCCAGCGAAAAGAATGATGGAAACGTTCGCCCCGAACACGGCCGCGTTAGAAACCCCTAATGTCCCAGGAGAAGCCATGATATTGCCTAAGGTCGTCTGCATGATCAAGCCAGAAAGGGCTAATCCAGCCCCGGCGATCAAAGCCGCAAGCGCCTCCGGGAGGCGGATTTTATTAACGATGCGAATCGCGCCTTCGCTACCTTGCCCAAAGATGGCAAGAAAAGAGTCCCCAAAAGACATCCCCGAGCTTCCTAGGCAAAGGCATAAAAGAAAAAGAGCAGCCAGCAAAAACAAAGAAACCAGCAAGGAAATCAATCGTTTTTTCTTCCCGCGAATCTCTGCTTTTTTCCCTCTAGAAATACTCACGGGGAGATTATAGAAGCACTAGAGAAACCCTAAATTTGAAGCATTAAAATAAAAGACGCTTTTTAGGCAAAGCGTCTTTTAAATAGGATTTTTAAACGGTTCAATGAACAACGATCTCATTCTCTTCCGCGATCAAACCGAACACGCCGCCAAGGAGAGTGAAGATATTACTGCAAATGGCGCCTAGGACAACGTTGGCGATTTGAATGCCTCTGCCGCCGCTACGCCCAAGATTGTCCATGACGATCTCCACGATCTGGCCTGCCGCGAAATAAACGCCCAAGCCCAAAAGGGTGGAGCCGGCACTCATATAGGCGGCTCTAGCGCCAGCATCATCGATATCCGGGGAAAGACCAAAGACAATCAAGACGCTCCCTCCAATGATCATCCCCACGCCAAGCACTAAAAACAGGATCGCGTAGACCATCCCTATCGTATACATCGTTTTCGAAGCAACTTTCATATAAAGCCTCCTTAAGACGGCGACATTATCTACCCTTTAGTAAAATTAGCCAACACCGAAAGCAAAATAACCCCAAAACCCCTCTAACTGAAAAAGCCCCCGAAGGGGCTTGCTTGTAACTTCAAGAATTACTTGCGGTCAGACCAGGTGACGAGGCAAACTTCCGCGTTGTCGCCTTTTCTCGCACCGAGCTTGAAGGCTTTCGTGTAGCCGCCATTGCGGGTGGCGAAACGAGGGCCAAGCTCGGAGAAGAGCTTCTTGAGGGAGGCTTCGTCCATGAGGACGGCAGCCGCCTGACGACGGGTGTGGAGGGTGTTTTTCTTCGCGAGGGTCACGAGGTGATCGGCGAGGGTCTTGAGTTCTTTGACGACGCCCGAGGTCACTTTGACTTCCTCGTTGTTGACGAGGGAGGTGACGACGTTGCGAAGCATCATTTTGTTCTTCGAGGCGGTATAACCGGTCTTGAAGCGAACGCCGGCTTTGCCGTGAACGTTCTTTCTTCCTTGTGCAGCCATTTTTTATTCTCCTACGTAGTCGCGGAAGTGCAGGCCGATGGCGGCGAGCTTATCCTTGACTTCTTTGAGCGATTTCTTGCCGAGGTTGCGAACCTTCATCATCTCATCCTCGCTCTTTTGGGTGAGTTCCATGACGGTGGTGATGCCAGCGCGCTTAAGGCAATTGTTGCTTCTGACGCTGAGATCGAGCTCTTCGATGAGCATGCTCTGGTATTTGTTGTCCTCGGCTCTGGACTCTTCCTTCACAAGCTTCACATCGCCGACTTTCTCATCAAGCGTGGTGAACAAGGTGAAATGGGAGATGAGCAGCTGAGCGGCAAGAGCCACGGCATCGGTGGGTTTGGTCGACCCATTGGTGGTGACTTCAAGAGTGAGCTGATCGAATTTGGAATCGTGGCCGACGCGGGTTGGATCAACCGCGTAGGCGACTTTGGTGACTGGGCTGTAGTTCGAATCGGTGGCGATTAGTCCGACGGCATCGAGCTTACGCTCAATCTTGTTTTGCTCCGAGGTGACATATCCGCGGCCATTGGCGGCGTAGATGGTCATATGGAGGTGGCCCTTCTCATTGAGGTGGGCGATTTCCAGATCGGGATTGACGACGTCAACGAGCTCTGGGAGTTCGAGGTCGCCGGCAGTAAGGACGCCAGGGCCCTTCTTGTCGACGGTGATGCGCTTGATCTCACCGGAGTTGTCATCGATCTTAAGAACGAGGTCCTTAAGGTTCAAGATGATCGCGGTGACGTCTTCTTCAACGCCTTCAAGGGCGGTGAATTCATGACGCACTTTGACATCGTTGTCTTCGATTTCGACGGCGCAGACGCTCGCTCCGGGAAGCGCGCTTAGCAAGACGCGGCGAAGCGCGTTGCCAAGGGTGATGCCGAAGCCTCTTTCAAGCGGCTTGATGACGAGCTTGCAATAATGCTCAGTCTCGTCATTGATTTCAGGGTTGATCCCGACGGGTTCGAACGGATTGGGGAGACGAAGCTCCTCGTTGTTTTTGGCATTGGCCATTTCTTTAGATTCCTCCTGAATGGTTCAGTGATGTAGCGATCGCATTCAAGCGGACTAGCCGCGGGGACGCTTCGGGGGGCGGCAGCCGTTGTGCGGGATCGGGGTGTTGTCTTCGATGGAGAGCACTTGGAAGCCGATGGTGGCGAGAGCGCGGACCGCGGATTCGCGTCCGGCGCCGGGGCCTTTCACCTCAACGTCAAGCTGACGGAGGCCTTGATCATAAGCGGTTTTGCCCGCCGCTTCAGCGGCGACTTGGGCCGCGAAGGGTGTGCCTTTTTTAGCACCTTTGTAGCCAAGAGCACCAGCGGAGCTCCAAGAGATGACGTTCCCTTGGGGATCGGTGATGGTGACGATGGTGTTGTTGAACGTAGCGTGGATATGCGCGACGCCTTTGGTGAAGGAGCGTTTGATCTTCTTCTTGCGGGCGGTCGTGGACTTGGATTTTGCAGTAGCCATTTTTCCTTAACCTCCTTAGCGGGTAGCTTCCTTCTTGTTGGCGATGGTCTTCCTCTTGCCTTTGCGCGTACGGGCATTGGTGCGGGTGCGCTGTCCGCGGCAGGGAAGTCCGCGTTTGTGGCGGATGCCACGATAGCAGCCGATTTCGGTGAGGCGCTTGATGTTGAGCGCGACTTCGCGGCGGAGATCGCCTTCGGTGCGGTATTTGGCGACTTCAGCGCGAAGAGCGGTAAGCTGCTCATCGGTGAGGTCTTTGGTGCGGATGTCGACGTTCACGCCGGCATCGGCGCAGATTTTGTTAGCGGTGGTGTCGCCGATACCATAAATATAGGTAAGGGAGATCACGATGCGCTTTTGATTCGGGATATCAACCCCAGCAATACGTGCCATATTTGCTTAGATTTCCTTTCTTTCGCTCAACCCTGACGCTGCTTGTGCTTGGGGTTGGAGCAGATGACCATGACTTTGCCATGGCGCCGAATGACTTTGCACTTGTCACAGATCGGCTTGACAGACGGCCTGACTTTCATTGTTTTGCTCCTTCAGTCAATGCTCCGGTTCAGTTGCGATACCGGAAAGTAATGCGCCCGCGTGTTAAATCGTAAGGTGAGAACTGGACCGTGACTTTATCGCCGGGGAGAATGCGGATGTAGTGCATCCGAATTTTTCCCGAAACGCAGGCTTGTACCACGGCTCCGTTGTTGGCTAACTTCACCTTGAAGTTGGCGTTGGGGAGGCATTCCAATACAGTAGCCTCAACCTCTATGCAGTCTTGTTTACTCAAAGGTCTTCCTCCTTTCTGCCGGCCTTTTCCCCATCGCTCAGGGTGAGGATCTCGTAACCATCCTTGGTGACTACGATCGTGTTCTCATAATGGCTCGTTAGTTTTCCGTCTTTGGACACTACCGTCCAGCCATCTTTGAGCACCCTCACGTCTGGTTTTCCCTCAAGGATCATGGGCTCCACGGCAAGGGTCATCCCCTCCCGCAAAATCGGCCCGGTCCCCGCGGTTCCATAACAAGGAATGTAAGGGTCTTCGTGCATGTGGGTCCCGATGCCATGCCCTGTATAATCGCGCGGCACGCTGTAGCCATTGGCTTTCGCGGTTTCGCCGATCATATGGCAGATATCGCCCAGATGCGCCCCTGGTTTGACCAAGGACATTGCATTATCGAAGCATTGCTTCGCGATTGCAACCATGTGTTTTTGCCTCTCGCCGCAGATGCCCACGCAGTAGGTGCGGGCCGAATCGGCCATGTAGCCGTTTTTCTCGACGACGAGATCAAGCGTAACGATGTCTCCATCCTTTAAGATCCTCTTATTCGACGGGATGCCGTGGAGGATTTCCTCATTGAGGGAGATGCAGACGGAAGCCGGGTAGCCATAATAGCCTTTTTCGGCGGCCTTCGCCCCGTTTTCTTGGATAAGGCGCTCAACCTCGGAATTGATTTCCAAGGTTGAGACGCCGGGTTTGAGTAGACTAGGAATCGTTTCCCAGATAAGCCCCACGATTCTCCCCGCTTCTTTCATCAGGGAGATCTCGCGCGGAGATTTGATGATGATCACGCCATCTCCTCCAAAAGAGCATCGATTGCGTCGAAGAGCTCTTCGGGAGTCGACTTGCCTTCGAAGCCATGGTAGATGCCTTGCTTCTTGTAGTAGTCGATAAGCGGCGCGGTCTGCGCGTGATAGTTGGCTAGGCGAATGGCGAAGCTTGCTTCGTTATCGTCTTTCCTTTGCTTCAGTTCCCCTGAGCAACGGTCGCACTTGCCTTCTTCTTTCGGGGGAAGGAAGTGAACGTTGTAGGAGGCGCCGCAGCTAGGGCAGACACGCCTGCCGGCGATGCGCTTGGTGAGCTCATCGTCAGGGACGGAGATGTCGATGACGATGTTGGCCTCTCTGCCGATCGTAGGTCCGATCGCAGTGAGGGCTTCGGTCTGGGCGATGGTGCGTGGGAAGCCATCAAGCAGATAGCCGTTCGCGCAGTCTTCGCGAGCAAGGCGCTCTTTCACTAGGCCGATCGTGATGTCATCAGGGACAAGGCCACCAGCCTCAATGATCGCTTTCGCTGCTTTCCCAAGTTCGCTTCCTTCGGCGATCGCCTCACGGAACATGTCGCCGGTGGAGATATGGGGAAGATGGAAGGCGTCTTCGATCTTGGTCGCCTGGGTGCCTTTGCCAGCGCCCGGGGGACCCATCAGGATGATATTGAGCATGTCACATTCCTCCTTGGACTTCTTCGAAGCTCTTACCGGCGAGCAAACCGTCGATCTGAGAGTTAATTTCAATGGCCACGCCGACGATGATGATCATGCCGGTTCCCCCAATCGCGAGGGAAGTGTCATTTCCGAAGATCCCAGACAAGGTGAGGGCAAGCGGAATCGCGGCGATCGCGGCAAGCGCGAAGGCCCCGATGAAGGTGACTCTGTTGAGCACTTTCCCGACATACCTCTCCGTCTCTTTGCCCGGGCGGATGCCAGGGATGTAGGAACCGTTCTTTTGGAAGTTGTCCGCGAGCGTTTCCGGATCGATTTGCATCTGGGCGTAGAAGAAGGTGAAGGCGATGACGAGGATCAGATAGATGATGAGGCCCCAAGGCATTTTCCAGGTATTTCCATCGACCCCCGGCATTTCATACATCGCCGAGTAGTTGAAGATCTGGAGCCATTGCGCGTTCGCCGCATCACTGGAGATGAAGCTTGCAATGACTGAAGGAGCCATCATGATCGAAGAAGCGAAGATGATGGGGATGACGCCCGCCGAGTTGACTTTAATCGGCAGGAAGGAAGCGCGAGCCATCGAAGGCGTGGCCCCTCCTTTGCCGGCGGACTGGACGGGTATCTTTCGCCGCGCGAGCTCGAAGAAGACGACCCCGGCGACGATAGCGACATAAGCGAGGATATAGAGGGCAAACGTGAACGCGCCCTGGATGATTTCGCTGGAAGCGTGGCCGATGTTGGCGCTGACCCATTTCGACCAAGCGGTCGAGATCTGGGTCGGCAGGGAACGGACGCAGCCGGCGAAGATGATGACGGAGATGCCGTTGCCTAAGCCCTTCTCGGTGATTTGGTCGCCGAGCCACATCTCGAGCAAGCTGCCCGCGAGGAGGACGGTAACGATATAGGCATAGGTCCAGAAGGAATCATCCATCGTTAGAGACAGATAGGAGTTGTTTTTCATCGTCATGATGATGCCATATCCTTGGACCGCCCCGAGCAGAAGAGAGAGGTAGCGCGTGGCCATCTCAATCTTCTTGCGCCCGTACTGGCCTTGTTTGGAGAGGTCAGTGAGGGCTGGCAGGACGTCTTTAGAAAGCAGTTCGACGATGATCTGGGCGGTGATGTAAGGCGAAACCCCTAGGGCGAATACCGAGAAGTTCGATAAGGCCCCGCCCCCGAGCAAGTCCATCATTGCGACGGCGTTGCCCGAGTTCATGGCGTTGCTGAGCTGTTCGCCGACAGCGACGCCAGGAACCGTGATAGCCGCCCCGATCCGGATGACGAAGAGAATCATGACCGTAAAGAAAATACGGCCGACAATTTCTTTGTTTTTGAAGATCGAGACGAACTTTTTCATTATTTGATTACCTTGGCTTCGCCGCCAACCTTTTCGATGGCTTCCTTAGCGGAAGCGGAGAAGGCTTTTGCTTCGACGACGATTTTCTTGGAAAGTTTACCATTCCCAAGGATTTTAAGACCATCGTTTTCCTTCTTGACGATACCTTTTTCCAGGAGGACCGCGAGATTCACGGTCTCCCCGGCTTTGAAGTATTTCTCAAGGGTGTCGAGGCTGACGGTGGTATAGACCGTCTTCACCCCGCGATGGGTCTTACGGGCGCCGAACTTCGGAAGACGACGGGCGATCGGGGTCTGTCCACCCTCGAAGCCGTTCTTCTTGGTGTGGCCGTGGGCCCCTTGACCTTTGGTGCCTTTGCCGGCGGTTTTCCCGTTGCCCGAGCCAACACCGCGTCCTTTGCGGAAGGATTTGGTGACGGCGCCGTCAACGTTTTTGAGTGTCGATAGGGAAGACATGATTACTTATCTCCTTTCGTTTCGCTCTTAGCCGGAGCGGATTTGGCTCGCTCAGCAGCATGGTAGGCCTTGATTTGATCTTCGGTCTTGATGCCGCGGAGAACCATGACGCGGTCATAGCTCTTGAGTTTGCTAAGCGCGTCGTGCGTCGCGCGGATGACGTTGACCGAGGTGCGGGAGCCGTAGACTTTGGAGACGACGTTCTTCGCCCCGGCGAGCTCGAGGATCGCGCGGACCGCGCCGCCAGCAACAATACCAGTGCCGGCCGGAGCGGGTTTGATGACGACCTTAGTGGCGCCATAGACGCCAACGGTGTCGTGGGCGACGGTGCCTTTCTTAAGGTCGATTGAGAAGAGTTTCTTCCTGGCTTTGGTCAAAGCCTTTTTGATCGCATCGGGGACTTCGCCGGATTTAGCGGTAGCAAAGGAATATCTGCCCTTGCCATCGCCAATGACGACGAGGGCGGAGAAGCGCATGTGCTTGCCGCCTTGGACGGTCTTGGAGATGCGGTTGATGGCAACGACCCTTTCGGCGTATTCGTCCTCAGGACGACGGGCGCCGCCATGGAAGCCACCGCGGCCACCTCTCCTCTCGGAGGGACGGCCTTTGTGGTCGCCGGCTTTGCGATCGCCAGGGCGCGGGGCGCTGGCGGAGCCATGCGGCTCGAAGCCGCGAGGTTGGCGAACGGACTTGTTCTCAGAGGTTTCACCCTCAGCAGTCGCGTTTTCTTGTTTTTCTTCTTCAGCCATTTGAAGTGTTCTCCTTAGAAGTCGAGGCCGCCTTCACGGGCAGCGTCGGCGAGGGCAGCGATACGGCCATGATAGAGATAGCCGGCGCGGTCGAAGGCGACTTTCTTGATGCCTTTGGCAACCGCCTTGGCGGCAAGGTCGGCGCCGACTTTGGCGGCGGCTTCCTTGTTGGAGCCATTGGCGAGCTTAAGGGCAACAGAAGAGGAGGCCACGAGAGTGATCCCCTTGGTGTCGTCGATGATTTGGGCTTCGATGTGCTTGTTCGAGCGGAAGACGCAGAGGCGGGGCTTTTCGGCGGTGCCTTTGACTTTCGCGCGGACGCGGGCATGCTTGCGGATGCGAACCTTGGTTCTGGATTCTTTTTCGATCATGATCAATAGTCTCCTTACTTCTTACCGGTCGCGGCAGCGCGCTTGCCTTCTTTGCGGATGATGACCTCACCCTTGTACTTGATTCCCTTGCCTCCATAAGGTTCAGGACGCTTGGTGTCATGGATGAGAGCAGCGGTTTGTCCGACTTTCTGCTTGTCGATGCCGCTGACGCTGATGTGGGTCTCGTCTTTGGCCGAGATTTTCACGCCTTCAAGAGGAGCGATCGTGACGTCATGGGAGAAGCCAACGTGCAAGACGAGCTTGTCGCCCTTCATCTCGCAACGGTAGCCGATACCAGAGATCTCGAGTTCCTTGGTGAAGCCTTCGTGCACGCCTTTGACGGCGTTAGCGATGTTGGCGCGGGTGGTGCCGTGCATGGCAACGCTGTTCCTTTCATTGTTCGCACGATGAACAAGGAGTTCTTTTCCGTCCTTCACCTCGACGCTGATGACGCTTGGATAAACGACACTTAATTCGCCTTTGGGTCCTTTGACGGTGAGCGCGCCTGCGTTGATGTCAACGCTAACGCCCTCTGGAAGAACAACGGGTTTTAATCCGATACGTGACATAATTTCTTCCTTTCCAGTTGATTACCAGACGTAGCAGAGGATTTCTCCGCCAACGCCGGCTTTCCTAGCTTGCGCATCGGTGAGCAAGCCTTTGTCGGTGCTCACGATGGCGATGCCGAGGCCCTTGAGGACGCTCGGGACTTTGTCGGCTTCCGCATAGACGCGGAGGCCGGGTTTGGAGATACGCTTCAGGTTGGTGATGACTCTTTCACCGGTAGAAGAGTATTTGAGAGTGATGGTAAGGGTCTTCTTGCCATCTTTTTCATCGACCGCGTAGTTGGTGATGAAGCCCTGATTCTTGAGAATCGAGGCGATGCCTTCCTTAGCTTTGGAGGAGGGCATGGAAACTTCCTCGTAGCGGAGCGCGTTCGCGTTACGGATGCGAGTGAGCATATCAGCGATTGGATCTGCGTTCATGTTCTTTCTCCTTTCTTCCTCACCAAGAGGCTTTCTTCATGCCGGGGATTTCGCCTTTGTGGGCCATTTCCCTGAGGCAGATGCGGCAAACCCCAAAGCGGCGGATGACGCCGTGAGGACGACCGCAGCGTTTGCAACGGGTGTATTCGCGGACGGCGAATTTCGGGGTCCGTTTGGATTTTTCAATCAAGCTTTTCTTAGCCATGGGTCAATCCTTTCTCACTTTTTGAAGGGCATGCCGAGTTTCTCAAGGAGAGAGGCAGCCTCTTTGTCGCTATGAGCGGTGGTCACCATGACGATGTCCATGCCGCGGACCTTCGCGACTTTATCGTAGTCGATCTCGGGGAAGATCAATTGCTCTTTGACGCCGAGAGTGTAGTTGCCGTGGCCGTCGAAGGCATTCTTGTTGATGCCGCGGAAGTCACGGACGCGGGGAAGGGCGATGGAGACGAGTTTGTCGAGGAACTCGTACATGCGCTTGCCGCGGAGGGTCACTTTGCAACCGATGGCCTGTCCTTCGCGGACCTTGAAGGTCGCGATGGATTTCTTCGCCTTGGTGATGACCGGCTTTTGCCCGGCGATCAAGGTAAGATCGGCGACGGCGTCATCGAGGGCTTTGGAGTTCTGGGTCGCATCGCCCACGCCCATGTTGATGACGATCTTCTCCATCTTCGGAGCTTGCATGAGGGAGGAATAGCCGAACTCTTTGACGAGCGCGGGGACGATTTCCTCTTTGTACTTCTTCTGAAGACGGTTGACGTTTTTACTTTCTTCGGCTTTAGCAGGGGCCGCTTTGACGGCTTTTTTCTTTGTTTCTGCCATGTTCGCTTCCTCCCTTACTTATCAAGGTTCGCGCCGGATTTGGCAAGGCGGACCTTTTTGCCTTTCTCAATGCCCATGTGGATGCGCGTGGGCTTTTTGGTCTTGGGGTCGACGATGGCGACTTTGCACACATCGATCGGCACATAGATCTCTTTGATGCTCCCCTCAGGAGTTTGCTGAGTGGGCTTGCAGTGCTTTTTGTGGACGTTAACGCCTTCCACGACGACTTTGTTGAGCTTCGGGTAAGCCCTTTGGACAACACCCTGCTTTCCTTTGTCGGCGCCGGAGATGACGATTACGGTATCACCTTTTTTAATCTTCATGATGTTCTCCTTATAGCACCTCGACGGCGAGCGAGATGATCTTCATATAGCCCTTGTCGCGAAGTTCCCTGGCGACAGGCCCGAAGACACGGGTGCCAACGGGGTTGCCGTCGTTATCGACGATGACCACGGCATTGTCGTCGAAGCTGATGGTCGAGCCATCGGCGCGCTGGACAGGATGCTTCACGCGCACGATGACGCCTTTGACGACGTCGCTCTTTTTGACCTTGCCGTTAGGAATCGCTTCCTTGACGGCGCAGAGGACGATGTCCCCGAGGGTCGAAGTCTTTTTGTGGCTTCCGCCGTACTGACGGAAGACCCTGACGCTGCGGGCACCGGAGTTGTCGGCGACCACAAGATTCGTTTCCTGCTGGACCATTACTTCTCCTCCTCAGCTTTGATGTCGGCGCTGCCGTCTTTCTCTTCGAGGGTCGCTTCCGCTTCCTCGATGGTTTCGGCAGTGACGGCGCGCTCATCGATGGAGACGAGGCGGAAATGCTTCGTCTTCGACAGCGGGCGGCAGGCCATGATGGTCACAACGTCGCCTTCTTTGGCGGAGTTGTTCTCATCGTGGACGGCGTATTTCTTCGAATAGCCGACCCTCTTGGCATAGACGGGATCGTTTTTCTCGGTGGAGACGGTGACGATGATCGTCTTGTTCATCTTCACGGAAGTGACGACGCCTTGAATGGCGGTGCGATGATTTCTTTCCATGTCAAGTTCCTCCTTACTTCTCAATGTGAAGCTCTCTTTCGCGCTTCACGGTTTCCATTTTGGCTAAATCCTTGCGCAAGGCACGGATTTGTTCGCCATGCTCGAGATTGCCGACCGCTTTTTTGCGGCGGAGCTCGAACATCTGGCTCTTGAGCTCATAGATCTTGTCGTTGAGCTCTTCGCCCGAGAGGGCGCGGATGTCTTTGATTTCCATCTCTTAGGCTCCTTATTTGGCCTCGGCTTCAGGAGCCGGGGTTTCGTTGCCGGTGTCAGAGACGGTGACATGCTCCTCGGCATCTTCCTTCTCGATTTCCTCGAGGGAGGATTCGTGGGTTTCTTCCATCTTGAGCAATTCGGCTTGCGAGAGGGCTTTCGTCCTCTTGATGACTTTGGTCTTCACCGGAAGCTTGTAGCCGGCAAGGCGCAGAGCCTCTTGGGCAATCTTCGGATCGATGCCGCCGATTTCGAAGATGACTCTTCCCTTTTCGACGACAGCCGCCCAGCCTTCGGGCGAACCTTTGCCAGAGCCCATACGAACTTCAGCGGGCTTTTTGGTGCGGGCGAGGTGAGGATAGATACGAATCCAGACCTTGCCAGCGCGGTCAGTGTAGCGGGCGAGAACGATACGGGCAGACTCGATTTGGTGGTTGTCGATATAGTTCCCTTCAAGCGCCACAAGGCCGTATTCGCCGAAGTCGACGGTGGTGCCGGCCTTGGCTTTTCCCTCATAGCTTAAGCGATGGGGACGACGGTACTTAACGCGTTTTGGCTGCAGCATTGTCTTCTCCTCCTTTGTCGCTAGCGTTGTTGTTGCGCGGGGCGTGGTTGCCCGGGCGGGAACCCGGCCTACGATCGAATCTGTTCATGCGAGCGGATTCGGGGGCGGGCTCGTTGACGGTTTCGGTGCCGACCTTGTTGAGGGAGCGGCAGATCCAGACTTTGATGCCGATGCAGCCGTAGGTGGTATGCGCACTCACGGAGGCGAAGTCGATGTCGGCACGGAGGGTGGTCAAGGGGATGACACCTTCTTTATAGCCTTCTTCGCGGGCGATTTCGGCGCCGCCAAGACGGCCGGAGCAGAGCGTTCTGCAGCCTTTGGCGCCGGCTTTTCTCATTCTGGTGAGAGCCTTCTTCATGGTGGAGCGGAAGGCGGCGCGGTTTTCTAGCTCGCTAGCAATCCATTTCGCCATGAGGGTGGCATCGAGGTCGGGGTTTTTGATTTCGACGACGACAAGTTCGACTTCATCGGGCTTCCTCACGATGGTCGCGAGGTCGCCTTTGAGCTTCTTGACGTTCTCCCCGTCCTGGCCAAGGACATCACCCGGGCGGGCGACGAAGACCGAGACGGTGACTTTGGTGCCTTTATCAGAATTCACGCGGCCGATTTCGATACGGGAGAGCATCGAGCTGGCGAGTGCTTTCTCAAGGTATTTGCGGATGGCGAGATCCTGTTCGAGGTTCTTGCCATATTGCTGCTTGTCGGCGAACCATTTCGAGTTCCAATCGCGGTTGATCCCAACGCGGAGACCGACGGCGTTAACTTTTTGTCCCATAGTTTTGATTTGGTCCTCCTACCTTAGCGAGCCTTCACGACGACGCGAAGGTTCGCGTTGCGCTTGACGATCGGGGAAGCGCTGCCCTTAGCTCTAGGGATGAACCTCTTGATGCGGAGGCCATCCGAAACCTGAATTTCGGCGATGTACAAGCTGCTGGCTTCCATGTGGAAGTTGTTGACCGCGTTAGCGGCGGCGGACTTGATCGCTTTGGCGACCGGGAGCGAAGCGGCTTTGTTGGTCCTGGCTAAGATGCCAAGAGCCTCAGAGACGGATTTGCCGCGGACGAGGTTGATCACTAGACGAACCTTGCGCGGGGTGACGCGGATGTCGCGGACGAAGCAGCGGGCTTCGGTGATCGCGGGTTTCTCCTCGACTTTCACTTCTTCTTTGACTGCCTTTTTGGCCTTGGCGGCTTTCTTTTCCACCTTGGCTTCTTCCTTGACTTCCTCGACGGCCTCTTTCTTGACCGCCTTTTTCGGAGCGGCTTCCTTTTTGGGAGCGGCCTCTTTCTTAGGGGTCGCTTTCTTGGCGGGAGCCTTCTTCACGGTTTTCTTTTCTTCTGCCATGATCTTTCTCCTTATTTCTTAGCGGCTTGGTCGCCCACGTTGTTTCCGTGGTGGCCCGCGAAGGTGCGGGTCGGGGCGAATTCGCCTAGCTTATGGCCGACCATGTCTTCGGTGACATAGACGGTGATGTGTTCGTGGCCGTTATAGACGGCGAAGGTGTGTTCGACGAAGGCGGGGTAGATCGTCGAGCGGCGAGACCAGGTTTTGATGATCTCTTTTTTGCCGGACTTCTGCAGAGCCTCGACCTTTTTCATAAGGTAGGCATCAACGAACGGTCCTTTTTTGCTGGAACGAGACATGTTGTTCTACTTCTCCTTTGCTTACTTACCCGCTCTCCTGACGATGAGGCGAGTGGAATTCTTCTTGATGTGGCGGGTCTTGACGCCTTGGGCTCTCTTACCCCAGGGGGTACGAGGAGCATCGCGGCCGACAGGGCACTTACCTTCACCACCGCCGTGGGGGTGGTCATTCGGGTTCATTGCGGAACCGCGGACGGTCGGGCGGACGTTCTTCCAGCGCTTCTTGCCGGCTTTGCCGAGGTTGATGAGGTTGAAGTCTTCGTTGCCGACGATGCCGATGGTAGCGCGGCAGGTGCCGAGGACTTTTCTCACTTCGCCAGAAGCAAGGCGGAGCATGACGTACTTGCCTTCGGAGCCGAGCACCTGAGCGCTCGTTCCGGCGGCGCGGCACATCTGCGCGCCTTTCCCAGGTTGCAGCTCGATGTTGTGAACGAGGGTACCTTCAGGGATGTTCTTGAGATCGCAGCAGTTGCCGGTTTTGATGTCGGTGGCTTCGCCAGAGACGATCTTGTCGCCAACATGGAGGCCTTGCGGCTGAATGATGTAGGCTTTGGCGCCGTCAGCGTAATAGACGAGAGCGATCAAGGCGTTGCGGTTAGGATCGTATTCGATCGCTTTGACCGTCGCCGGGATGTCATCTTTCCTTCTGCGGAAGTCGATGATACGATAGCGGTTTTTGTTGCCACCGCCGATGTGGCGGCAGGTGATCTTGCCCTGATTGTTGCGTCCACCAGTGTTCTTCTTGGTGTCGAGCAGCGATTTTTCAGGAGTCGATTTGGTGATTTCCTCGAAAGTCGAGTTCGTCATAGCACGACGCGACTTTGTCGTAGGACGGTAGGTTCTAATTGCCATTTCCTTTTTCTCCTATATTGGATGCTTTACTTATATATAAGGATATAAGAGGGTGATTCCTTACTCTTTGAAGAGGTCAACAGCGTTGCCTTCCGCAAGGGTGAGCACGGCTTTTTTGAAGCCCTGGATCTTGCCTTGGTAGCGGCCGCCGCGAGTGGTGGCCTTAGGATGCTGGTTGACAACGTTCACGCCAACGACCTTGACCTGGAAGATGCTTTCGAAGGCATTCTTGATCTCGGTCTTGTTCGCGGTTTTGAGGACCTTCACCGTGACCTTGTTCTCATTCTGCATGAGGGCCATGGTCTTTTCGGTGATGAGCGGCTCAATGATCACGGAGTAATCATGGGCGGTCGGCTTCGCAAAGGAAGCGGTCTCGATTTTCTTTTCCTCGGCCATATTACTTCAAAGCCTCCTCAATCTTTTTGATGTTGTCTTTGCTGATGACAACGGTGTCGAAGTTAAGCAAGTCATAGACGGAGACGTTGCAGACTTCGGTGAGCCCCACGTTGTCGATGTTGCGCGCGGAGAGGATGAGATTCTCTTCGCTGCCCTCGACGACGATGAGGGTTTTGCCGCTCGCCTTGATGGCGGAGAGGCTAGTGGCGAAATCCTTGGTGGAAATCTTTTCGACGGCGTAATCGTCAACGACGATCAGGCCTTTCTTGACCTTCTCGCTCCAGACGGTGCGGAGGGCAAGCTTGTGCGCCTTCTTGTTCTGGGAGCGTTTGTAGTTCTGGTTGCCGTCGGGTCCGAAGACGGTTCCTCCGCCCACCCAGATCGGCGATTTGACATCACCAGCGCGGGCGCGGCCGGTTCCTTTTTGTCTCCAAGGCTTCTTGGCAGTACCATGGACCTCATGGCGTTTCTTGGTCTTTGCGGTGGCTTGGCGGAGGTTGGCCATGTAGGTCACGACTGCATCGTGAACGACCTGGGGGTTCTCCTCTTTGATGCCGAAGACTTCGCTGGAGACCTCAATGGTTCCCTTCTCTTCGCCCTTAAGCGAGATAACGGGAAGGCTGATATTCTTAGCGGCCATTGTTATTCTCCTTTCTTCTCTTCATTGACGACGTAAACGGGTTTCACAACCGGTTTGCGGAATTGCACCTTGACGGGGGTGCGAAGCATGACGATGGCTTTTTTCGGTCCGGGGACGCCGCCTTTGACAAGGATGTAGCCCTTCTCAGGGTTGCTTTCGATGATGGTGACGTTCTGCACGGTGCATTGTTCCGGTCCCCAGTGGCCAGACATGTGCTTGCCAGGGATGACACGGTTGTTGTCACGGCCGTTGTTGGCGAGAGAGCCAATCTGGCGGTGATATCCCGAGCCATGGCCTTTCGGGCCGATGTGGTGATGGTATTTCTTGATGGTGCCGGTATAGCCGTGGCCTTTGTTGTGGCCGACGACGTCACAGACCTCACCGGCGGAGAAGATCGAAGCGTCGATGCTCTCGCCGATGTTTTTGCCGTAGATCTCGTCGCCTTTGAGCTCGTAGAGATGCTCTTTAGTGGCGACGCCGGCTTTTTTGTAGATGCCTTTGATGGCTTTGTTGACGCGCTTCTCAGCTTTGTCTTCGTAGCCGACTTGAACAGCTTCGTAGCCGTTCTTCTCGATGGTTCTCTTGTCCACGATGACGTTCGGCAACACTTCGATGACGGTGACCGGATACATGGTTCCGTCGGCGGCGAAGACCTGCGTCATGCCCATTTTTCTTCCGATTAGGGATTTCATGATTTGGGTCCTCCTTATAACTTGATGTCGATATCGACGCCGCTCGGGAGATTCAATCTCTTGAGATGGTCGATGGTTTCTTTAGTGGGGTTGCTGACATAAAGCAGCCTCTTGTGGGTGCGGATCTCGAACTGTTCGCGGGCATCCTTGTACTTGAAGGTCGCGCGGAGAACGGTGTAGACCTGCTTTTCGGTCGGCAAGGGGATCGGTCCCTTGACAGACGCGCCGGTTTTCTTGGCCACATCAACGATCTTTTCGACGGAGTCGTCGAGGATCTTGTGATCATAGGCCATTAAGCGAATACGGATCGCTTTTTCTTTCGCCATGAATGTTCCTCCTTACAAATGTTTTTCAGGCTTCTGACGTTCGTTCCACGCGAATTCCCTGACCACCCCATCATGACAACGCCTGTGGGTGTGTCAGCAACCTCGCGTTTCATCGCAAGCGCCAGCGTGTGTAACAATACGCGCGTGGGGAAACTCGCGCAAGCAGTTTTTTGCAAATTTTAGGCCTAGTTACTTACCTTTTTTGTTTTTCGAGAAATAGAGCCAGAAAAAGAAAAGGCCCCATCGAACGTTTTTCTCAACAGGGTCAAATTTTGTGCACGATGCACAAACTTTAGTATTTTTTTGTTTAGGATTTTTGGTTATCGGGGAGGATGGAATTTGGGTCTTTTCCTTCTTGAATCAGACGCTTCTTGCCTTCTTCATAAGAGTACTCGCAGCCGCAGTAAAGCTGGTTGTATAAACCATAGTGGTCTCTGAGCTTAACGCCATAGAGCTGGCCGTTGGCTTTCTTGAAATCGGAATAGAAATACTTCGTCCTGACGTGACTTTTTTCAAGTTCTTTCCCAATTTCATTCATCACCTGGGAATCCTTTTGCCTGGAGATGGACATCACGGTGGCGAAATAGTCGTAGCCGTGTTCTTCGGCGTAGTCATAGGCTTCTTTCATCCGTTTGGCGTAGCAAAGGCGGCAACGCTCGCCCCCTTCTTTACTACGCGCGAGCGGGCGCAAATCCTTCATATATGCTTCGTGATCATAAGGGGGCTCGATCAGTTTTATTTCGATGCCGTAATCCCTTTTGTAAAAGGCGAGGAGCTTCTTCAGCTCTTCTTTTCGGCGAAAGAACTCGCTTTCGGGATAAATGTTGGAATTGTCGTAATAAATCGTGACGTCGAAGTGCGGGGAAAGGAAAAGAAGAGGGAAGCAGGCGCAGGGCCCGCAGCAAACGTGAAAAAGGAAGGTCGGTTTCTTGTTAGAAGGAAGAGAGGCGATCTCCTCTAAGGATTTCAGATAGTAATTCTCACTCATTCCCGGAAGAATAATCGTAGTTCCCGTAGATGAACATCGCGTCTCCGAAGCTGAAGAAGCGATATCTCTCCTTCACGGCTTCTTCATAGCAATGCAGGGTCCATTCCCTGCCCATGAAGGCCGAAACCAGCATCACAAGGGTGGATTTGGGGAGGTGGAAATTCGTGATCAAGGCATCGACTGCTTTGTATTCATAGCCAGGGGAGATGAAAATCCCTGTAGCGGAGGAGTCCTCGGCGAACTTGCCGAATTTTGCGTAGACCGATTCCAAGGTGCGGACCGAAGTGGTGCCGATGGCGATGATCCGGCGGCCTTCGCTTTTGGCTTTGTTGAGCTTGTCGGCAGCTTCTTGGCTCATGTGGTAGCTTTCCACGTGCATATGATGGTCCTTCGTGTCGCTTACCTCGACAGGCCGAAACGTCCCTAAACCGATGTTCAAGGTGATGTCGACGATCTCAATCCCTTTCGCTTGGATTTCAGAAAAAAGCTCTTGTGTGAAATGGAAGCCGGCGGTAGGGGCGGCGGCAGAGCCAGGGACTTTGGCGTAGACGGTTTGGTAATCGTCGTTGTTCTCGCATTGCTTCTTGATGTAAGGGGGCAGAGGCATCAAGCCGAGCTTATCCAAAACCTCAAGGAAGATGCCCTGGTATTCAAATTTCATGTGACGGAGCCCTTCCGGAAGGACTTTCACGCAGGTGCAGGTAAGCATGCCTTCCCCGAAAGAGCAATGGGAGCCGACGCGGACGGAATGGGCGTTACCGACAAGGCATTCCCAAACATCCGGTTCGTTTTCAATGGGATGGAGCAAGAGCACTTCGACTTTGCCTTTCGTTTCGACCTTGACCCCAATGAGGCGGGCGGGGAGGACTTTGGTGTTGTTTCTCACTAAGACATCCCCTGGATGCAAATAAGAAAGAATGTCGTGAAAGACTTTGTGCTCAATGGTCTTCGCTTCGCGGTTGACCACCATGAGCTTGCACTGGTCGCGATCCGGGAGTGGGGATTGGGCGATCAGCTCCTTAGGCAAATCGTAATCAAACAAATTGATGTCCATCAGAACCCCCTTTCATCGCCATAGGCGGCGTAAGCCGCTTCTTTGTATTCGTTGAAGCGGTCTTCTTGGATTGCTTTCCTCGCCCCTTCGACAAGACGGATGAGGAAGCGGATGTTGTGAATCGAGTTAAGTGTCTTCCCAAAATCCTCGCCAGCTTTATAAAGATGGTGCAAGTAGGCTTTCGTGTAATGCTGACAGGTATAGCAATCGCATTCAGGATCAAGGGGAGTGAAGTCTTCTTTATATTGGGCGCGTTGAATATTGATCCTTCCTTGGCTTGTCATCAAAGCCCCGTGGCGGGCAAGGCGGGTAGGAAGGACGCAGTCAAACATATCCACCCCATTGCCAATGCCTTCGAGGATGTAATCGATTGAGCCGACGCCCATGAGGTAACGAGGCTTATTATCAGGGAGGAATCTCACCGCGTCTTTAATCATGCGGAAGCAGACGTCTTTTGGCTCCCCGATTGAGGTGCCCCCGATGGAATAACCCGGGAAATCCATTTTGGCGAGCTCCTGGGCCGCGTGGTAGCGCAGGTCTTGGAATTCTCCGCCTTGGACGATGCCAAACAAAGCCTGGTCTTCCCTTTTATGAGACTCCAAGCCGCGCTTGGCCCAGCGAAGCGTTCTCTCGGTGGAGCGAGCGACGTAATCTTTGCTCGCGGGATAGGGGATGCATTCGTCAAACGACATGATGATGTCCGCGCCCAAAGCCTCTTCGATGCGGATGGCTTCCTCTGGGGAAAAGAATTCCCGGTTCCCGTTAATCTCGTTTTGGAAGGTGACTCCTTCTTCATTGATCTTCCTCCGCGAGGCCAAAGAGAACACCTGAAAGCCTCCCGAATCGGTAAGAATCGGCCCGTTATAATTCATGAACTTATGCAAACCCCCGGCTTTTTTGACGATTTCCTCGCCCGGGCGGAGGTGCAGATGATACGTATTAGCCAAAATGACCCCCGACCCGCAGGCGGAGACCTGCTCAGGAGAGAGGGTTTTAACGGTCGCGTTGGTGCCTACTGGCATAAACATGGGAACCTCGACGTCCCCGTGCCAAGTATGTAAAACGCCGTATCTTGCCCCGGAATTGGGGTCGACATGTTTGATCTCTAAATAAAAACCCTGCATAGCAGGGAAATCTTAGACTCAACGCGTCCAAAGGGCAAACCTTACCATTTCACCTCTTGGTGTCTAGTTGGCTGAAGAGCCTTAAAGAACCAGGGGGCGCGCTTAAGTCCCATCCAGAGAATGTATCCCGCGAGGATGATGGTCAGTTCGCCAAGCGCCACCCAGCCCATCTCAACCCAGAGGGCGACGGAGCCGAAATCGTAGAAATAGTAAAGCATCAAGCCGACGAGAATCCCGTTGAATATCGGGGGATAGATCGTCGCCACCAAAAAGCGCGGGGAAAGATAGGAGACGCAGAGAACGGAAAGTATCGTTCCCCCGGTGCCCATCAGCATATCGATCAGGGCGGTTTGGCCCGTCATGGCGCCATAGAAATTAGCGAGCAAGCAGCCAACGCTTAGCCCGATCCCAAAATCGGGCCGCCAAAAGCAAAGAAGCACGAGGATCTCGCCAAAGCGGAAATTGAACATTTGGAAAGAGATTCCCGGAACAAAGGCGCTCATCACGAAGTAGAGAGCGGCAATGAGTCCATTCTCCACGATGGAACGGATCAAACGATGTGTATCGGTCATAAATAGACCTCCTGATTTTTTAAAGCTGGGTGCCGAGGTAACAGCTTTTGCACCGGGATGTTACTCCCCTATAGAAAACAGGGCAACAAAAAAAGAGGCCTGCCGCCTCAATGGATGAGCCAATCACCAGTACCTTACGGTTTTCAAAGTGACTGCCTTATTCACCTCTAATTCAGAAAAAGAGGGGAGATTTGCGGTGTTATAGCCTTTTCTTTCAAGCAGCGACCTGCCTTCAGAGCCTAAGAACCAGGAACGGATCCCTTCTTTTTCGAGCTTGTTCTCTTCCGTCATCTTCTCCCATTTCGTGGGGAGATAAAACATCAAGGATCCACGAAGCATGAAATTCTGGGGAGCCCAATCCAGGGTGACTTTAGAGAAACGGGCGAAACGATAGAGGGCGAAGAGAGCCTCAAAATAGTTATCATCCATCGAGCCCTTGGAAAGGACCTTCAGGCAATCTTCCTCAGGGAAATAATCGAAGGCAATGATGTGATTGACGTCATCGTGGAAGCAAATCTTCGCCATGTTGATACCCGCGTGCTTCAGCACTTTGTAATCCGCCATGGCTTTGGTGAATTCCTCAGCGATAGAGAATACGCGCACCAAGTAAGTGCGCCCACTCCAAACGCAAACCAAAGATTCATGATCTGGATGAGTGGCACGAACGCTTTGGACAACGAATTTCTTGTTTTTGATTTGGATGACGCGTTCCATACGGAGGTATTTTAGCAAAAAAGTAAGACGCCTGCACGCTTTAGCAGTTTTTGGGGGAAAGAACGTTATTTGACAAAGTAATCGCAAAGCGATCGCCGAACGGGGCCGAGGTCCAAGAATTTGCAAGCCCGGCCCTTTTTCGGATATGCTGTTGTCCCC
>CAVFEQ010000021.1:0-24955 GCA_963621535.1 Paludibacteraceae bacterium | reverse complement strand
ACTGCATTTACTCTGAGAAACTGCAATAGCCCCTTTCGGGCGTTTGGGCTTTTCGACGCCCGAAAAGCCAACCAATTTTGGGGTAAATGCAGTTTTTCAGCCCTTCTAAACTGCAATAAGTCCGAGAATACGCCATTTTTATGGTCAAACTGCATTTACTCTGCAAACTAGCAACTTTTTTGAGGGAAAACGAAATTGGCCTTGCTGGTTTGAAAATCCCCGCAAAAGCAACCTAATTTGCTTTTCAAAAACCCAGCAAAACGCAAATAAACACAACTTTTGCGGCTTTTTTGAAAGAAGAAGACCTTTTTAGGCCTTCTCCCCGATGAGGTCATAGACAAGAGCTTCCTTGATCTTGACCTTCACGATGTCGCCTTCTTGAAGAGGCGCGTCGGAAGAGAAGAGGATGCTGCCATCGATGTCATCAGGCGCATTCCAATAGGAACGGAGAAGATAACGCTCGCCGCCTTTCTCCTTTCCGATGACTAGCCCCTCCATGACTTCGCCGACATGCGTTTTGTTCTTCGCTAAGGAGATGCCAGCCTGCAGCTTCATGAGCTCGCCGCGCCGCTTCTTCTTTAATGCTTCTTCCACTTGATCAGGGTAGGAATAAGAGGCGGTGCCTTCTTCTCTTGAATAAAGGAAGCATCCCATTTTGTCGAAGGCGATGTCTTTTAGGAACTCCAGAGTCTCTTTTTGGTCTTCCTCGTTTTCCCCGGGGAAGCCCGCGATCAAAGTCGTGCGAAGGATCGCGTCCGGGCACATCCTCCGGATTTTATGGAAAAGCTCGACGGTCTGTTTCTGATCGGCGTGGCGTTTCATCAGGGAGAGCAAATGGTTGCTCGCGCATTGGACGGGGATATCGAAATAATGGGCGATCACCTTGCTTTCGGCGATCGTTTTGATCAGTTCATCGCTGATTTCGCTGGGATAGAGATAAAGAAGGCGAATCGAATAGAAGCCGATTTTCTCTAGGTCCTTGAGCAAGGCGACGATGTCATGTCCCTTTTCCAAATCGCTGCCGTAGATCGTCGTGTCCTGGGAGATCAGGGAGATTTCCTTGACGCCCATTTTCTTCAATTTCCTCGCTTCTTCTAACACCTCTTCATAAGGACGGGATTTGAATCTGCCGCGGATGAAAGGGATCGCGCAGAAGGAACAGAAATTGTTGCAGCCGTCGCTGATTCTAAGATAAGCCGAGTAATGGGCGGTGCTAAGCAGGCGGTTTAAGGGGTTCATGGGAGAGATCTCCTCTTCCCCAAGCAGGCCCATAAGCATGTTTGCGAGATTTGGGTAATCTTTCAAAGGCACGACAAGGTCGGCTTCGGGGATTGAGGAGCGGAGTTCCTCCGCATACCTTTCCGCCAGGCAGCCGGTCACGACGAGCTTGGCGTTGCCTTTTTTCAATTGAGCCATCTCGAGGATGGACTCAATCGATTCCTTTTTGGCGGAGTTGATGAAGCCGCATGTGTTTACGATGATGAGATCCGCCCTCTTTGGGGAGGAGGTGAGCTCAAAACGCGAAGGCGGGAACATCGCGAGCATTTCCTCGGAATCGACGAGGTTTTTCGCGCAGCCTAGGCTCACTAAAGCAACGCGTTTCTTCATAAGGAGCTTCTCCCTGTCTCTTTTAAGGTCTTCGCCAAAGAGGGGAGTTTCTTTTCAAAGGCAGCGAAATCAACCATCTTCCAGGTCCAGTTACGATCATCGACCGTCCCTGGCACATTCGTCCGCGCTTCTTTGTCTAGCTCTAAGATGTCTTGCATCGAAACGAGCGCGTATTTGGCTTTTTTCGCGAAGCAATAACGGATCAGGCGCTCATTCATGCTGCCTTCGCTGATGCCTTTTTGCTCTAAGGCGTAAACCCATTCGGCCTGCTCAAGCTCAGGCAAGTCATAAAAGAAGCCGAGCATGGTCTCATTGTCGTGGGTCCCTAGATAGACCACGGAATTCTCCTCGTCCCACTTCCCCTTATGCAGAATCTCGAAATCATGGAAGGTGAACTGAATGACGTTCATGCCGGGGAAGGAATAATGGTCGCGCAGGGCGAGGACCTCCGGGCGCAGGTCGCCTAGATCCTCGGCGATGAGGTCTAATTCAGGGTGTTTGGATAGCAAAGAATCGAACAAGGCGTAGCCAGGGGCTTCCACCCATTTCCCTTCCACTGCCGTAGGACAAGAAGAGGGGATCTTCCAATAGGTATCGAAGGCCCGGAAGTGATCAAGGCGCAAAATGTCATAAATCTCCGCGTTTAGGGCGATGCGGTTTATGATGAAGGCAAAATCCTCTTTCTCGAGTTTCTTCCAGTCATAGATCGGATTGCCCCAACGCTGACCGGTCGCCGAGAAATAATCAGGGGGCACCCCGGCGATGAAAAGAGGCTGCTTCGTTTCTGGGTCAAGAAGGAAAGTATCTTGATTGGCCCAGACGTCGCAGGAATCAAATCCCACGTAGAAAGGCAGATCGCCGATAATCTTTATCCCTTTGCTTTTGGCGTAATCATGAAGCTTATCCCATTGCTGGTAGAGCTTATATTGAAGGTAAAGCCGGAAGTCGGCCTCCTCTTTTTGTTTTCCGCTTAAAGCGGGCCTAGTGAGGATCCACTCTCTTTCCTTAAGGGGCCATTTATCCCAAGAGCTAAGAAAGGTCTCATGAAAGGCGCTGAAGCAGGCGTAATCAGCGGCCCATTTATGCTTTTTCTTGAAATCAAGGAGGCAACGGGGGTTCTTTTTCTTCTCGTTATGAAAGGCTTCTTTGAGGTAAGGGAGCTTGAAGGAGCGGACTTCCTCATAAGTGATTTTCCCTTCTTTCGTATTGAAAGGAAGGGGTTTTTCGATGAGCCCTTCTTCGTAAAGAGAGTAGAGATCAAGATAGATCTCATCCATCGCGAAGGAGCTATAGGGCTGATAAGGGGAATGACCATAGCCCAAAGGAGAAAGAGGGAGAATCTGCCAAAGGGAGAATCCGCCTTCTGCGAGATCGTCCACGAAATGGTAGGCGTTTTTGCCGAAATCCCCGATGCCGTAATCTCCAGGCAAGGAGGAGAGGCCAAGCAAAATGCCGGCTTTGCGCTCGTTATTGCTCATATTAGTCTTCGTCGATCATCTTGGCCCCGCCTGGGGTGAAGCTTTGCTCCAAGACGTTCTTCTCGCCGTAGATGCCTCGCATGGCGGCAAGGAAATTGTCTTTGTCTTTGGGAAGAAGGAAGCAGAGGATGCTCCCAGCGAATCCCCCGCCCATGATGCGGCAGGCCCCATCGCCGATGAAACGCTGCGCCACATCCACCGCTTCTTGCGGCGAATTCTTGTATTTCCCCGGAACCATCGTGTTCTGGAGCATCGCCTTCGAGCTCTCGCCCGACATTTTGATGGCGTGCAAGAAAGAGGCGATATCATGGCCGAGGATCGCCCTTCTGGCGTCAAGGACGCGCTTGTTCTCATCCATGTAATGGGTCGCGCGCAGCTTGGCGAGCTCACTGACGCCGACGGTAGGTGCGGCAATATATTTGTAGAAATCCTGCGGATCGACCTCGCGGAGGACTTTCTTGCCGAAGACGTTATTAGCGACGCTCTTCATGTCGTTAGGGATGCTTGCGTAAAGCGAGTCAAGCCCTTCGTGGCTGGACTTAGTCAAGACAAGGATCGGGGTAAGGGGCAAATTGAATTCGAGGGGCTCGATCACCGGGTTCTGCGCGTCTTTGAAATCGAGGTAATTGACCCCGCCATAGCAGCAGCCCACTTGATCGAGCATGCCGCAGGGCTTGCCGAAGAAGAGGACTTCGGCGTATTGGCTAGCGAAAGCAAGATCGTGGGGAGGGATTTTCCCGTCGTTATAAAGATTGTTGATGATTTCCCCGATGAGGGCTTCATAGCAAGCGGAGGAAGAAACCCCAGAGCCTGCTGGGATATCGCTATCTAAAGCGGCGAAGAAGCCGCCGATTTTATAGCCAAGCTTCCTAAGGGCGAAAAGCACGCCTTTAGTCAGGGCTAAGGAAGTTCCTTTTTCGCTGGGGTCGGCTTCTAAGGAAACGAGGTCCACTTTGTAGGGCTTATAGCCGGTTGAGGCGATGCGAACGCTGTTCAAATCGTTCTTGCAGACGCTCGCGGTGATGCCTAGGGTGCTGCCCCCGACGAGGCAAAGGCCGTTGTTGTGATCGGTGTGGTTGCCGATGATTTCGATGCGGCCGTGCGAGAAATAGTGTTTGGTTTTCATGTCGCCGAATTCTTTGTAGAAAAGGGCGTCGGCTTGTTCTTTGCGAATCATAATTCAATGCTTTGGAGGAAGTTCTCCAATCCTTTCTCCCCTTTTGGGGTGTCTTTATAAACAGCGACGTTTTTGAGGATGCCTTGGCAGACGAGGCCTAGATAGTCATGGAGGCTCGTCCCGTTTCTTAAGGCGTCCATCATGCGGGTGAAGTCGGCTAGTTCGGGGTTCTCTTCGACGATCTGCTCGTTGCTCTTCCCTGCGGATAAGCCGTCTTCGATGAGCTTGCTTTGCCTGATCAAACGCGCGGGAAGAATGAAGCGTCCCGCGGCTTCGATCAGCCCGATGCCCTCTTTTTTGATGTGGAAGTATTCGGGGTGAGCGTGATAGATGCCATCAGGATATTCTTCGCTCGTCCTGTTGTTGCGGAGGATGAGGAAGAGATAATAGGTGTTATCGACCTTTTTCGCAAGCGAGGTGATGGTGTTATGCCTTGCCTCGCCGTCAGCGTGCATGATGTTGTTCTCCAAGTCGTCATGGACCCTCCATTTGGCAAGGATCTTCCCGGCTAAGTCGAGGATCTCTTCCTTGCAGGGGCCAGAAAGCCGCAGGCAAGAGACATAATAATCCAAGGTCTCCAGTTTCGTATGGGGATGGTTGGGGGTGAGGTAGAGCTTCTTCGTCTCGGCGTTAAGAAGGGGCAGCATATGCGCGCCGCCTTGGAAATGCTCATGGTCTAAGATCGAGCCCCCGACGATCGGCAAATCGCTGTTGCAGCCGATGAAATAATGGGGGAAGAGGTCTACGAAGGCGAAGAGCTTGCTGAAGATGCGCTCGGAAACGCTCATGCGGCTATGCTGGGCGGAGAAGACGATGCAGTGCTCCTCGAAATAGCCGTATGGTGAATATTGGAGGTACCACTTCTCCCCGTCTAGATTCAAGCTGACGAAGCGGAGGTTCTCTCTTGCTGGATGAGTCGAGGTCCCCTCATAGCCAAGATTTTCCTTGCAGAGGAAGCATTTAGGATAATCAAGGTTCTCTTTCTTGGTGAGAAGCTTGGCGATATCCTTGTTGTTTTTCTCCGGCTTAGAAAGATTGATGGTGACTTCGATCGATGGCTCAGAGGCGAAATGAGCATCGAAGACGATGTTTTTCTCGATTTTGCTGAGGGCGATATAGCCGTTTTTCACCCCGAGATCATAGAGATAGCTCGTGGCTTCTTTCGGGGAGCAATCTTGGTAGGCGGTGTAGAAGTGCCGTTCGCAGGTGCTTGGGGAGGGGCTAAGCAAGCCAAAAGCAAAGGTGGCTTCTCTTTCGGCCTCCCCCGCTTCTTTTCCGTTTTCCTTCAAAGACTCGACGAGCTCTTCCCAAAGGACGTCAGGACGGGCCATTTTGGCGAGTTCTTCCTCATCGATCTCGCCAGAATAAGGGGAGCTGACCCCCCATTCCTTATATAAAAGGTTAGCGACGTAAATGGCGTCGAGCTCGGGAAGAGAGAGGTTCTTCTTCGCGTAGGCGAGCAAGTTGGCAATGCAGTGATTAAGTTCCATGCTTATTTTTCCTTTTTTATGAAACGATAAGAGATATGGCGCGTCCATGTCGCGCCTTTTTCGCAGATGAGGCTCCGGTCCATCCTAGAGACCGGCTCAAAGGTGATGCCCGAGGCTCTTTCGTCAACATGCCCCGATTGCATGAGCTGGCCCTCTATGGGGAAGTTCGTGGAGTAAATCTGCAGCCCGTCGGCGTCAGTTTCGATTTCCAAGCGGTAGCTTTCGTTCTCAAGGATCGCCTGCGGGCCAGAAGAAGGCAACAGCAAGAAGCAATGGTCGTAGCCGGTGACGGGGAGAAGAGAAGACGAGTCGATTCCTTTCCCGATGGGTTTGGAGGAAGAAAAATCAAGGTCTTCGCTCGCTTTTTCGAAATGATCGAGCAATAAGGCGGACGATGAGTAGCGGGCCACCTCAGCTTGCTTCAAAGTCAAAACGTCATGGTAAAGATTCTTCTCGCCGCCCAAATTGAAATAGGCGTGATTGGTGATGTTAAGCGGGCAGTCTTCATCAGGGGTGGCTTTGATTGCTAGAGAAAGCAAACTCTCATGACGAGAAAGGGAGTAAACGACTTCCAATTTGACCTTCGCGGGGAAGGCGCCTTCGCAAGAGGGGAAGCTCGCCTTGAAACGCACGTCGAGGGTTTCCTCTTTTTCCTCGATTTCGTAAGGGAAATTGAAGAAGGCATAAGAAAGAGAGGCGCTATGGAGGCAGTTGCCATTCTCATTGAGTGGCATCTGGTATTTTTGCGCCCCGATTTCGTATTTTCCCTCCGGAATCCTGCCAGCGACGGGGCCGACGGTCTTGCCGTAATAGCTGGTGCTATAGGCGTAATCATCATAGGAGAGAGGGTGGCTAAGCATGCTTTTGCCGCCATAATCAAGTGCAAAAACTCCGGCGCCTAGGCTAGAGAGAGTCACTTCCATCTGACACTCGTTCCGGACCGCGATCAGTTTCTCTCCGTTTTTCATCTCTTTGATTTCAACGGAATTCGTCATCCTTTTACCTCCAAAAGAATCTTCTTCAGCTCATTTTTGCCCATCTCTTTGGGCACAGGATAAAGAGGGTTGGCCTCTTTGTCTGCATGAAGGGCGAGCTCGTCAAGATTTTCGTCTAAGATGAGATTAGTGAATTTTTCCGGGATGTCCATCTTTTTATTGAGTTCTTTCACCCACGCGATCAAAGCGTACGCCTGTTCTTTTTGGCTCGATTGGTCCGGGGCCAGTTTCAAGAAAGAGGCGGCTTTTGCAAGCTTTTTCTCCGCGCTTTTGCCATAGGCCGTCAAAACATGGGGCAATAAAACCGCGTTGGCGTAGCCGTGAGCGACCCCGTAAAGCCCACCTAGAGCATGAGCCAAAGCGTGGACATAGCCTACATACCCGCGAGTGAAGCTCACCCCAGCTAAGAAGGCGGCTTTCTGCATGCCTTGTCTAGAAGAAGAAAGGGAAGGGTCGTTATAGAAAGATAGGAGGTTATCGCGAATGAGCTCCATCGCCTCTAATGCAGTCCTTTCGCTAAGCGAGGTCCCCGCTTTCCCAAGATAGCTTTCCAATGCATGGGTTAAGGCGTCCATACCGGTATAGGCGATGAGCTTTGAGGGCAAACTGGCGAGCAGATCCGCATCAAGAACGGCAAGAGAAGGGATGAGGCGAGGGTCGCTGATCGAGAATTTGTCGTGATTCTCAGGGTTCACCACCACGGCGGCGACGGTGGCTTCAGAGCCGCTGCCCGCAGTTGTCGGAATGGCGACCAAATAAGGGATTTTCTTGCGCACCTTCAAAACGCCTTTGAATTTAGCGAGGCTTTTCTTGGGATTGGTGGCTTTCGCCCCCACCGCCTTAGCCGTATCCAAAGTGCTGCCTCCGCCAAGAGCGATCAGGCAATCGCACCCTTTCGCGTCGAAAAGGGTATAGGCCTCCTCGATTAATGGGAAGGGAGGATTGGGCTCGATTTTGGTAAAAATCTCGCAGAGCATGCCACTTTCTTCCAAAGACTCCTTCAGTTTGGCCAAGTACCCGTTTCTTTCCATCGAAGGGGTCGCGATGATCAAAGGATGAGTTTTCCCCTCTTGCTTTAGTTTGCTTGCGACGAGCAAAAGCGCACCGCTCCCTTCTAAGGTCTCGGGGATAGGGAAAGAAATGAGATTTTGCACCACGAAGATTATCTTTTGGTAAACCCGGCAATAGGCTCTTCTTAAAACGTTCATCTTCTAAGCCTCAAAGCATCGGATCGACGATGCGAAGGATCGCCCAATAGCCCCTGTTGCGGACGCGCCAGCGGTTCCACTCCTCCAAAGTGACCTCATGGCAGACGGGGAAAGAATCCTCGAAATCGCGTTTGATGTTCTTGATTGTCGGCATGTCGATCATCAAAGTGCCGCATTCAAGGTGCAGATAAAGGGAGCGGTAGTCCAAGTTAATCGTGCCGACCGTGGCCATGCGATCGTCGACGCAGAAGGTCTTCTCGTGCACGAAGCCCGGGGTATATTCATAGACTTTGACGCCGGATTTGAGGAGTTTCCCGTAATAGGAGCGGGTGATGTTGAAAATAGCTTTCTTGTCAGGGATGTGCGGAGTGATGAGGCGCACATCCACGCCGCTTTTCGCGGCGCGGCAAAGAGCGTTCTCCATCTCGGAGTCGATGATGAGGTAAGGGGTCGTAATGTAACAATATTCCTGCGCATGCTGGATGAGGTTGAGGTAAGTGGATTCGCCGAACTCCTCTTTGTCGAAAGGGAGGTCTCCATAAGGCTGGACGAAGCCCGTCGATTCAGGATATCCGCCGGCTTCTTCGATGAAGGTATCGGGAGAATAGTAGCCCTTATCGATCTTCTCCTCTTTGTGGCCGTTAGCGATCCAGACGGAGAGGAAAAGAAGGGTGAAGGAATAGACCGCTTCCCCTTTAAGGAAAATCGCATTGTCTTTCCAATGGCCGAACCGCTCGACTTTGTTCACGTATTCGTCAGCTAGATTGAAGCCTCCGCTAAAAGCGGTGTGCCCGTCAATCACCATGATCTTGCGGTGATCACGATTATTCTGTCTGATATCAAGAAAGGGCCTGAAACGGTTGTATGGCTCGCATTTTATGCCGGATTTGCGGAGTTTTAGAGCGTATCCGCTTGGCATGGCGCTCAAGGAGCCAACATCGTCATAAAGCAGGCGAACGTCCAAACCCTCTTTGGCTTTTTCCTCAAGAATGGCCAAGATGGAGTCAAAGAAAACACCGGGCTCGACGATGAAGAACTCCAAGAAGATGTAATGCTTGGCTTTCTTTAGCTCGCGGAGGATCGGCTCATGGGCGAAATCGACAAGGGGGAAATATTCGACGCTGGTCCTGCGATGGGCCCCAAAGCCACCGACCAAATTGAGGTAATCAGAGGTCGAGACGGCGAAAGGGGCGCTTTCCCTGAGTTCAGCGTGCGTTTCGGGGAGGGTTTTGTTTTCGACGAGCGGATAAGTCCACTTCCGCACTTTCTTCCTTTTAAGGGGGGAGTCGGTTTTGTTGGCGAAGAAAAGATAAAGAAGCGCCCCGCCAATAGGCAGGGCAAAAACGACGAAAAGCCAAGCCACTTTGTAGGCATAGGGGGAATCGCTGTTGATGATGTAAACCCCTAAGACAACGTTGAAAGCGTAAATCAGAATGACAAAGAAAAGGATATAACTTGAGCTCATCGTCCCGTCGGTGACGACATTAAGGAGCCAGAAAAGCAAAACGATGAGGACTAAAATCTGCAAGAAGAGAAGCAAACCGATAAAAAGCTTCGGCCAAAACGACGGCTTTACGAGTTTTTTCATTTTTTCGAATGCGCTTTCTTGTAATCGACGACGTCAAGATATTGATTCAAGTCAAGGCCGTAAAGATTGAGGAGCCAGGCGTAGGCGGAGCGAATTTGCCCGATGGTCGAATCGGAATGGATGAGCAAGGAAAAATCGCTAATCTCCCGGTCGGGGATCGCGCTGCGGAAATAAAAGAGCGAATCAAGATAAAAATTGGCTTCCCCATTTTCCTTCTCGCTGAGCTTAAGGTAACGGCTTTTGTGGGCGTAAAGCGGGTAAAAGCGAACAACCCTTTCGGCGAGTTTACGGTCAAGGGGGTCAAGATAAAGAGAAGGGATGCGATCGAAATCAGCGTAAACGTATTCGAAATGGTCCTTTGGGAAAGCAAAATTGGAGAGCAAATCGCAGACGAAGCCGTGAAGGATGATTTTCCGCCCTTCTTTCATGTGGGCCATGGGCGGCATGGAGTCGACGACTTTGACCGTGGCGCCGTATTTAGTCCGCAGCGCTTCCTTCAAAGCCGGAATGAGCTGCTCTTCGTTTTTTGCTCTTCCCCCAGGAAAGTGGAAACCGACGTTTGGGAAATCATCCTTCCCAAGTTCACGGATCAGCAAAAGGCGCTTCCCCATGAATATGACGGCGGCCGCATAATGTTCAACGTTTGTTTTTCTCATCCCGAAGCCTCATAAAGACACCCCATTTTAATGGGGTAGTCTTCAAAAAGGAACAAAAACAGGCCTAGAATGGGCTCGATTTATCAAGGTAAATTTTCTTTTCGGAGAAGGGACAGCCATCATGATCGATGCCGCTTTCTAAAAACGCGAGGGAGGTGGATGCGTTTTCAAGGCTTTTGGGCGTCAAAATCACCTTTACGCCCTCTTCATAAGGCTTCTTTGCCTCTTCAAAGATTTCCGTTAGAGAAAGATCGTAGACGTTGCCGCTGACAGGGTCCCTCCAGTCCCTCTTTTGTTTGTTCAAAACGCCAAAACCTTCTTTTTTCTTAAGAAACACAGGATAAGAGAAGGCGTAAAGGTCGTTCTCTTTGCCTAGCATTTTCCAAAGCGCCCTCTTCAAGCCCGTCTTGCTTTGCAAGAAAGACTCGACGGAGCGATAGTCCCGAACGGACTCATAAAACGTGTCTTCGCTTAGAACGTCAGGGGATCCTTGATTCCACATTTTGGAGATTTCGATCCCTTTCTTTTTAGGGATTCTCATGGCGAGGGAAGGGCTTGGGAGATCATGTTCTTTCTTCAGCGTCGCGTCCATCAGTGCCTCAAAGACTTTATGGGCGTAGCCAAAATGCCCTTGCAGCAGACCGTTCTCGTCAAAGCCAGAGCGGTAGAAAATGTAAGGATGGCAAACGCGGTCAAGGCAATAATGCGCCCACGCCCCCTTCAAATAATCAAGCAACATGGCTTTCTTCTCATCCTCTTGGGAATGAGCGTAGGCAATCATCCGCGCGTAGATCAAAGAGAAATCGGAGTGATGAAGCTCTTCTCCATAGCCTTGGATTTTCTTAGGCTCGTTCTTTTTCCTCCAAGGCACCATGCCGTAGAAAAAGAAAGGATCAGGACCTTGGGTCCCAAGGAAAAACGCATCCACGTCCTTGATGTTTTCTTTGTTTTGCAAGGCGAAAAGATAATGGGTTAAGGCGGCGGGCATAATCAATCCTCGTCGGCGCCGATGCCCTCTAAGCCCATCTTGAATTCGGTTTTGGTCGTTTTAACGTTCTTGACGAAGAAGAAGATGATGAAGGAAACGGCAAGGCAGCAGACGGCGTAAAGAGGGAGGAACTTCCAGGCGTCGCTATCTCCTATTGCGAACAAAAGCGAGCCAAGAGCGATTGGGGTAATCGTTTGGGCGGCCATGGAGGCGGCGTAATAATATCCGGTATAGGCGCCGATTTTCTTGCCGGTGCAAAGTTCCACTACCATCGGATAGGAATTCACATGGACCAGGCTCATGCCAAAGCCCTTCAGCCCCCAAATGATGAAAATGTAGAAGGGGAATGCGTTGTATGTACCCGTTTCGGGAAGAGAAACGGGCAGGGCGAAGGTGAGGATCATCCAAACCGCAAGGGAAACGCCAGTGATTCCTAAGCCGGTGAAGATCGTCCATTTGCGGCCGATTTTAGAAGCGATGTAGCCACCAATCGCAAACCCAATCACCGAGCCAACGCCGCCGACGATGGTGTAGATCATGTTGCCGCTGGTTTTGCAGTGCAGGTAATAAAGGGTGTAGTTGCCCATGAACGTTCCGATTCCATTATCGGCCATGAACCAGAAGAATTCGGCGGCCAGAATCAGGAAAAGCATCGTGCGGTTGGCTTTAGTAAGAGGGGCTTCGTCGGTGACTTTATCCGCCACTTCCGCCTGTTCCTCGCCTCGTTTCATCTCCGGCTCCATTTCCTTTGCGATCTTGTTTTCTTTGATCGTGAAGAAAAGCACGACGGCGGAAACTAGCATCAACAAGGAAGCGATGAGGAAAGGGGCTTCGATGATCCAGATGTTACTGGTGGAAGGGCCTCCAAGCCAGTTGGCGGAATCTTCGCCCAAATAATTCGAAAGGACGAAGACGATGCCGACGACGGTCGCAAAAGCGCCGCCGATGTAGCCCATGATGTTGATGATGCCATTGGCTTTTGAACGCAAGGGCTTCGGGGTCATGTCAGGCATAAGGGAAACCGCTGGGTTGCGGTACATCATGGAGAAGGTGACGACGATCGCCATCATCGCGATGACCCCGGCCAAATTGTGATAATGGAAAAGGACTGGGATAAAAGGGAAGCAGACGGAGCAAACGAAGGTGCCTACTAGAATATATGGCATGCGTTTGCCGATTTTCGTGTGGGTTTTATCGGATAGACGACCGAAAATCGGAAGAAGGATCAGGGCGGCCAAATTGTCTAGGGCCATCATGATGCCGACAAGGTATTGGACTTCGGTTTGGCTTTTGGCGTTCAGCGCTTCTTGGAAAAGCTCCGTCAAAAAGGTCGGACACCAGGAATCGTAGACCTGCCAAAGAAGCAGAATGCCAAAGAAGGCAAAACCGATCAAGAACGTCCTTTTATAATTGAGTTTAAAAGAAGATTTAGCCGGAGTGTTAGCTTGCTGTTCCATTGGATTTCCTCGCTTTTTTCCAATTTAACACCCCCACTTCGAAAAAGAAATATCGTTTTAGCGGAATTGACAAAGAGTTAACTTAAATTAAACTATTGTTTGAGGAAACTTATGTTCGTAGCAAAAATCGGCATTGACGGAATGATGTGCGGCCAATGTGAGTCGCACGTCTGCGCGCTTTTAAGAAAGATTGATGGGGCTTTGATCGTGAAAGCCTCGCACTTCAAAAAAGAGGCCTCAATCTTCTCGCCGCGCCTTATCCAAAAAGAAGAGATTGAAAAGGCTTTGGAAGGGTCGGGGTATCGCCTCCTTTCTTTTGCCTCCTTTGAGCAAGAAAAAGACCCGTTTTCCTATCGCCTGAAAAACAAAAAATACTGCAAAACACATAAATAAACTCCGCAAAACCCGCCTCTTTTAACGTCAAAGCGCAAATCGGCTAGGTTCAAGGAAATCCCCTGCTTTTTTCTTTGAATTTAAATATCTTGCAATCCCTTCTTTTGTTGCTATCATCCCCCTGTTTATCAGGGGGAATAGGGCGATGTTCAAAATAATGAAATACCTTCGAAAGCTTGACTGGTTGCTCTTGGCTCTGATCCTAGGCGTGACGGTCCTTCAGGTTTTCTGCACGATGACCTTAACCGATGCGATAGGCGATTTGACCAAGGCCATCATGCTAGCCCAGGAGGGTTTGAAATCAGAAAAAGACATTTGGGTCGGGGCCGGGGTTATGGTCGGCTATGCGACCGGGAGCATGGTCTGCCAAGGGGTTTCCGCTCTCTTTGCTTCCATCATCAGCGCGTCTTTGGTCACTAAGCTAAGGAAAAAGCTAAATGACAAAGTCTCAACCATGTCGATGGCGCAGATCGAAGCCTTCTCTACCTCAAGCCTAATCACCCGCGCGACCAACGATATCCAAACGGTGGGATTCACTTTCGTCATGGCCGCACGCATGCTTTTCAGCGCTCCGGTTACGGCTATTTGGGCGATTTGCAAAATACAAGCGGTCTCCGGTGAGCTCACCTTGCTCACCGGGAGCAGCATCGTCGCGCTGCTAATCTTTCTTCTTCTCATGTTCGTTTTCCTCATGCCGCGGTTCAAGAAAACCCAAAAACTGATCGACCGAGTGAACCTGATCACGCAGGAAAACCTTTCCGGCATCCGCGTGATCCGGGCTTACAACGCCGAGGAATATCAGGAGAACAAATTCGCCCTCGCCAATAAGGATTTAACGAAAATCCAAGTCTTCACCAGCCGCGTCTCCGGCTTGATGAACCCAGTTCTGATGCTGGTGATGAACGGCCTATCGCTAGGTATCTACTGGCTCGGAGCAAGCCTGATCAACAAAAACGTCACCGATTACGCGACGCTAGTCAGTTTCTCCACTCTATCCTCGATGATCATCATGGCGTTCATGATGCTGATGTTCTTGTTCATCATGATCCCGCGGGCCCAGATTTCCGCTACCCGCGTCAACGAAGTCCTTGCTTCAAAATCAGAGATCGTCGATCCCGAGGTCGAAACGCCGACAACAGAAAAAGGGACCGTCGAATTCGATCACGTCTGCTTTCACTATGCCGATGCGAAAGAAGACGTCGTCCACGACATCTCCTTCAAAGTGAATCAAGGCGAGACCTTGGCCATCATCGGCGCAACGGGCAGTGGCAAAAGCACCATCCTGCGCCTGCTTGCGCGCTTCTACGACGTCAGCTCAGGTTCCATCAAAATCGATGGGGCCGATGTGCGGGAGCTAAAAGAGAAAACATTGCGGAAAAAACTCACGATAGTCCCGCAAAAGGGCGTTCTTTTTAGCGGCACCGTTGCTTCTAACATCAAATTCGGCGATGCCTCGATGAGCGATGAGACCATGAAAGAAGCCGCGCGCATCGCCATGGCGGATGAGTTCATCGAAAAGATGGAAGGCGGATATGAAGCACACATCGCTAGAGGTGGCAGCAACGTTTCAGGGGGTCAAAGGCAAAGGCTTTGCATCGCTAGGGCGGTCGCTTTGAAGCCCGAGCTTTGCACTTTCGACGACTCCTTCTCCGCCCTTGATTTCAAAACGGACCTCCAAGTCAGGAAAAACCTTAAAGAAGCCTTGGGGTCCACAACGAAAATCATCGTCGCCCAGCGCATCGGCACCATCATGGACGCCGATCAGATCATTGTCTTGAGCGAAGGCAAAATCGTTGGCAAGGGCAAGCATCATGACCTGCTACAAACTTGCGAAGTCTATCGCGAGATCGCCCTGTCGCAGCTCAGCAAGGAGGAACTTGGTTTATGAAAAAGCATTTCGACGAGCCCGGGAAAAGAAAATTCTCCCCAAAAGCCACGAAAAAAGCCTTTGCCCATATGGCGAAGGAGCATCCGAGCTATATCGTTTTATTCATCTTCGCCATTCTCTTCGCTTTCGCTTATGTCCTTCTCAACATTTACGCTCCGACGGAATTAAGGAATCTCACCAACGTCATCGCCCAAGGTGGCAGCAGCATTCCAATGGAGGAAATCACGCATTATGGAATCATCCTGGTGGTTTTCTATTTCGTCTCCGCCGCGACCTCCTATATCTCGAACTTCATTTTGAACAGCATCTCCAACTACTACGCTAGAGACCTTAGGGAAGCCATCGAGGACAAGATCAACGCGATGCCCCTCTCCTATTTCGATTCCCACCAGTTCGGGGATATCCTCTCGCGTATCACCAATGATGTTGACAATATCGCCCAGAACTTCGCCACTTCTATCGCCACGCTCGTCCAAAATCTCATCATGCTCTTCGGCGTGGTGATCATGATGTTCGTGAAGTCGTGGCAGCTTGCTTTTACTTGCGTTGCTTCCCTGCCCATTCTTCTCATCCTCATATTCCTCATGGGCAAACTCGCCTTCCCCCAATTCAGGAAAAGGCAGAAAATCCTTGGTGAGATAAACGGCATCATCGAAGAGAACTATTCGGGTCAGATGATCATCAAAGCCTTTGGAAATGAGCAGCTAGAGAAGGAGCAATTCGACGAGCCAAACCATCGTCTAGGCAAGACCATGTTCTTTGCCGAGGCTTTCATGGGGATGCTCCATCCGGCGATGAATTTCGTCTCTTATTTGGCTTACGCAGGCGTGTTGCTCGTCGGAGGCTTGCTTCTAGTTAAAGGCGAAGCGGGGATGGATTATGGGCGTCTTGCGGAGTTTTTGGTCTACGTCAACCTCTTCCAGTCGCCTTTATCTTCGCTCTCCCAGTCGCTGAACTCCCTCTCTAGCGCCAGCGCGGCGAGCGGAAGGGTTTACGAATTCCTTGAGGAAGAGGAACTTCCTAAGGAAGATAGCAAGCCTCTAGCCTTGATCGATAAAGGCAAAGAGGCCATCCGCGGGGAGGTGGAATTCTCCCACGTCAGCTTCTCTTATGATCCCTCGCGAAAGATCATCCACGATTTTTCCGCCAAGGTGAAACCCGGCTCAAAAGTCGCGATCGTCGGCCCGACAGGCGCGGGAAAAACCACGATGGTCAATCTCCTGATGAGGTTCTACGAGATCGATTCCGGCTTCATCTCCATCGACGGGGTGGATATCTCCTCAATGAAGAGAGAGGAGCTGCACGAGATTTTCGGCATGGTCCTTCAAGATACCTGGGTTTTCCAGGGGACGTTGCGTGAGAATCTGATCTTCAACACGAAAAATGTGACGGAGGAAGACATCAACGAAGCTTTGAAGGCGACGCATTTGCTCCATTACGTCAAAACCCTGCCTGGGGGGCTAGATTACGAAATCAAAGACGGGGAATCCCTTTCTAGCGGTGAGAAGCAATTGCTCACCATCACTAGAGCCATGATCCGCAAAGCCCCGCTGCTCATTCTCGACGAAGCCACCTCAAACGTGGACACGAGGACTGAGGAAAGAATCCAAAAAGCGATGGACGCTTTGACAAAGGGACGGACGAGCTTTGTCATCGCCCACCGCCTCTCGACCATCAAAAACGCGGATTTGATTTTGGTCATGAAAGAGGGGAACATCATCGAGCAGGGAAATCACGACTCGCTGATGAAGCAAAACGGCTTCTACGCTGAGCTCTACAATTCCCAGTTCGCTTTTGAATAAGGAGATTTCTCATGAAACTCATTTCTTGGAACGTCAACGGCGTGCGCGCAGCCATAGGCCACGACTTGAAGCAAAGCCTATTGAATTTAGACGCGGATGTCATTTTCCTGCAGGAGACAAAGCTGAGCGAAGGGATGGATTTTCCTTTGGAGTTGCCTGGCTATACCCTTTACCATACGGTCTCGAAAATCAAAAAAGGGTATTCGGGCGTGGCCTTCTTTTGCAAGGAGAAACCCTTGAGCGTCCATTATGGGCTTGAGGATGGAGCATATGACGAAGAAGGGAGAATCATAACCCTTGAGTATCCTTCTTTTTATCTTATCGGCGCTTATGTCCCTAATTCGGGGGAAGAGCTAAAAAGGCTCCCCTTCCGTTTGGAATATGAGAAGAAGCTCAAGGCCTATCTTTCTTCTTTGCAGGCTAAAAAGCCGATCATCTACACGGGCGACATGAATGTTGCCCATCAAGAAATCGATCTTAAAAACCCAGACAGCAATCATCATAACGCCGGCTTCACTGACGAAGAAAGGAACGCTTTCTCCTCGTTGCTTACTATCGGCCTAGTGGACACCTTCCGTCATTTCCATGGCGAAGAGATTCGCTATTCCTGGTGGAGCTATCGCTTCCATGCCAGAGAAAAGAACGCGGGTTGGCGCATAGACTATTTCTTGGTCTCTTCTTCTTTTATGGAAAAAGTCGTCTCAAGCGACATCCACACGGAAATCTACGGGTCCGATCATTGCCCCGTTGAATTGGTGATCAAATAAGCTTTTCAGAGGGAAAAATCTTTTGCGGCGCGTTTGACTTCTTTGGCGAAGTCGGCGATGAGGTCAGGGTCTTTCACCATCGTCCCGTCTGTAAGTTTCTTTGAGGTCTTTGTGAAAGAATCCACACCGTAGGGGCGGACTTTCTTAATCGCCTCATAGACGTTCTCCGGGCCAAGTCCGCCGGCCAAAACGACTTTGAGGTCAGGGAAGGCGTCAACGATTTTTTTGTCGTCGTTCCAGTCGTGGCTGATCCCGGCTACGCCGATTGAAGTGAGCTTCGGGTTGATGGAATCCAAAATGAGATAATCGCAAAAAGAGGCGAATTTTGCGGCTTTTTCCATAAAATCGGTTGAAGGCAAGCCAATCGCCTGCATGAGTTCGATGTCGGGGTCGATTTCTTTAAGACGTGCTTTGAGCTCCGGGGTGGCTTCGTAATAATTCCCGCAGATATGGACGATGTCGGGGCGGAGTGCGCTGACCGCATCAAGGACTTCGTCCATGCCTTTGGAGACGACAATCAAAACCTTTTTGGCTTTCTCTCCGATGAATGCGAAGATTCGTTGAATCTCTTCCAAAGGCACTTCCCGAGGGCAAAAATAGCCGTTTTCTAGGGCGACGCCGATATGCTCGACGCCTGCGTCTAGGCACATCTTCGCCTCTTGGGTATCATGGATTGAATAAATCTGGGAAATCATGGGCATATGATATCCCTTTCTCGGAGTAAAATTGCCTGGAGGTAAAGAAAAGATGAAAGCAATTAAAAACAAGAATATCTGCTTCCCTGAGTCCGTTTTGATTTTAGGGACTTATGACAAAGAGGGGAATCCGGACGCGATGAACGCCGCCTGGGGAGGGAGAAGCGACACGGACGAAATCGCCGTTTGCCTCTCTTCTCACCAAACCACGGACAACCTTTTTGAGAAGGGTGAATTCACCGTCGCTTTCGCGGATGAGGCAAACGTGGCCTCGAGCGATTACGTTGGCTTGGTCTCCTTAAAAGAAGAGCCTAACAAGATGAAGAAATCGGGCTTAGTTTCGAAAAAAGCTCCCGACGTGGACGCGCCGCTATTCGAGAACTATCCGATAACATTGGAATGTAAGGTCCGCAAATTCATCGGCAGCAAGGAAGAAGGCGGCATGCTCATCGGCGAAATCGTCGCTTGTTTGGCAAAAGAAGAGATCCTTGACGAAAACGGGGCGATAGACCTCGACAAAGCGCATCTTATTTGCCTAGACGAGGCTAAGCACGTCTATCGCAAAATCGGAGAGCCGGTTGCGAAGGCGTTCAGCGTTGGCCTCAGTTTAAAATAAGCAAAACGCATATCCTTTTCCTTAGGAAAAGACTCGCAATAAGAGTAGAATGACGCCGTTGGACCCCGACACATGGAACTTTTGTATCAATTCTTGGAAGGCTTGAACTACGTGGCGATCGTTTTGGCGTCGCTTGGTTTGTTGCCTCAGCTCATTTTCATTTGCTTTGGCTGGATAAAGCCGAGGAAATTCAAAAAAGCGAAAGAATGCCATCGCATCGCCGTCATCATCCCCGCGCACAACGAGGAGTCGGTCATCGGGGGCACGGTGAAGGATATCCTTGAGAACCAAGCCTACCCCAAGGATAAGTTTGACGTCTTCGTCTGCGCGGACAATTGCACCGATAAGACCGTGGAAAAAGCCCTCGCGGCCGGGGCGAAGGTCTACACCCGTTTCGAAAGCGACCCAAAAAAGAAGATGGCTTCCTACCCGACAAAGGTATTGATGGACAAGATCCTCGAAGAATACGATGGGCAATACGATCTCTTCATCCGTTTCGACGCGGACAACCGCCCTGACGCCCATTACCTAGAGAAAATGAACGACGCCTATGAAGAGGGCGTCGAGGTCGCAAGAGGCTATGAATCTTCAATCAATCCCAAGCAAAACCGTTGGGCGCAGGTCTCTTCCTCCTATTACGTCCGCGATTCCCGTTTGGCCTGCAACTTCAGAGAACGCGTGGGCGGCTCTTCGATGCTCACCGGCGCGGGATTGATGGTCACCACCGCTTTGATCAAGCGCATCGGGGGCTGGGATGCCATGGGCGGAAGCGAAGACGCCGAATTCACCTTGAACCGTCTCGTTGAGGGGACGAAAGTCCATTATGTCCCGGAGGCCATCGTCTATGAGGATCAGCCTTCCACTTGGAAAGACAATTACCACCGGATCACGCGCATGGGCCATTCGCTTCATACCTTGTTTTGGAAAAAGGGATGGAAGCTCTTTTGGCATGGCATCACCCACTTCTCGCTTTCGGATTTGGATATGTTCTATCAGCTTTTCTTCATCCCGATCGGCGTTTTGGCTTGCCTTTGGTTCCCCGCCTATTACATCTTCTACATCATCGTGCATACGCTGAACGCCTATGCGGCCCCGGTATTAGAAGGCGTGCACGATCTAGAAGGCGTCTTGTACACGCCAGAAGCTTCTTATCAGGCTCTTTTCGCTTCCCTTTTGCCCATGATCGGCTACGTTTTGGGGGCGATGTATGTCATCTACAGCTTCCAATCCTATCTTTCCATCCGTCTTTCAAGAAAAGAGCTGAGAGAAAGCAACGAGAAAGGCTGGGGAGCGGGGATTTTCCTTTCTGCGCCTTACATGATTCTTTATGATGTCGCGATTACCATTGGGGTTTTGACCCGCTCCGGATGGAAGTCCATTGCAAGAAACGTCGCGCCTGAGCAATTAGAAAATGCAGAATAAGAGTGAAAAGGATTATTTGAGCACCTCCCCGATCGCGGGATTATCCAAAGAGGAGGCGCAGGAGCGTCTTCTCTCCGGTTTGGGGAACGCCCCTTCAAAGAAGAACGAGAAGGGGTTTTGGAGCATTCTCAAGGCCAATGTGGTCAACTTCTTCACCTTGTTTTTGTTCGCGATCGCCATTTTGTTCGCCATCTTCTATCTCTTTCTGAAAAACGCGGGCTATAGCCAAGAAGCCTCGAGGTTCTTCGGATTCTCAAAGTTCGGCTATCTGATTCCTTTGCTATTCAACATCATCATCGGGGTGTCCACCGAGATGCACTCCAAAAAGGTTTTAGACAAGATGAAGATCGTCAACCAGGCGAAAATCGTCGTCATCCGCGATGGAGAGAGGCTGAGCATCACCTCAAAAGAAATCGTCTTAGGCGACATCGTCGAGGTTTCTAATGGCGAGCAGATCGTCGTGGACGCCGAGCTTATGGAAGGGGATATCGAGGTCGACGAGTCTTTGCTCACGGGGGAGAGCGTCGCGGTAAGAAAATCAGAAAAAGGGACGAAGCTCTATTCGGGATCTTTCGTCGTTTCGGGCGCAGGAAAGGCTCTAGTCACCGCCGTAGGAGAAAGCACATACGCGAATTCCTTATCCAAGAAAGTAAAATCAATCCAAAGCGAGAAATCGCAGCTGATGAAGACGATCTACGGCATTTTGGACGTGCTTTCTTTCGTGCTTTTGGGCGTGGTGGCGACCGTCATCGTCACGATGTGCATCAAAATCACCTTGCACGGGGATGATGCAAGCGTTTTCCCTCAGCCGATGTCGCTTTCTGACCCCATCGGCTGGGCGCAAATCGTCTCCACTGCCTCGGCTTTCGCAATCGGGGTCATCCCAACGGGCTTAGTGCTTTGCACCTCCCTTTCTTTGGGCGTTTCCATCGTGAGCCTAAGCAAGAAGAAGACTTTGATCCAAGAGCTTTATTCCTTGGAGAATCTTTCCAGGGTAGATGTTCTTTGCTTGGATAAGACGGGGACTTTGACCGACGGGACGATGCGCGTGGCGAAGACCGATTATTTTGGCTCGAAGGAAGACGCGGACTCGTTCTTGGGCGCTTTGCTTTGGAACACGAAATCCTTCAACGCGACTTCTAGCGCCTTGAAAGAGGCTTTTCCGCCAGTGGAAATGAGAATCCAGGAGATGATCCCTTTCTCAAGCCAAAGAAAGTTCTCGGGGATCGTCTTAAAATCAGGCAAAGAAGTGCTTCTTGGAGCGCCTGAATTCATCTGCTCTTCCTTCAAAAACGTTTTAGCGAAAGCAAACGAGGCCCAAAAGGAAGGGCTAAGGGTTTTGGCTTTGGTATACGATGGCACGCCTTTGGCTCTTTACTCCCTCGAAGACAAGATTCGCCCTTCGGCCAAGCAGACGATTGCCTATTTTTACGAAAACGACGTGGATGTGAAGATCATTTCCGGGGATTCCCCGATAACCGTGTCCAAAATCGCGGAGATCTGCGGTGTCAAAAACGCGGACAAGGCGATTTCCTTAGAGGGAAAAACCTTGGATGAAGTCAAAGAACTCGCCGAAGATTACGTGGTCTTTGCGCGCGTTTCGCCAGAGCAAAAGGAGGCCTTAGTCAGCGCGCTTCAAGAAAAGGGCCATAAGGTCGCGATGACTGGAGACGGGGTCAACGACACCTTGGCTTTGCGAAAAGCCAATTCATCCGTCACCTTCGCTAGAGCAACCGACGCGGCGAAAGCCTGCAGCGATGTCGTGCTGATGGACAATGATTTCTCCCATCTGGTCGACGTCGTGTTGCAAGGGAGAAGGGTCGTCAACAACATTCAGCGATCTTCCATCCTCTTCCTCACGAAGACTTTCTTCATCATGTTGCTTTGCCTGTTCTCGATTCCCTTCAAAGCCGGCCAGATGCTTTTCACCATCGAAAACGTCTACTTGTTCGAGCAGGCGGTCATTGGCATCGGGGGGTTCTTCCTCTCGCTAGAAAATTCGAAAAAGCGCATCGAGGGCGATTTTGCGCTTAAAGTTTTCCCCTCAGCGCTTGCCGGCGGACTGTTGCTTCTAGTTTTCGCTTTGACGCCAATGGGATTATGGCAATGCGGGGTGCTCAGCCAGGAAAACGCGACGGCCTCCATCTCTATCCTCACCATAATCGGCGGGCTTGTCGTCATGTTCGCCTTGTCTTGCCCTTTCACCAAGTACCGGGCAATCGCCTGCTCAATCTCGCTTCTTAGCGCGATTCTCATGGCTTTATCGGCCCCTAATTCTTATCTCGGGGGGCAGCCGACTACGTTAGGCATGATTTTCGGGACGGCCTTCTGGCATGAATTTTTCCAGCCTTGGAACAGTGAGGTCTATGTAAGAATGGAAGCCCAAAGCTGGATCGTCTGGATTTACCTCTTTGTCCTTTTGACCGCCTATCCGGCCTATCTTGGTCTTCACCAGCTCATCAAGGCCACCATGAAAAACACCAAGCTTTTCGAGAAGCCGGAAGCCTAACGTTTTAATTGGCTTTATCTGAATCTTTCGGGGATTTCTTGGATGGCGCCTTTTTTCAGAAGTTTCTTCAAGATTTTCTTTTCTCGGCGGAGATCCTTCTTAATGGGAGAAAGCGTGGCGACGTCTTTCCCTTCTTTTTTCTCTTCTAATGCCGCGACGAACATGTCTTCCATGGCTTGCACTTGCCTAGACAAGGCGAATTTAGGCGCGGATAAGGCATAGGCTTCTTTGAGTTCTTCCGCCTCTTTCGGGTGCTCGATGAGCCATTCGATCTTCTCGCGCAAAGAGGAGACGGACCCATGGCGGAAAAGACAGACCTCATCATTCAAGGAGAAGGTGTTTGTGGCGGATAGCTTGGAATCAGAGATGACTGGGAGCGCTCCGCAGGTGATGGCTTCGATGGCGCTGATGCCTTCGATCTCGAAATCGGAGGCGTGCACGTAGATGTCAGAATAGCAAAGGATCTCGCGAAGCTCTTCCGGGTTGCAGAACTTCATGATTAGAGGGTTGGCTAGGCCTTTCTTTTTGGCGAGCCTCTGGTAAAGGTTCTGATTGGGGCCGATGCCGCAAAGGACAATCTGGATGCGGCCATTGTATTTGCTTGAGGCGACGGCTTTGATGATGAGGTCTTGTCTTTTTTCCTGGGCTAACCTGCCGGACATGCAAATGACGATTTTGTCGCGATATTCCTCAGGCTTTTGGGCGTCGATCTTATGGAAAAATGGAATGACTCCATTGGAGATGACGTGAGTGACGTTCTTCTTGTAATGGTGGCGTTTGAGCTCACGTTCGATCATCGCCGAAGGGCAATGGATGTGTCTTACCGAGCGGTACATATAGTGACGGAAGCCAGCGTATATGGCCCAATTGATGAATTGGAGGTGGCCTAAATGAATAGCGGAAGTGATGTTTTGGGGCTGCAAATGGAAGGCGGTCGTCACGGCGATCCCAAGACTGTCGGCGATGAGCTGGGCGATTTTTCCTAGCTTCATCGGCAGGAAAATATGAACCAAATCGACGTCTTTTATCGCTTCGTACATCTTCACGATGTCGCAGCGAGCGAAAGTGAAGCCTTCCTTGGCGATGAGCGGTTCAAAGACGGGGAAGACGAAATGAGGGGTCCCAAAATAATAGGGGTGAGGCTCGTTATCTTCGAATTCGCAGCCTAGAATAGAGACCTCGTGGCCTTTTTTCCGGAGCTCCTCCGCGAAGCGGTTGCAAGTGGCTGTGGTTCCGTTGTTTAGTTTATTGGCGCATTCGAGGACAAAAAGGATTTTCATAGGGTTTTGCGTGCCAAATTATACCCGTTAAACCCCGCGGAAACAAATTACCAGCCCATAGCTTCGGACTCTGCTTTGCGTTTCTTCGGTTTTTTTCGATGAGATGGGAGCTTTTCGACCATAAATACGAGATTTGCGTCCATGCATACCCATTTGAGGCGAAGCCAATGCAGCTTGTCTTTGTTAATCGCGTTTTCTTTCATGGTCTGTGCGAATGGCTTGATATGGAAGGGGCCGATATGGGGATTGCGGATGAAATCCATATTCACGATTTTTGATGTCCAAATGGAGACTTGGTAGCGAGAAACGGCGAGTCCCGAGTCCAAAGTACCGTGATACAGCCAATTGGCAGGATGGATCTCCGGGTGATTGCCTCTAAACAAAGCTAAATCGGCGCAATCTTGCAAGAGGTCGCGGTTGGCGTTGACTTCCTCGTTGAAGTCTTTGATTCGCGGGGCGAGTCGAAACATGGTTTCCTCATAGCTCCACTTCTTCTCCCCGCTTCCGTCGGTGGTGCCATCGCGATAGAGGAACTGCAAAAGGGTTTTGATCGAACTCTCAGATACTCCGTATTCATACAAATAATCCATGAACTTTTGATTGGGCGAAGAGTGGACCAATTCCCCGTCCATGCTTTTCAAGGAAATCTCCGCTCTCCCTTGGTTAGTGAAAACGCTGACATCGCTTTTGCCTCTAGGATCGGCTTTCTGCGCCAAAATCAGATCGCTTTTTTGGATGCCGGGGAAGATTTTCTCAAATAGGCTGGAAAGATTCGGGTTTAGCTCCCCGACTTTCTTTCCGTTGACGGCGGTGACGAAATTGGTTTCGAAATCGAGGCCGGCCTGGCCTTTTGGCTTTCGGACATAAAACAGCATTGAAATGTACCTCCACCATATAAATAAAGAGAAACATGGCGTTTTGCCCACAAAAGTTGAACG
>CAVFEQ010000020.1:0-25930 GCA_963621535.1 Paludibacteraceae bacterium | reverse complement strand
TTCTTGAAAAAATTTTCAAATCCTAAATTTTGGGGTGTTAAATCCTAAAGACGGGTGGGAGGGGTTCGCCGATGACCCGGAAGGCGGCTCCGATGCCCGGAGATACGGCAAATCGGCGCTCAGGCTCTATCGCGTCAAGCGAGGCATCCAGGTCATCCTGGGGCACACCCAGGGCAGGCCGGAGATCAAGAAACGAACCCGACGGCCAAAGCCGAATCAGCTGACTTTGTTTTGAATAACCTTTGGTTATTTATGATGTTCAAAATGGCAAAATCGTGGAAGTCAATTGATTTTATTTAACCTTTCCTAGGAAAAATCCGCATAATAAGGGCATGCTTTCATTCGAGTTTTTTTGCCACAAGAAAGAAGAGCCCGATTATTTGATTCAGATTCTGACGACGCAGGGAGGTTTCATTCAGCTCCCTGAGGAGATTGAAGAAATGTTTCAAAGCAAAGAAGTCGTTTACGAAGGTCTAGCATCCATCAACGGGAAAAATCTATTGGCCCCCTCTTTGGATCCTTTGATCATCGAAGAAGTCGAAGGCTGTCAAATCATCTCTCCTGTGCTGGAAGAAAAAGCAAAAGCCGATAATGCCCTGTTGGCCAATCTGCTAGACGAATATGCTGAAAAGCATGAATTAGCCTTATCCGATAAGACGTTGCTCCAAAAAATATGTCTATCTTTAAACGAGAAAATTAGCCAAAGCAATGGATACGTGTATCTGAATTTGAAGAATTGCGAGAACGCTCCCTTGATTCTAGACGCGGTGACTTCGCTTTTTGACGGTTTCGATATTTTGTTCACCTTACCCAAGAATCTTAAATTCATGGTCCCCTTGCTTAAAACCAAAAGAAGCAAAACCGGTGAGAAAAAAGAAGGCGATGATCTTTGCTTAGAAGAAGGATACCAAGCCTTTTTCGACGACGTCTGCGGTATTGCTTCCCCAAACTTTGATCGCATCGAAAAGAAGAAAAATGGGAAGAAGGAAAAGACAGTTCAAAGCAAAAAGGAGCCCTTGTCTTTAAAGAAAGCAATTAAGCCAGCAGAACAAAAACAGGTTTTTCTAAAACCCGGGTCGAAAATCGAAAAACAGGTTAAGAAGGACCTAGGAGGATACGTTCTTTTCTCCTTTATATTTTTGGGCCTTTCTATCGCCGCGCCTTATTTTTACTTCGGGTTGCTCAATCAGTCTGGCAATATTTATTTCGCGATCTATTTGATTTTGGACGTATTCTTTCTGATCATGTGCTCAGCCGCCTTAGCGAGCATAACCGACGCTAAATCCAAAGTGACCAAGGGTTATTACTATTTTGGCATCCTCTTTAGCCCAACGATCGAAGTTATCGCGGCAATAGCGTTCTTTTTCATCGCAAAATCGCTGTCATGGCTCGGAGCGGAAGCCTATTCCTTCTTCGGGCTAGGATTAGGCTATATCCTTTTGCATCCCTTGGTTATCTGGGTCAGAAACAAATACTTATGTGCAAAGAAAAAAGCGAAGGCTAACAAGTAGCCCTCGCTATCTTCTTATTTCAATATCGCATTCACAAGGTCCTGCCACACCAGGGCCTTTTCCGTTTCGTTATGAATCTCATGCCTCATATGAGGATAAAGCTTAAGTTCCACTTCTTTTAGGCCAAGCTTTCTATACGTATCCGCGAGCCACTTAGGACCTTTACCGTTTTGGCCAACTGGATCCTCTTCGCCAGCAGTGATATAAACCTTCTCGTTTTTGGAGATCTTGGCGAGTTCCTTTTTGCTCCAGATTTTGGAAAGGCCTTTGAGGAATTCCCGCCAAAAGCCACCGGAATTTTGGTGTCCGCAGTAGGGATCGGCCATGTAATTTTTAACGTTATCCTCGTCATAAGAAAGCCAATCCAGGTCGGTTTTGCGGTCTTTTACGGATTTGCTATATCCTCCAAGAGCCAAATTATCCAACGTCTTGCAAGGCTTATCCCAGTTGGATTTATGAACCAAGATCTTGGCCAGGAAATAGCCAAGGCTCATCAGTCCCTTCTGCCCGCCGTTGGTGCCAATAAGAATCGTTTTATCACTGTCTTCTGGATAAGTTTCAAGTCTAGCCTGAGTGATGAACGAGCCCATTGAATGAGCACCTTGAACCGTGGGAAGCCCATTCTTTTTCGCAAGGAGAATGGTTTCGTGGACGCCTTCGACGTTATTAGCGAAAGCATTTTCCTTCCAAAGTTCCTGTTCCTCTACTGAAGGCGCGTTCCGGCCCTGCCCAAGCGCGTCTAACCCCCAAACGTTGATCCCGTTTTTGTTGAAAAACCGGAACATCTCATCATAACGATCAACGTGTTCATTCATCCCGGTGATGAAAACGAAATTCTTTTTCGCGTTTGCAGCGGCCCAGTGCCACCCTTTCATCACGGTCCCGTCTTTTAGAGTAACTTCAAATTCAGTCGGCATAACATATCTCCTTTTGGATTAATGATAAAACGGTAAGCCCTTCAAAAGAAGGGATTCGGATGAGAAAGTCAAAACTCGTTGCTCGTCAAACCGTCGAAATCCACGTAAAGAACTACCTTCCCCTCTTTTTTCGAAGCGTTGACGTCAATGACCCTTTGGTTGGAGGAACCGCGATAGCGAAGCCTATTAAATCCGATGTTTTTAGAAGCAATATAGGGCCCATCGACGCAGACGTCGACATATTCCATCATCGGAAGCGAAGAGATTTCCTCGAAAAGGTACCCCGTCCAAAGCCAAATTGTCTTCGTTGGATAATTCTCTTTGACATAGCGCATCAAAGCCAAGCAATCCGCGCGGTTATCGGGGAATGTTGCTTCGCCGCCAGAAAAGGTAACGCCGCAGCAATGGGGGTTGAGCAAAGCCTTATCAAGGGCGTCATAAACCCATTGGCCAAGAGGCCGACCAAACGTCGGGTCTTGCGCTTCTTTGTTATGGCATTTTGGGCAATGGTGATTGCACCCCGCGCACCAAATGACGCAGCGGAGCCCAGGCCCGTTGTTGAAATCTAAAGGATCAATGCGAATGACGTTCATCACATTGCCTTTCTTTCTTTGATTTCCGTAAGCTTTTTGTCCGCGATGCGGGACTTTTGCCGCGGGTTATTCGAGGGCTGTCTGGTGAAGCCAAGATACCCGCAGACCCGCGAAATAGAAGTGATGTTCTGAGAATGGCAATGCGGGCATTCGTCGAATTTATCATCATCCCACTGCTCGCCGCAGGAATTGCAGTAGCTTTTGGCGATGTTGACTCCGAAATAAAGGCCGAGCTTCATCGCGTATTTGATTTCCTCATCGATCGCGGCGAGATTCTTCCCCGTGGGAATGCGGGTATAGCAGATGTGACCGCCGTTAGCGATATGGAAGAAACTCGATTCGCGGTCCATTTTTTCAAAGTGATCGATGTCGACCCAGACCGGGTTATGAAACGAATTTGAGAAATACTGGTGCTCGCCAACGTGATTTGTCACGCCGTATTTGCGGACGAATTGGTCCCGCTGCGTGTAGCAAAGCGATTCGGCAGGAGTCCCATAAATTGCCCAAAGGATGTGATCTTCCTCTTTGTGCGCCTCAGAAAACTTATTGATGTGCTGCAGGACCTCATAAGCAAAATCATTATCTTCATCCAAATACTTGCCGTTATAAAGCATTTGGGTCTCATTGAGGGCGGTGAAGCCAAAGGAAAAGGTAACGTAATCCAAAAGCGGCCTAATTTCATCGTCTGGTTGCAAATGTCCTTTGTAGAAGCCGCCTTGGGTAAACATAAGCGGATTGCAGCTGGCTTTGATTTTAGCTAGATAGTCATAGGTGCGTTTATGGATTCCGCGAATCATCTCAAGGTAGTGATCGAGAAGTTCATAGAAAGGAAGCTGCTCAAGTTGGCTTTTGCGGAGAATCATGGGGAGGTTAAGGGAAATCGCCCCTCCGTTCCACCGCCCGGTGAACACCGGGAGATCGTTTTCGTCTGCAGGGTGGAAACCTCCCTTTCGATAATAAAGGGAAAGATAGGCGCGGCAACCCATCGGTGAGATGACGTTGTCATGCCAATTTGGATCTTCCTCGACCTTTCCCTCTTTGCCAAGATACCATCTCATCACCCCGTTTTTATATTTCTTGTAAACGGAAGACACATAGCCTTCACCGCTGAGAGAAAGATAATCCGGGTATTGAGCTTTGGACGAGCAAACAACCGCCTTTTTGTAAAGGTCTTCCAGCTCGCCGCCTTTCCCGTGTTTTTCTTCATCGTAAAGGAAGACAAGTTTGGGGAAAACGGCGGGGATGCGATTTTCTTTTGCCCCTTCCCCATTCCCCCTCACGCGGAGGATGGTCTCCGAAATCCGCTTGGCCATAGGACGGGGGTCGAGCCCGAAGGTGAACGTGGTGAAAATGAAATCGCCGCGGCTAGAAGCGACCGTATTGAGGTTGTACTCAAGGGCCTGAAAACCCTGTTCAAGTTCCCTATCTAGCCTCGAATATGCGTATTTTGCGGCTTTTTCGTCATCGACAGGGTGATTGATTTCTGCCATCAAGGAAGCATATTCGGCTAAATACCTCTTGAAGGATTTCTCTGCGTAGGGTTCTAGAATGGTATCGACTTCCGGGACGGTAAAACCCCCATATTGCTGGGAGCCGGCCATTTGCATCACGTCGCACATGACATTGATCGCAGCCCCAATCGAGGTGGGCTCGGTGTAATGCATGTTCTCCATGTCGAAGCCGCCTTTTAGAATGGCGCCCATGTCGCAGAGACAGCAATTCATCGTGTCCAAGCGATCGGAGATGTCGTGGACATAGAAATAGCCATCCTCAACCACCTGCCTTTCGGCGGGAGTGAGGAAGAAACGCTTGTAAACGCCTTTTGAAAACGCTTTGTACTTCAAAGAACGTTTCGTGGAAATCAGTTCGGAATCACTATTGGCGTTGCTATGATCAGCGTGATAGGAAAGCGAGGAGGCCGTGGCTAAAGCATCGGCGGAAATCGCCTGCATGTCCGCTTTGTAATTGCGCCAGCTGCGGTATTGATTCGCGGTGGAAGGGTCGACTTCATCCAAAGCGTTCTCGACATAGATATGAATGGTCGCGACGGGAACCTTATCTTCGCCCGCTTTTTGAAGCTGCGCCTTTACCTTGCTTACAATGGTCTGGATTTCATCGGGGGTGAATTTGGCATCCAAACGCGCTTTGGAGGACTGGACTGCTTTTTCTATTTTGGCCGGATCAAAAAGTTCCTCTTTCCCATTCTTTTTGATCACACGAACAGAAGCGAAAGAAAAACATTCTTCCATAATAGTAAAACCTCCAGAACGCAATTTCGGAGGCAGCAATTCTCCGCGGTTGCGGTGCTTATTTTAGAGCAAGCGAAAGAAAAGAAAAGAAAAATGCTCAAGCAAACTAAACGTTGTATAAATAATCTTTATTTTATTCGTCTAAGCCGAAGTTTTCTAAAACGTCTATTTCTTTCCAGTGGAACCAAAACCACCGGTTCTTTCGCTTTCGATGGGCTCGTCGTCGCAGGTGATGAGATACCGTTCGAAAATGCCTTGGGCAAAGCGCTCGCCTTCCTCGATTTTCACCTCTTCATCCCCGCGGTTGTAAACGGAAACGCCTATCCCCCACACGTAATCGCTGTCGATGATGCCAGTGCCGTTGCTAAGGCAAAGGCCTTTTTTGATTCCTAGAGAAGAGCGAATAAAGATTTTTAGCACCGCGTCTTCCGGCATGTCGACGCACTTGACCCAAGCAGGGAAGAAAACGCTCTGATGGGGCGGGACCACGATCTCATAAGGGGAATAGAAATCATAACCGGCCGATCTAGGCGTGCCGCGCCTAGGCAGGACGATCTTTTTGGGAGTAGGGTATTTCTTATCGACCTCTTCCCTAGTGCAAGCGACAAAATGAGCGGAAATCACGTTATTCATGCGCTGATTATCCTCTTCTAGAGGGCACAAAAAAAGGAGAGTCCCCATAAAACTCTCCTCGTGACGATAACTAAGGGGAAAGGAACCTTAGTCAATCGCAATCACGCTGCCAGCGTCGACCTTCTTAACCGCGTTCTTCGGGAAGGCGATCTCAAGGACCCCGTCCTTGTAAGAAGCTTTGATATCCTTCTCTTCGACGTCGCCCACAGAGTAGGAACGAGTCGCAAGGCCAGAGAAGCGCTCCCTGTGAATGAAGGAACCTTTTTTGTTTTTGATGTCTTCGGTGCGGTTAACCTTGGCTTTCACGGTAAGATAGCCATCCTTCAAGGAAAGATTGATGTTCTTCTTGTCCATGCCGGGCATCTCAATGGAGATGACGTAGTTGTCGCCTTCCTCGGTGATATCGCTCTTCATGTTGAGGACCCCATAGTCTTCACTTTCGTTTTCATCCCCGAATAGGGCATCGAAGAAGGGATCGAGGAATCCGCCGTTGTAACGAGAAACATTGTTTTGCATAAGTTCAAACCTCCTAATGGTTTTGTTTTTAGCACTCTTCTCTTTCAAGTGCTAACAATAAGATAATCCGTTTTTTAGCACTGTCAAGGGTTGAGTGCTAAATTTTTAATTTCTTTTTTTAGCATGCTTTTATTTCGACGCCATGGCGGTTTTCTTTGCATTTGGTAGCTACTGAAGGGAGGGAATAAGCAAATTTTCTTCCATTTTTTCCGTGGGCAAACCATGATCGAAATTAACCTTTCTTCGCACGCTTTCCTTTCTCCCACGGAAATCCGGAAGCAATAGCCAGGCATCAGAGCTTACTTCCCTTGCCTTCTGCAAAATAATGGAATTCAACCCCTCGCAAAAAGAGGTGCAGCGAATTTCCTCCTCCGTGTTTTTCCACCGATCATACCAATAGCAAGCATCTTGATAGAGCGAGGCGATGTCGCTCCCTTCATCAAGGAACAAGCCGATCTCCTGGATGGACGGTTTGGTTTCATGAGACGCATCAAAGAATATATAGGAATATAGGCTGAGCAGTCTTATGCATCCACGATCAAGGGGGTGGCTCTTTTTCCCCCGGAAATAAACAAGCGTGTCACGGCTGACGAAATCGACGACGAAATTGGCGAACTTCTCTCGCTCTAGGCTAAACATATCAAACGGCTCCATAACTACCTCCACCCTATGAATAAAGGCGGAACGGCATTTATTCCCGTTTTGCTATGTCAAAAAACACGCATTTTGTCATTTTGGACAAATCGAAGGGCGAAATCCCAATTTGGAACCCCCTTCGTCCGCCCGAAACGAACACCATCTCAAATAGCTGCGCGGTCTCATCCACGATGACAGGAAAGCTTTTCTTTAGTCCTATAGGGGAACACCCTCCATGGACATACCCCGTCAAAGGCAAAAGCTCCTTTTGTGGGATCATCTCAATCGACTTTGCTCTCGCGGCTTTCGCGGCTTTCTTCAAATCGAGCTCACAGTTGACGGGCACGCAAAAAACAAAATGCTCTTTCTTTTGATTCTGGGTGACAAGCGTTTTGAAAACGCAGTCAGGGTCTTGACCCAAAACGCTTGCAACGCTGCGTCCATCTACGACTTCCGGATCGTATTCTTTTTCAAGATAAGGAAGGTTAGCGGCCTCAAGCAAACGCATGACGTTGGTTTTCTCGTTTTTTGCCATGCACTCATTTTAACGACAAAAAAGGAGTCGTTCATCACGACTCCAATTTCATCAAAGCATTTAAAGCGTCCAAGTTCAACGTCAGTTTTGCTCGGTCCTCTTTCGAAAGCTTTTTCACCAACGCTATTTGGGCTTCCAAATCCTTTTTCTTACTCGTGGAAGGGTAATTGGGGTTATGGACATTGGCTTTTAAAACCTTCTCAGATTTCAAGGCGTCGGACAATATTGGCTTCAGTTCGCTTTTCTTATCCTCATGGTTTTTAGCAGGGGCTTTCTTCTTTGTAGAAGGCTTCTCGGAGGTCTTTTTCCCTTCCGCCTTTGGCTGAGAAACTTTGGGTTTGGAAGAAACCTTCGTTTTCTTTTCAGCGACCGGCTTTGTTTTCGCTACGGTCTCAGCTTTTTTCGCAGGCTTATCCTTTGCCTTTTTTTCAGGGGCTTCGGCCTTCTTAGAAGGAGCGTCTTTCTTCTTCGTCACTGAAGAAGTAGTTGCTTTGCTCTTTTGGGGCTTAACGGCAGACTCGGACGTGTTCTTTGCAGAATCGCGCCTTGCGCTGCGCTCGATGTAGCCGCGTTTCCTTTCATCCGTCGGCACGCCGATCACCAGAGTCACTCCGCCAGGCACAGCGGCAGAATTATTAGGGACCGCCTTAACGTCAGAATGATTATTTTCCGTGGGTTTTGCGGGGTTTTCTGCCGGTTTTGCAGGCTTTTTGATGGTTTTATTTCCCTCTTTGTTCTTTGTGGCTTCGGCGTTTAGAGGGGCAGCGGTTTTTGCTTTTTTCTCGGTTTCAGGCTGAACGGAGGAAACGGGATTCAAATCAAGATAAACCTTGTACCCATTCCCTTCTTTTTGGCCAATGACCTTGAAAGAGGAGTAAGCGAACTCCGTCTTAGGCGAAGCAGATAAACCTTGGTCCAGTTTATTGACGATTCTGCTTAAATCATCCGTCGTCAAATCAATGGCTCCATGCACCACGGCAAGATAAGGGATAGAAGGATCGCGGAACATCAAGTTGTAGTGCTCAGCGACCATATTGAGCGCATTGATGGCGCTCTTCCCTTCCCCATACCAGAGCTTTTTAGCCGGGGTTTTCACCAGAATCGTCGGCTCAGAAGCAGTTTTTGAGGGCGCTTCTTCTTTGACTTTTTCCGGAACCGAAACCGGCTCTTTCTTCTCAACGGGTTTAGGAGTTTCTGGTTTCTCTTCCTTTTTCCCTTTAAGTATCATCAGGCTCTCGTTGAGCTTCTTGACGCCTTGGAGCAAATGAAGTGACCTGATCCTGTCTTCAGGCATATCCGAAAGAAGCTTTAGCTGCTTTTCGATATCAGCAATCTTCTCTTTCGTTGAGTAATTCGGATTCTTTAGATTCGCGCTTAAGCGCTTATCTCCTTGGATCGCTTTCTCCTCAGGCGAAAGCGGGACGTTCTCTTTAACGTCTTTATTCCCACGGTCTTTTTCTTTAAAGACTTTGCGATCTGTGGCTTGTTTGTTGTCTTTCCAAGAGTTGCTCTTTTGGAAAGTTTCACCTTGGTTGTACTCTAATTTACCGCCTGGAACGACTTTGTAAACAGAGATGGGCCTTCCTCTTTGGGAAGAGAGCTTATTGAGATTTTTTAGGTCTGTGGCGAGTTTTTTGTCTTGGGTAATGACGAGGATTCTTTGATTGATTCGGTCCTGACTTGCCTGCGAATAAATGGCATTATCCGCGAAATTCTCATTGAAGTTCTTTTTGCCAACGCTAACGAGTCTATCGTGTTTGGCTTTTTTGAGAATTTTTAGAGCACGCTTAGCAGTGATTCTTTTGTCCGCGTCACGCGAGCCTGCATGTTTTTGCAATTCCTTGTAGCACGCTTTCGGCACCACGAGAGTGAATCCTTGGTCGAGATAGTCTTTTGCTTCTTTCAAGACATCGAGCCATTCGGGGAAGCTATCTTCCATTAGAGAGCAAGTGTCCAGCATCACCACATCGAAGCCGATTAACAGTTTCGCGAGGGACGAGGCTTTGTTCTCATCGCTATACATATAAGTTTTGATTTTGTTTCTAAGTTAGAAACCTCCTTTGCCCGGTAATTATACCCAAGAAAAGGAGCCACGGGAGAAAACATTATTTCCCTACGGTTTCTAAAACCAAAAACCCCGCAAAACTCAATTTATTTATGAATTGGGCCGTATTTTTCAACTAAAAAGTCATGGAATTCCGCGCTTAAAATTTTGTAATCGATCTTCAATACGGAAGTGTGTTCGAACTTTTCTTTAATAAAAATGAAGTCGGGCCATTCATATTTGTTGTACTCGTGATGCAAAGCGTAGAGGATCTTTTCTTTAGCCTTTTCTGAGTCCACCCCAGGAGCAAGTTCTACATATAAGGCGGTGTCGTCATAGCCTTTATAAGTCTCCCCGAGATAGGCGCATTCTTCGACTTCTTCCAGATTAGAAACCGTCTTCTCAATGGAAAGAGGATAGACGTTCATGCCCTTCTTTTTTATGATGCGCTTGAAGCGCGAGACAAAATAGATGAACCCGTCTTGGTCCATTTTCCCCAAATCGCCGGTCTTCAAAAAACGTTCTCCGTCGATTCCAATGAAAGGGTTGATCTCTTCTTGATGATAATAGCCGACCATCAAAGTATCCCCACCGACGGCGATTTCGCCTTGGCACATCGGAGGCAGCTCTTTTCCGTTCTCATCGATAATCTTAACCGTTACACCGGGGATCGCGCGGCCAATGGAGCCCTCACGCCAATCCGAAAGGCGATTAACGGCAAGCACATTGACAGCCTCGGTTAAGCCATACCCTTCCATGAGACGGCCTTCTGATCCTGCCTCGCGAAGACGGGCGTTAAAGCGGTTGAGCAAAGAGGGGGAAATGAAGTCCCCGCCAACCCAGCAGTTGCGGATAGGCTTTAAAATCTTTCCCTTAAAATGCTTGTTTTTGAGAAGAGCCTCGTAGACGGTTGGAACCCCTAAAAGAGTGGTAAGGCGCCCTTTCTTAAGCAGTTGGATAACCTTTTTCGTCCGGAAAGAGCTCAATAAGCCGATTTTCCCGCCAAGAAAAGGCACGGCCATGATGCCCATGGTAAGGCCATAGCCATGGAACATCGGCAAGGCGGCGAGCATCGATTCGTTAACGCCTTGTTCCTCATTGTCGCCTAAAAACCAAAGCCCGTCCTGCAAGATTGTGAGAAAAGAGAAATCGTTCAGAATGATTGATTTAGAAACCCCCGTCGTCCCTCCGGAAGAGAGGATAATATGACCCTCTTTCGTGTCGTAAGGAACGAATTCTTCATATTCGCTTTGGCAGTCTCTGCCATAATCCGGCAGCTCTTTATGCTTGCGGTAAGTATCTAACCTTTTGCCGCAGCCAAGCGAAAATCCCAGTCGCTTATACCAAGGCAAAGAAGCCGTAGGGTCGATGACCAGAATCGGGAACTTTTGGTCCATGATTTTGTCATAAAACCTTAGGAACAAGGAAACCGTGACCAGCAGTTTAGAATTCTTATCTTCCAGTTCACGGGCGATGTTATCTTCGGATGTCAAAGGATGCAGCACGTGGATTTTTAGCCCCAATTGCAAGGCCGCGTAAAAGGAGGCGACCGTTTCAGGGGTGTTAGGAGCAACCAAGGTGATCAAATCATCTTTTTTTAAGCCAATAGAATGGTAATATCCCGCGATCCGGTGGATGATCGAAAGAAAGTCAGAGAAAGAATAGACTTTGTTCTCATAGTAAATGGCGTCGTTCTCGCCCCGCCATTTGCAAATATTCAGAAAGTTTTCGTATATCGTTTTTTCGCGATCGATTTTCATAAGCGCCTCAGAACATCCGGAAGCCCATCGGGAGGAAGATGAGCATAAGAATCAAAAGCCAAAAAGGCTGATGAAGCACATAGACATAAAGGGATTTCGAGCCAAACCAATCCAGAGGGCGGTGCCACATCCCATCGATTTTCGGAAGAAGAGATTTCTTCTCCTTATAAATGGTTTGTCCAAGGAATGCCCCGATTAAAGTGAAACCGATCCAAGGGATCATCGGGAAATAATCCGCGCCGGCGCGGGCAAAGCCAAACATGGAAGTGAAGAAAGTCGGAACATCAAACCCCGTGATTAACGCAAACCAATTAGGCGCGTTATGCGGATTGTACATACGCACCTCAGGAGTGACGTCAAAAAGATAAAAAATCTTGCTCATGAAGGATTTGAAGTCGTTGAACTGAATTTTACTCGGGCCAAAGAAACCCCAAAAGACGCCGAATAGCAAAAGAGCAGACCCTAGCCCCAACTCAATCCATTTCGCTCCAGGCAGCAATTGGATGATCGCCACCAAAAGCACGCCGACGCCAAGGACAAACAAGACCCCGAAGATAATTCTTATATCAATAGGGGATCCTAACCCATTCGAAATGAAATAAAGCGAATACGTGAAAAGAGCGAAAAGCCCGGCGCAAAATAAAATCTTTCCCGCGTGACGGAAGTTGTTATGCGAGAAGGAGCAAGAGATGCCCGACATCAAAAAGAAGAGAATTGCCAGCGAATGGAAAAACTGGCGGATCGGCCCATAGAAATAAGCGTGCATTTGCCGGGTAAAAGAAATTAAGCCAGGGCTCGCGACCTCACGGAAATTGACGAAATAGCCATCAAGCGCGCCAAGGTCAAAGAGGAAGTGGTCGAGAACCATCCCAAGAATTGCCGCGCCGCGTAAAAAATCGATTTCCCAAATCCTTTCTCTTTTTTTCGGCTCAGCAGTTGGAACAAGACTTGGGCTCGTTTCCGCTTGTTTTCCAGGGGCCTCGACTGTCATAAGCAAGAGGAATTTTACCCCATCTCTCTTCTAAGAGGAAACCAAAACAGCGAGCTAACCCTATATAATCACAGCCGGAGAATTTCCATGAGCAAGAAAGAATTAACAAGAGAGGAAGCAATAGAGCGCAGCATTACCAAGGAATTTCGCTTCAGCATTTGGTCCCCTTTCATCGCCGCCATCAAGCGTTACGAGCTGCTTAAGCCAGGCGACAAGGTTTGCGTTTGCATCTCAGGCGGCAAGGATTCGAACCTGCTCGCCGAATGCTTCAAATTGCTTTCTCGCCACAGCGATTTCCCTTTCGAAGTCAAATACCTAGTCATGAACCCAGGATATAGCCAAGGGAACCTAGAGAAAATAAAAGCCAATTTGGAAACGATGGGCATACCTGCGCAAATCATGGAAACCGACATCTTCGAAGTGGCCAACGCCCAAGATCATTCGCCCTGCTATTTATGCGCGAAAATGCGGCGCGGGGCCTTATATCGCCTAGCTCAGGACATGGGATGCAACAAAATCGCTTTAGGCCACCATTATGACGACGTGATCGAAACCATTCTCATGAACATCCTTCACGCCGGCTCTTATCAGACCATGCTTCCAAAGCTCCACAGCGACAACTTCAAAGGAATGGAACTGATCCGTCCGTTATACCTCGTTAGGGAAGAAGACATAAAAGCTTGGCGAGACGCCAACGCCTTGCAGTTCATTCAATGCGCATGCCGCTTCACCGAAAACGTTGCAAAGCCTGATAGCGGAGTCGGGAGCGCTAGGCTTGAGACAAAAAAGCTGATTCAAAAATTGAAAGAGACCAATCCTCAGGTCGAGAAAAACATTTTCAAATCCGCGGAAAACATCGTCCTGGACAAAGTGATCGGCTACAAAGATTCAGAAGGTCATCATTCCTTTTTGGATACATATGAGGAAGAAAAATAGGGCGGTTTTGCGGTCAAAATCCAAGAATTGCATGGTTTTTGCAGAAATTCGTAAAGGCGTTAGAAAGAACGTAAACGGTCTTTAAATCAGCAAGAGGAACAAGAAAGCAGCCTTTTAAAGAAGGCTCTTCCTCGCATTCGATTTCATACCAATCCATATCCCATTCAAGATGGGAGAAAACGTGTTTGCCATGGCCAAGGCTTAAGGTTCTTCCTTTAATCTCGTTCGTCTCAAACGCCGTTTCGCAAAGTGCGCTGCGCGGAAAATTCGGAAATTCGTGAGTCCCTGACAGAAGCCCTTTCCCTTCGCGCTTACGAAGCAAAACCATGTCCTTCCAGAGGATCAAATAAACGTTAATTGATACACGCTCCCGCTCTTTTTTGCTTTTAGGCAAAGGCATGGCTGTTTCTTGACCATTTAGATGCGCTTTGCAAAGAAAACGAAATGGGCAAAATTCGCAAAGCGGTTTTCCCTTAGGAAGGCAAAGCGTTTCCCCGAGTTCCATCAGGCCTTCATTGAAATCTCCGCATCGAGCTGAAGGCATTTCCTTTTTGAAAAAGACAATCGCCTCTTTTTTGGCTTCACCGTTCTCGTAGCTTTTTCTGATGAAATTCACCCTTGAGAATATGCGGAAAAGATTTCCATCCAAGGCGACTTCGGGCTGATTGAATGCAATGGAGGATATCGAAGAAGAGGTGTATTCGCCTATCCCTGGGATTTTCAAAAGTTCGACCTTAGTTTTTGGAAGCTGGGCGTTATGTTCACGCAGGAGAGTTTGAGCTCCTTTTCTTAAATTCTTGGCCCTTGAATAATACCCAAGCCCTTCCCACTCTTTTAGGACTTCCTCTTCGCTTGCCTTAGCTAAAGAAGGGATGTCTGGGAAGGCACGAAGAAAAGAAAGATAACGTTCTTTCACCACTTCGACTCTTGTCTGCTGAAGCATGATTTCACTGACCCAAACCTGGTAAGGGATAGGGTCTTCTCGCCAAGGCAAAGAACGTTTGCTTTTATCATAATATTCAAGCAAAAGCCGCGCGAAATTACTCACGAACGAATTTTAAAACAACAATACTCAAACGTAGTGATTAACGCTTACTTATTCTTAAGGGAAGCCACGAAAGCCTCATAAAGAGGATATTGCAAATTGCCTGAGCCTTCTGGGAAAAACAAAGGACGCGCTTCTTGATAAGGAACCCATTTCGCCTGATTCACTTCCGCGGAAGGAACGATTTTTTTCGAGGAGGCTTTCCCAATAAAGCCAAGCATCAAAATGCCTTTTGGGATATACCAATAAGAGGAAACGTAATGGATGTCCTCCAACTCGATGCCCACTTCTTCTTTGACTTCGCGTCTAGCCGCCTCTTCGGCGGTTTCTCCCGGCGTCACATAGCCTGAAACAAAATTCCAGTAGGTATCGCTTAGGTATTTTTGAAGCTCCATGCAGATTTCATTGTCATCATTCACCACCATCGTAAGAACGGCGGTTGGGAAGCCATCGAAATAATAACGGTTGCAGTTCTCACAAAAGGGAACCATCCCATCATCCCCCGCGGGATGATCGACAAGTTTGGAGCCACATTCAGGGCAGTAACGGTAATGCATGAGCCAATTTTAAACACGTCTTCGTTCGGTAAAAAGGGAAACCGATGGAAAACGCTTCCTTGAAAATGAAAAGCTCCCCCGAGACGGGGGAGCAGTCGAATAAACAATCGAATTACTTCTTAAGAAGTTTGGAGAAGAGTTCGACGACTTGCGCGTGATCGGCTTCACGGGGGTTGCCAGGATAGCAAGCATCCTTCAAAGCATCGGAAGCGAGATTGTCCAAGTCTTCGGCTTTGATTTCTTCGCAGACGGTCGGGATGCCGACGTCTTCGCCGAGTTTCTTAACCGCGGCAATAGCGGCTTTACGATATTCGTCTTGGCTCATCTTGTCGACGCCTTCGACACCCATGGCGATGGCGATATCGCGGTACTTCGTTCCGGAATAGTCCGCGTTGAATTCCATGGCGATCGGAAGAAGCATGGCGCAGGCTTTGCCGTGAGGAACGTTGTAATAGGCGGAAAGGGTGTGGGCCATCGCGTGGTCGATGCCAAGGCCGACGTTGGAGAAGCCCATGCCGGCGACGTACTGGCCAAGAGCCATGGCTTCGCGGCCTTTGGCTTCGTTAGCGACGGCGCCGCGGAGATTGTGGCCAATGATTTCGATAGCTTTGATATGGAACACGTCAGAAAGTTCCCAAGCGCCACGGGTGATGTAGCCTTCAATCGCGTGAGTAAGGGCATCCATGCCGGTGAAAGCGGTCAAGGATTTCGGCATCGAAGACATCATGTCAGGATCGATGACGGCAACGACCGGGATGTCATGAGGATCGACGCAGACGAATTTCCTCTTGTTCTGAACGTCGGTGATGACGTAGTTGATGGTGACTTCAGCAGCTGTGCCAGCGGTCGTGGGGACAGCGATGATCGGGAGGCAGGGCTTGGTATCGGTGATCGCGCCTTCAAGAGAACGAACATCGGCATGCTGAGGGTTGGTCATGATGATGCCGACAGCTTTGGCGGTATCCATGGAAGAGCCGCCGCCAATGGCGATAATCCCATCGGCGTTGATTTTTTTCGCAGCTTCAACGCCAGCGAGGACGTTTTCAATCGTCGGGTTGGGCTTGATATCGGTGAAGAGCTCGTACTTGATGCCCTCTTTGTCGAGGAGGTCAGTGACTTTCTGGGTGACGCCGAACTTCACAAGGGAAGCATCGGAAGCGACGAGGATGTTTTTGAAACCTCTTGCCTTCACTTCGGGGACGATGTTGTTGATCGCGCCGAATCCGTGATAAGCGGTTTCGTTAAGAATGAATCTATTGGCCATTTAAAAGGCTCCTTTCTTATGAGAAAAGTATAAAGAAATAAATCCATCAAGTAACGTTTTACCGATATATTGATTTCATTTGATAAATGCGCAGGTGCCTGCGCGCCACTTAATCAATGGATTTGCGCTCACGCAGAAGGCAAAGCCTCAGGCGAATAAACGGAATAAAACAAAAAGATGAAGATGACGCAGGCAAGGAGAAAAACCCCACCGGTTATAAGCAAATAACCGAATTTTGCGTCGCTTTTTTTCTTGCTGCTCACGTAATCGCCATAAGACATGGTCGCAATGGGCATCCGATGAGCGAATTTCGAGGCGATTTTTAACGCCGTAAAGGAAAGAAAATTAAAGGCTCCTAAGGTCGAAAAATAAACAAGCAAGCCAAAGCCGAAAGCCAGCAATCCCACCACAAGAAAACCATCGCTTAAGAGCTTGTAAATCCGATCCAATGAAGTTTCGGAAAAAAGACCAACTAAACCAAAATAAGCGAATAGCAAACCAATCTCGACCGCTATGGCAATGCCATATCGGAGCAAAACGGATTTTGGACTGGCTTTCTTTTTAATTTTCGGCTCTTTGTTCATCAATCTTCTTTATTTCCTCTTTGTAGGCCGCCAATTCAGCGGCGTTGCAATAGACGAAGTGGTTCGGGCAAACCTCTTGGAAACTGGGCTTATCCGTGACGTAATTATGAACCAGGGCGGGATTATAGGTAATCCTTTTCCTTTCTCTCTCGAAATGCGGATCAGGCGTTGGGATGGCTGAGATCAGACTTTTCGTGTATGGATGCAAAGGGTGTTTGAAGAGCTCTTCGCTGCTTGCTAGCTCTACCATGCGCCCAAAATACATAACCCCAATGCGGTCGCAGAAATATTTGACGACGGAAAGATCGTGGGCGATGAAGAGAATCGATAGGCCCATTTTATGACGGATATCATTGAGAAGATTAATGACCTGCGCCTGAATGGAGACATCAAGCGCGCTGATTGGCTCATCCGCGATGATGAGCTCCGGTTCCATGACGATGGCTCTAGCAATTCCGATACGTTGCCTTTGGCCGCCGGAAAATTCATGGGGGTAACGGGTCGCGTGCTCAGGAAGAAGGCCAACGAGATTGAGAACCTCAATGACCTTTTTATCGATGAATTCTTTGTCGTGAATTCCGCGAATTTTTAAGCCCTCAGCAATGATTTCACGGACCGTCATCCTCGGATTAAGAGAAGAGATTGGGTCTTGGAAGATCATCTGGATTTTGTTGGTGACCTTCTCTTTCTTCGCCCCGTGTATGGCAAGGAATTTTTTGACCTTGAACTTCAGCTTTTCTTTCCAAGAAGGGTCGGTGGCTAAAAACTCTTTCTCTTTCTCTTCGAAATAGAGCTTTGCTTTCGCGCATTCTTTTTTCGAATACTCCTTGACTCCGTTCTTCTGATCGTAACGATGAGCTTTTATCCGCTCACTTTGGAAAGCGACGACTTCTTTCTCATGTTTTTTGATCTCGTCGATCTGGTTTTGATAGCTCTCTTTGATTTTCTCGATTTGGGAATCGTCAGCGTCTTCAAGCTCCGCTTTGCATTGTTTTTTCAAGGCCTTGATGGCGTCGTTGGATCGAATTTTCGTCCACTTGATCTCTTTTTCGTTCCACCTGGTCCCGCAGGAAATGACCTGTCCTTTGAAGGTGACTTGACCGCCGGTAGGCTCATAAAGCTTGATGATGCTTCTGCCGGTGGTGGTCTTCCCGCATCCTGACTCGCCGACAAGACCGAAAACTTCGCCTTTGTAAATATCAAAGGAGACGTTGTTGACCGCTTTAAGTTTGCTTTTCCCGCCCATTTTGAAGAACTGCTTCAAATGGCGGACGGACAGCAGAACTTCTTTTTCATTATTTTCCATTGTCTTGGTCTCCTTTCTCTTTGGCTTTGAAATACCCTTTGGCGTCCAGTCGTTTCGCTTTTTTCTTCCCGACTTTGACGCAAGAAGAGGCGAAAGCTTCGTCGACTGTTTCGTTGAGTTCTTCATTCATCTCCGCATCGATGTCTCCGCCAAACTTCTCCTCCATACGGGCGATACGAGCAAGGACAATTTCGGGGGGATTTACGCTAGGAGAGTCATCAGCAAGCAGCCATGTCCTGGCAAAGTGAGTGGGCGTCACCATAAATAAGGGCGGCTCCCTGCGGAAATCGATTTTCAAAGCGTATTTGTTTCTGGCCGCATAAGCATCCCCAACAGGAGGATAGATCATGTTCGGAGGCGTGCCTGGAATGGCGTCGAGTTTCTCTTTGGTGTCCAAATCCGGCATCGATCCAAGCAAAGCCCATGTATAAGGATGTTTAGGATCGTAGAAGATATCATTGAAGGTGCCGAACTCCACGATTTTTCCGGCGTACATAACCGCGATTTTATCCGCCATATTGGCCACGACGCCAAGGTTATGGGTGATGAAAATAACCGAGAGGTTCCTTTCTTTTTTAATCTTGTTGATGAGCTCGAGGATCTGAGCCTGGATAGTGACGTCAAGAGCAGTAGTCGGCTCATCGCAAATAAGAATCTCTGGGTTGCTTGTTAAAGCGATGGCGATAACGATACGCTGCCTCATGCCGCCCGAAAACTCGAATGGATACTGCCTGAAACGTTTTCTTGGCTCAGGAATGCCGACTTCCTTCATCAGGCGGATGGCCACCATCTTAGCCATGAATTTCGTGTGCTTTTTCTTGCTCCCGAGAGCGGTTTCACCCAATAACTTAAATAACGTATGCCCGGCTTTGTCATCTAGGCCATGCTTTCCCTTCCCATATAAGGAGATGAGGTTGGTGAGGATGCTCGTGATGTTAAGGCGAAGCCTTTCTTCTTCAACCACGTTAGCAGGGACCGGCTTGAAAGAAGGCTCTTTGCCTTTGGCTTTAAGCGCATTCCATTTCGCGGTTTCTTTTTCAAACCTTTTCTTCTCCTTATCATTTGTCTTGATGGTGGAGAAATAATTGAGAATCGCTTTTTTTAGCGAACCCTGGAACGTGAAAGAATAGGAATCTTTCTCGATCGAGAGCGGGTTAATGGTGTTTTTCACCAAAACCGAGAGGTTTTTCCAAGCAAGAAGCAATTCCTTCTTCTCAAGATGCTCATTCTCAAAGATAGGCAAAGCTTCCTTCAAAGCCAAAGCGGCTTCCGCAGAAGCTTTCAAGCTCTTTTCCTCATAATAGCCCATCGCTAGCTCAAGCAAGGAAATAAAGTCTTTTTCGAACTCCTCACGTTTTTCCTTAACCTTGGCGTTGCGCTCCTCTAAGGGAAGAGAAACGTTCTCATCCCCGGCGATCGCATAGCCAAAGAAATCGGGCTTGGTTTTTTTAAGCGCCTCATCGACACGAACAAGAAGCTCGTCAACCAGCGGAGAAAGAGAGACAAACTCGTCTTTTTTAACTTTTTTCACCTTATGGAGAAGCGCGAGAGGATAGGCTTTCTTCGCGATTGTATACGCTGCTTTCTTAAGGTATTTTCCATCATCAATCAAATACGGATTGCTGATTTTTGGCAGGAGTTTTGAAAGCTCGATGAAGGTCAAAGTAAGATCGGCATCGGTTTTGTAGTCATAAGCGAATTTGATCTCGTCGAGGTTGTTTTTGGCGTCATTTAAAAAGCTAAGAGCATAAGAATATTCCAGCTCTTCCTTGACCGCTCTCTCCTGCGCTTTGACATAAGAATCGAGGATAGCGACTTTTTTGGTTTTATCTTCAACCGGCAAAGAAGAACTTGTCACAGCCTCTTTCAAGGCGTCGATCATGCTCTTATAAGAGGCTTTGTTTTCGCGTCTGTTGCTTCTCGCTTTCAAAACCGGAGCTTCGGTAAGCTGCCTCCCGATGCGCACGATCGGGTTAAGCGAGCTAAGAGGATCCTGGAAAATCATGGAGATTTTCTCGCCCCTTATTTTATGCAGCTCCCATTCCGACAGTTTCAGGATGTCTTTGCCATCGTAAAGGATCTCGCCTGACTCAACGATCCCGTTTTTGGCAAGAATGCCCATGACCGCTCTGGTGGTGACGGATTTTCCGCTGCCAGACTCGCCAACAATCGCCAAGGTTTTCCCTTTTTCCAAATTGAAAGAGACGTCCCTCACCGCTTGGACTTTTCCCGAAACCGTTCGGAAGGATATGCGCAGATCGCGCACACGCAATATTGTTTCTTTGTTTTCCATGCTCATTCCTCCGAGCCTCTTAATGAGGGGTTAAAGGCGTCTCGCAGCCCGTTGCCGAAAAGGTTGAACGAAATCATCAATAAGGAAATGACGATTGCCGGGGCCAAAATGATATGGGGGTAGCTTCTTAAATAGGCTTGCCCATTGGAAAGCATCGTACCAAGAGAAGTGACGCTGGCGCTATTGAGGTTTACGATCCCCAAATAGGAAAGCATCGACTCGCTGAAGATGGTAGCCGGGATCGTCAAAACCGAGGAGGTGATGATTGTGCCCAAAGTATTGGGGAAAATATGTTTCCACATGATGCGGGCATCGTTGGCCCCTAAGGTTCTCGCGGCCAAAACATATTCCTGGTTCTTATAGCGATAGAACTGCGTCCTCACGCGATAGGCAGGACCTATCCAGCCCGTAAGGACGAAGGCGAACACAAGCGCGCCGAAAGTGGACATTTTCCCTGTGTTGATCAGGGTGCTGTTCACGATGGAAGCCAAAACAATGAAAGGGATATTGCTTAGAATATCGCTCACGCGCTCCATGATCAGGTCAGCAGCGCCGCCATAATAGCCTTCGATCGATCCATAGATCGCCCCAATGGCGAAATTGACGACAAACGTGCTAACAGACAAAAGCAACGACAAGCCGATGCCGCTAGCAAGACGGGCAGCGATGTCATAGCCCTGACTATCCGTCCCCATCAAGAAATACGGCTCAACCATGTTGTACTTATAAAGATAGTAATTGTAGTAAAGAACGCGGACGTTGTATTGATTGCCTGAAGCGCCGCCCAAGCTATAAAACTGAACGTTGCCATCAGAATCGGTCAAATAAGCTGGCTGCAGATTTTTAAGGCCGCTTTCCTTACTGATTCGGTTACCAGAAGCATCGACTGGATAACCGTTTTGCGTGATATACCAATAGTTGGGGTTGGCGGTGATAATCGAATTAGCCTCCATCTTCGTGGTATCAAGCATCGGATAGACGATCTTCATGTCGTGCTCTTCTTCGAAAGTGAGGATCTTTGCATATTCATCCGAGGTAACGGAAGCATAGATAAAACCGATTTCGTAATACTGCTGCACTTTGGCGGACCGATAAGTGATGCCATTGGACAGATATTCGTTTTTGACTTCGACAACAGGGTTGAAGACTGATTCCATTCCCTTTTCGGCGTCGATCGTCTTGCCGTCTTTGTCTTCTGCGCCGATGCCGATGGAAAGCAGATTCAAATACCCCTTAACGTTTAGCTCTTTCGTAACGGTCCCATCCGCGATGTGCAAAGAAGATAGGGTCTTAGACCAAGGAACCATGCATTTGTAAGTGCCATCGGAATAAGAGACGCTATGCTTGTTGACCATAGGAGTCAGGATTGCATAAGCAACCACCAACAGAATCGCGATGGCTCCTGCTACGGCCGCTTTGGATTTTCTAAAGCGCATCCAAGCGTCTTTAAAATACCCCACGGGTTTTGTATCAAACTTCAAATCGTGGATTTTCTCGTCTTTTTGGGCAAACTCGAAGTCATCTGGAAGATATAGTTCTTTTTCCATATTATTTAGCCCCCATTCTGATGCGCGGATCAATGAATCCGTAACTGATGTCTACTAAGATTCCCGCAGCCAAACCAATGAAGATGTAGAAGGCGTTGCAGACCATGTAGACGTCATAATCTTTGCCGTTGATGGCGGAGATAAATAGGCTCCCTACCCCAGGGATGCCAAAGATATTCTCGATGATCAGCGAGCCGCCGATGATCGAAACGAATTCCGAAATGATGGATGGCAAGACCGGAACCATGGAATTGTTCAACGCATGACGCATGGTCGCCTGAGCGTTTGTCAGGCCTTTCGCCCTGGCCAAAATCATGTAATCCTCGGTCAAGCAGTCGATGAGTTCGGCACGCACGAAGCGGGTAAGCCCGGCCACGGTGCCGAAGGAGAGCGAGATGATCGCAGGGATCATTGAGACAAACATGCCCCAGCTCCAATAAGTTCCCCCTGCATCGCTTAAGCTCAAGATGGTCAATGGGAACCAATTGAGCTTAAAACAGAGGAAATATTGAACTAAGAAGGCGTAAACGAAGGAAGGAACGGAGACGAAAATCATCACGAGGATATTGATGACGGTGTCCGGCCATTTGTTTTTGAACAAAGCGGCAACGATGCCCAAACCAATGCCCAAGGGAACGCTAAAGACAATCGAATAGGCATTGACGAGCATCGTCGGAGGAAGCTTATCCAAAATGCAGGCCCAGGCATCCTTGTTGTAGGAAATGAACCAGCTGGTTCCCCAGTCCCATTTCGTAATTATGTTTTTGAAGTAAATCCAAAGTTGAACAAGAATCGGCTCATAATAGCCAAGCGCCCTCATACGGGCCTCTTTCGCGGCTTTTTGAGCAGCGTTAAGACCTTCAATGCTCGGCAATGGCAATGATTTGATTAGCACAAAGCAAATGATCATGATCACGAGAAAGGTCAAGATCATGAGGCCGATTCTTTTTAAAATGTATTTGAACATCACAAGCCTCCTTAGATGGTAAAAAGGGGACGTTTATTTTGTTAGACGTCCCCTTTGACAAACAAGCGGGATTCTACAGATTAGGCGTAATTGAGGGTGCCGCCTTGGCTTGCAACGAAGCTCGACCAAGCAGCATCATCGTAGTTATAGGTCATGTAGCGGATTCCGCCAAAGCCATAGAACATGTTGTAGGTATCGGTCGGGAACTTGATTTTCATCGAGTCGAGAGAGACGGATGCGTAGCTGCCGACGACCGCGAAGAGATACTTGTCAAGGATCGCGTTTTCAAGCTTTGAGAGAACGTGAAGTTTGAGGTTGATATCCGCGGTGTAGTACTCGCCCTTCGAGGAGCCGATGGCGACAGACCAGGCTTGGAACGTCATGGTCTTCTCCTTTTCGCCTTTGCCATCCCAATCGTAAGTGATGGTCAGTTCCTCCTTGGTCGGATCCCAAGAACGAGACTCGTTGATATCGGTGTACTCGGGGTCGCAGTAGACGCGGATGGAGTTGAACGGATAGAAGGCCGCACCGCCCCAGGCGCAGTTGGCAATTTCAATTTGCCCAGTGCCGATCGCGTCGTAACGAGTCGTATCGCCAGTGAAAGATTTGCCTTTGAAGGTTATTTTGCCTTCAAGAGGAGTGTCTTTTGTAGCGGTGGCAACGAATTCGTTCAGAAGCTTTGTCTGAGTGACAGCGCTCGTCACGGTTGCGTCATAATAGCCGATTTCGAACTCAATCTCCTGGCCGTCAGTATAGATGCCGGCTTCGACGGCGTCATTATAGGCGCTGGTGAAAAGCTTCTTGGCTTCAGGAACGTCTAACCCAGTAACCGCCTTGTAGGCTTCGTCCAAAGTCTTATAGGTCTTCCCTTCGCCGTATTCCATGCCGTAAAGGTCAACGATGGCCTTCTTCGCCTCATCCGTGTTACGGTAAACGGAAGAAGGATCGTTTTCGACGTCGTAGAAATAGAGGGAGTTGAGAAGAGAATAAGAAGCTTGGTTCCCGGCGGTGCCTTCGGCGTTGAATCTTGTCCTATCAATCGACAAAGAGATGGCTTTACGGAAATCATAGAGCGAAAGAATCTGCTTGTTTTTACCGTTACCAGCGGTTTCTTCGAGCTTTTTCAAATCTTCGAGATTGCTGTCGAAGACCAAACGCATGGTATAGGTCTCGGGAACGTGGCGGAGATAGTCGCTGTAACCATATTTGGCCAAATCCGTTTGTTCGAGGCTAATGCCGTCAAGTTTGCCTTGCTCGAAAGCAAGGAGGGCAGAGGAATGCTCTTTGTAAACGTCAACGACAATATTGGTTGTCTGATACTGACCTTCGTGTTTTCCATCGGTCCAGCCATACCAATTTTCATTGCGTTCGAACTTGTATTGCTTGTCCTCTTCAAAGCTCGTCAGCTTGTAGGGGCCAAAGGAATCATAACCAGCGACGCCAGCGGCGGCAGTGCCGTAAGAGCTGGTCTTCAGACCGTTGCTACCCGTGGTGGTCAAGCTCTTGTATAAGGTAGGATTGACCAGCCAAAGCGAGCTGCAGGCGACTTCGAAGTTGAATTTGCTCACATCATATTCGGTGATGTAGACGAGCGTGTAGTCGTCTAAAGCCAAGAGGCCAACATCGCTAAAATCGATGTCGTCATAGCTGACATAGGAAGAGCAGAAATAGGATTCTGCATACTCGCTGGCTTGATCGCCAACCTCCCACGCGCTCCAAAGAGGAATGCTAGCGAGCTCGGCGAGAATAGAATCAGTAAGCTCAACGGGATCGACATATTTTTCAAGGATATTATCCCCTTCAGGCGTCGTAAAATAGGCAGCATAGCCAGCCGTAGCTTTGATGGTTGCGTAAGTAGAGCCAAAAGCGTCAGCGAAAATGGGGGAGTTGGGAATGTCGACGTAAACGGTATCTTCAACAGTCACGCCCCATTCAGGAATGCTTAAGAGGTTGGTTAAAGATCTTGCGCCGGAGTTGTAATAGTTAAAAGCGTGAACAAGAGAAGTATCGCCGCTATAGTAGTTATTCGCGCGGTAGTTCTTATACTCAGAGTTCAGCAGCAACTCCATGGAATCGACGTAGGTTTGAGCGTTGATGACCGTTCCGCTTGCAAATTTAGCATTAGGATTGAGGTTGATTTTCCAAACTCTGCTCTCATCATCATCGGAAATACCCCATTTATCCTTGAAGTCGTCATTAACGACAGTCGGATCTTTGGTGACGTTCGAGATGCCGGTCGCCATTTCATAAACGACCTTATAGCCCCCTTCGACGTCCGGATCATAGGAATAATCAACAAAGCCAATTTCCGAATAGCCAGTGATTTCGCTCGCCCCGCTGTCTTCCCACGTATGAGGGTTCCAGTTTTTCGGCGTGCCAGAAACGTAAGAGCGATAGGTATAAACACCCGAACCCGCCTCTCCAGCAGTGCCGCAGCTCGCCAAGGTCATGAGGGCGCCTAGACCTAACACGAGCAACGTTTTTTGTTTCATAAAGAAACCTCCTTATTAGATACAAGGCTTCGCTAAGAATGCCTTGATGGCGCTAATCTAAGGTAGGGACAATTATTGTCAAGAAAATTTAAAAATTCTTTTTCAAAGGCAATATCTCGATTTTCTTTGACTCCATATATTAATAGAGGGTTATTTTGCGTCCGCATTTCCAGGCCATAGAGGCGGTCCAGAACTAAGTCGAATATAAAAGTCTGACATGACCTCTTCTTAAAATGCTCCTCAAGTATAAAGGCTTTTCTGGAACGGCAATTTCGTCAATGAAAAGGGCTGATAAGGATAGAATCAGGGCGATAAATGCCTTTCGCCGGGGCAAAGAGGCAAGCCTAACAACACGAAAGAACGCTTGGCCGTTAATCTAGGCCCCTTCAATAGCCCGACTGGCCACTTTGCCAACGCGGCCAAAAGAAACAAGATCCTGCTCAAATCGACAAAAAGTGTTATGACAAGCACCGATCGTTCTTTGCCGGCGACGCTTAAATAATGAAACCCCAACCTATCCCCTATACGCCTAGGCTCTCGCCGAGCTCCTGGAT